>JAHBYM010000174.1 GCA_019635975.1 Parvibaculum sp. | reverse complement strand
GGGGGGGGGGGGGGGGGGACTGCGCGGACGATGCGGCCGCCGGGCTTGTCGAAGATGATGCCGCTGTCGCCGGTTTCGCTCAGGCCCGCCATCAGCGGCATGTCGTCGACATCGGCGAGATAACCGCCCTCGGCAAGCGCCGCCGACGGCAATATGCACAGCAGCAGCACGGCGAAGACAGAGCGCCAGAAATTTGGGACATTCGTCATTTGCGTCGTCACCTCTGGCAGGATGAACAGAAGAAGGTCGACCGGCCCGATTGCACAATGCGGGACACGGTACCGCCACAGCGCGGCTTTGAACAGGCTTCGGCTTCGCGCCCGTAAACCGCGAAGGAATGCTGGAAATAACCAAGCTCGCCATCTGTATGCGCATAGTCGCGCAAGGTCGAGCCGCCGGCCACAATCGCCTCTTCCAGAACATCGCGAATGGCGGCCGCAAGGCGCGCGGAACGCGCGGGCGTCGCTACGGTCGCCGCGATGCGCCGGGGCGAGAGACCGGCGCGGAACAGCGCCTCGCAGACATAGATATTGCCGAGACCCGCGACGGTGCGCTGGTCGAGCAGCGCCGCCTTGATCGGCGCCCGGCGGCCGGCCAGACGTTCGGCGAGGACGGGGCCCGAAAATTCATTGCCGAGCGGCTCCGGCCCGATGCCGGCGAGAAGCGCGCACTCCATCAGCGCCGCCTCCGGCACGAGGTCCATGAAGCCGAAACGGCGATGATCGGCATAGACGATGCGGGTGCCGCCCTCCATGTCGAAGACGATGTGGTCGTGGCGTTCGGCGCCCGGCATCCCGTGATGAAACCGGCCGGGCGCCCGCGCGCCGTCGGGTTCATGGATGGTGAACCGGCCCGACATGCCGAGATGCATGATCAGCACTTCTTCCGCCGCCTTCGGCGTCGCATCGAGATGCACCAGAATGTATTTGGCGCGGCGTTCGAGGCGGGAGACGCGCCGTCCCGTCAACCGCGCGGCGAAACGTTCCGGCAACGGAAATCGGAGGTCCGGCCGGCGCTGCGTCACATGCGCGAAGCGGCGGCCCTCAAGGGCGGGCGCGAGGCCGCGGCGGACGGTTTCGACTTCGGGAAGTTCGGGCATGGCGGCTTTCGTCAGAGGCGGGGGATCAAAGTAGCGCCCCCGGCGGCGGCGCGCTATGGTCCGGCGCATGAGCGCAGATGCAAAAATGCGGGCCGAAACGGGCACTTCCGGAGGCCCGGACGGCGAGACCCATTTCGGCTTCCGGACCGTCCGCGAAGGCGAAAAGGCAAGGCTCGTCCACGAGGTCTTCGAACAGGTCGCCGAGCGCTACGACCTGATGAACGATCTGATGTCCGGCGGGCTTCACCGCGCCTGGAAACAGGCGATGATCGACTGGCTCAATCCGCCGCGAACGCCACGGCCCTTCCACCTGATCGATGTCGCCGGCGGCACCGGCGACATCGCGTTTCGTTTTCTCGACCGGGCGGGCGCCGGCGCGCAAGTGACGGTTTGCGACATCAACAAACACATGCTCGGCGTCGGCCGGGCCCGCGCCGAGGCGAAGGCTTATGAAGGCCGGGTCGAGTTTGCCTGTGGCGATGCCGAGCGCCTTCCCTTTCCCGACCGCTCGTTCGACGCCTACACCATCGCCTTCGGCATTCGCAACGTGACGCATATCGAACGGGCGCTTGCCGATGCCAGGCGCGTGCTGAAACCGGGCGGACGCTTTCTCTGTCTCGAATTTTCCCATGTCGCCGTGCCGGGGCTTGAGGAAATCTACAATGCCTATTCCTTTGCCGCGATCCCGCGCATGGGCGAATGGGTAACGGGCGATGGCGCGCCTTACCAGTATCTCGTCGAGAGCATCAGGCGCTTTCCCGATCAGGAGACGTTTAAACGGATGATCGCACAGGCCGGCTTCGGCCAGGTGAGCTACCGCAATCTTACCGGCGGCGTGGCGGCGCTGCATTCGGGCTGGCGTCTCTGACGATGCTGCGCACCCTTCGTTCCATCGGACGGCTTGCCCGCGCGGCGCGCATTCTCGGCCGTCACGACGCGCTGATGCCGCTTGAACTGCGCGGCGAGATGCCGGCGGCGCTGCTGGCGCTGCTGCCATTGGCGAAAATTCGTTTCCCTTGGGAAGCGCCGCCGCAGGACATGACCGGGAGCACGGGCGAGCGGCTCGCAACCGCGCTGGCGGCGCTCGGGCCTTCCTATATCAAGCTCGGACAATTTCTGGCGACGCGGCCCGACATTATCGGCGTCGAACTGGCGCGGGACCTCACTTCGCTGCAGGACAAGCTGCCGCCCTTTTCGATGGAAGAGGCGCGCGCCATTGTCGAGGAAGGCATCGGCAAGCCGGTCGAGGAACTGTTCAGCGCCTTCAGCGAACCGATCGCCGCGGCATCGATCGCCCAGGTGCATCGCGCGCGGACCTTGCCGGAGGGCGAGGACGGACAAAGCCGCGATGTCGCGGTGAAAGTTTTGCGGCCCGGCATCGAAACGCGCTTCGCCGCCGATCTCGACAGTTTTTTCTGGGCAGCCGAAACCGTCGAACGGGTCTATGCGCCGGCGCGCCGCCTCAGGCCCGTCGAAGTGGTGCAGACGCTTGCCGACAGCGTGAAGATCGAAATGGATCTCAGGCTCGAAGCGGCGGCGATGTCGGAGATGGCCGAGAACATCGCGAAGGATACAGGCTTTCGCGTGCCGCAGATCGACTGGGAGCGAACCGCACGGCGCGTGATGACGATGGAATGGATCGACGGCATCGCCGCGTCCGACCGCGCCGCGCTTGTTGCCGCCGGGCACGATCTGAAGCGGCTCGGGCGGCAGGTCATTCAATCTTTTCTCACACATGCGATGCGCGACGGCTTTTTCCATGCCGACATGCATCAGGGAAATCTTTTCGTCGATGCGGATGGCATGCTTGTCGCGGTCGATTTCGGCATCATGGGGCGCATCGGTGCGACCGAGCGGCGTTTCCTCGCCGAAATTCTCTATGGCTTCATCACCCGAGATTACACACGCGTCGCCGAAATTCATTTCGAAGCCGGCTATGTGCCGAACTCGAAAAGCATTCACGCTTTTGCGCAGGCATTGCGCTCGATCGGCGAGCCGATTTTCGGGCGGCCGGCACGTGAAGTGTCGATGGGAAAACTGCTGGCGCAGCTTTTCCAGGTGACCGAGCAATTCGACATGAAGACGCGGCCCGAACTGATCCTGCTGCAAAAGACGATGGTCGTCGTCGAGGGCGTCGCGCGGCATTTCGATCCCGATCACAATATCTGGGAGAGCGCGGAGCCGGTCCTGAAGGCATGGATGATCGAGCGCATGGCGCCCGAAACGCGCATCGAGGAAGCAGCAGCCGGCGCGTTGCAGCTCGGCCGCATGATGAGCCATCTGCCGGATGTGCTCGACCGCGCCGAACGCACGGCGCGGCTCTTGGCCGAGAATGTCGATGAGGAAGGCGTGCGCATCCACCCTTCCTCCGCCGACGCCATCGCCCGCGCGCAGGAGCGGCGCTCGGGCTATGCGCGGCCGCTTCTATGGCTGGCCATCGGCGCGCTGGCGGCACTGCTGCTCGCCAACCTTATGTAATCTAAAGAAAATCCGGTCTTATTTCCTTTCTTTCCCTGTCGATGATTTTGATCTACAAATCTTGGGCGTGAATACTTATGTTTTCACGCGGAACGTGGCAGAACCTTTTTGCGAGGTCGCCTGCCGCGGCGGCGATGCGAGGAGACGGGCTTGGCCGAGAGCACAGTGAGCGGACGGCGCGTGCTGCTGATTATCGGCGGCGGCATCGCAGCCTATAAATGTCTGGAGCTGATCCGGCGGCTCAAGGAGCGCGGCGCCTCGGTGCGCGCAATCATGACGCAAGCGGCGCATGAGTTCGTGACGCCGCTGTCAGTATCGAGCCTGACCGGTGACAAGGTCTATGCCGATCTCTTCGACCTGACCGACGAAGCGGAGATGGGGCATATCGAATTGTCGCGCGATGCGGACCTGCTTGTCGTCGCACCGGCGACCGCCGACCTGATGGCGAAGATGGCCCACGGCCTCGCCAACGATCTTGCCACCACGGCGCTGCTCGCCACCGACAAGAAGGTGCTGATCGCACCGGCCATGAATGTGCGGATGTGGACGCATGCCGCGACGCAGCGCAATTTCGAAACGCTGCTTGCCGACGGCGTCGATTTCGTCGGCCCGAACGAAGGCGACATGGCCTGCGGCGAATACGGACCGGGGCGCATGGCGGAGCCCGCCGAGATTCTCGCGGCCATCGAAGCGCATTTCTCCGAACTTGCCTTTCCGGGCGGCGGGCCGCTGAAAGGCAAGCGCGTGCTCATCACCTCGGGGCCGACGCATGAGCCGATCGATCCGGTGCGTTATCTCGCCAACCGGTCGTCCGGCAAGCAGGGCTATGCGATCGCGCAGGCCGTGGCGCGGCTCGGCGCCGAGACGGTTCTCGTTTCCGGTCCGACCAACCTGCCCTCGCCGCCCGGCGTTACCGTGACGCGCGTCGAGACGGCGCGCGAAATGCTGTCGGCCTGCGAGGCGGCGTTGCCGGCCGACATCGCGATCTGCGCGGCGGCCGTTGCCGACTGGCGCGTCGCCAGCGACGCCGAACAGAAACTCAAAAAGGCGCCGGGCGAACAGGCGCCGGCGCTGATGCTGGTCGAGAACCCCGACATTCTGGCGACGCTGTCGCATCTGACCGGCAACCGGCCGCTTCTCGTCATCGGCTTCGCGGCCGAGACCGAAAAAGTCATCGAACATGCGGTCGCCAAGCGCGCGCGCAAGGGTTGCGACTGGATCGTTGCCAATGACGTATCGCCGGCGACAGGCGTGATGGGCGGCGACCTCAACACGGTTCACCTCATCACGCGCGACGGTCAGGAGGACTGGCCGCTGCTGCCGAAGCAGGCGGTCGCCGAAAGGCTGGCGCGGCGCAT
>JAHBYM010000173.1 GCA_019635975.1 Parvibaculum sp. | reverse complement strand
GCTCTTTTGCTGGCAATCGCCCAAACCCCTTGATATAGAGAGCGCCAAATTGGGGAGCGGCTGGCTCTTGTCGGGCCTCGTCGTCGGCCCATGGCGGGCGTGGCGGAATTGGTAGACGCGCTGGATTTAGGTTCCAGTGCCGCAAGGTGTGGGGGTTCGAGTCCCTCCGCCCGCACCAGACCGAAACCCCTTTAAGTACAATGGATTGGAAGATGCAGGTCACGGTCACCAACACGGATGGTCTGAAGCGCGAATTGAAGATTCAGGTTCCCGCTCAGGATCTCGAAGCCCGCCTCGGCGCCAAGCTCGAGGAAATGAAAAACCAGGTTCGCCTCAAGGGCTTCCGCCCCGGCAAGGTGCCGGTCAGCCATCTGCGCAAGACCTTCGGCAAGCAGGTTATGGGCGAGATCATCCAGGAAACCGTCGGCGAGTCGAGCCAGAAGGCGCTGGCCGATGAAGCGCTTCGGCCGGCCTTCCAGCCGTCGATCGATCTCGAGGGTGAAATCGAGCAGGTGATGGACGGCAAGGCCGACCTCACCTTCAAGATGAGCTTCGAAGTCGTGCCGGCCTTCGAACTGGCAGACTTTTCAAAGGTTTCCGTCGAACGGCTCGTTGCCGAGGTGAAGGACACCGACATCGACGAAGCGCTGAAACGCCTCGCCGAAAACCAGAAGAATTTCGAGCCGCGCGAAGAAGGCGCCAAGGCGGAGAACGGCGATCTGCTGACCGTCGATTTCGTCGGCAAGATCGACGATGTCGCCTTTGAGGGCGGTTCGGCGGAAGACGCCAGTCTGGAACTCGGCTCCGGCCGCTTCATCCCGGGCTTCGAGGAACAGCTTGTCGGCGCCAAGACCGGCGAAGACAGGACCGTCAAGGTTGCATTCCCGGCCGACTACGGCGCCGAACACCTCGCCGGCAAGGACGCCGTCTTCGAGGTGAAGGTGAAGGAAGTGAAGGCGCCCGCCGAGGTGACGATCGACGACGAGCTCGCCAAGCGCTTCGGCTTCGATGAACTCGCCAAGCTGCGCGAGGCGCTCGCCGACCAGATCAGGAACGACTACACGCGCATGTCGCGCATGCACCTGAAGCGCGCCATGCTCGACAAGCTCGACGAGCTGCACGATTTCGAGCTGCCGCCCTCGATGGTCGAACAGGAGTTCGAGCAGATCTGGAAGCAGTTCGAGCACGAACTCAGCCACCAGAACAAGACGGCCGCCGATCTCGATGAACCCGAGGAAGAGGTGAAGGCCGAATACCGCAAGATCGCCGAGCGCCGCGTCCGCCTCGGCCTGTTGCTGGCCGAAGTTGGCGAGAAGAACAACATCTCCGTCACCGAGCAGGAACTGAACCAGGCGCTCGCCGAGCGTGCCCGCCAGTTCCCCGGCCAGGAGCGCCAGCTTTATCAGTTCTACCAGCAGAACCCGCAAGCCGTGCAGGAACTGCGCGCCCCGATCTTCGAGGACAAGGTCGTCGACTTCATCGCCGAACTGGCCGATGTGACGGACAAAACCGTCGACCGCGAGACGCTCTTTGCCGATCCCGAAGCGGAAGAGCACGTCCACGACGAGAACTGCGACCATGATCACGACCACGATCATGGTGAGGCGAAGCCGGCAAAGAAGGCCGCCGCCAAAAAGCCCGCCGCGAAGAAGCCGGCGGCGAAGAAAAAGAAGGAAGACTGACGCGCTCGAAGCGCTGACGGCAAAGGCCCGGAGCAACCCTCCGGGCCTTTCGCATTTCGCGCGCATAATTCGGCCACAATTGGCAGCCGGCGCATTAAGAATTTGTTAGCAAAAAACTTTGCCGGCGGCCCAATTACCTGTTGCACAGACTCAGCGATACCTATATCTCCGCGCATCACAAGACGCACACGCACGTGCCGCTGGCCCCTGGCAGGTTTATGCAACGACGGAAGCGTCCTTTTTGGATCACGCCGGTCTGAGTACCGGGTCTGAAAAAGGGTGTTGACGATGTTCGCTTCCGAGCAGGGCCCCCGTGCCCGTTCGCGCAATTCTTCCAAAGCAATCGCGACGTCCGTTCCGTCCACCAGGACGGCGAAGGGCCGCAAGCCGCGCCTGCGCCTCGTGCCGCAGGCGGCCGAGCTGCCATCGGATCGCGGCGGCCTGCCGCCCAAGATCGCGCGCTACATCGCGACGGCCGACCTGCCGTCGCCCTGCCTGATCGTCGATGTCGATATCGTCGCCCACAACTTCGAGGAGCTGGCGCGCTCGCTTCCCGAGGCGCGCGTCTTCTATGCGGTGAAGGCGAACCCGGCCGACGAAATCGTCGCGAGGCTGGCCCGTCTCGGCTCGGCCTTCGACACCGCCAGCATAGGTGAGATCGACCTCTGCCTGTCGCACGGCGTCTCGCCGGATCGTCTCTCCTTCGGCAACACGATCAAGAAGGAGCGCGACATCGCCGAGGCTTATGGAAAAGGCGTGCGCATGTTCGCCTTCGACAGCGAGCCCGAGCTCGAAAAGATCGCCCGCGTCGCACCGGGATCGAAGGTCTATTGCCGTGTGCTGATGGAGTGCGAAGGCGCCGAGTGGCCGCTGTCGCGCAAGTTCGGCTGCGAGCCGGCAATGGCGGTCGATCTCTTGGCGCGCGCCAAGGCACTCGGTCTCGATGCTTATGGCATCTCCTTCCATGTCGGTTCGCAGCAGACCGACCTTACGCAGTACGACAAGGCGCTCGAACTCTCGGTCTCGCTGTTTCGCGAGCTCGAGGCGCGTGGCGTGGCGCTGCGCATGGTCAACATGGGCGGCGGCTTCCCGTCGCGCTACCGCACCGACGTGCCCTCGATCCCGGCCTATGGCGCGGCGATCCGCGAAGCGCTGGCCCGCCATTTCGGCGACAACCAGCCCGAAGTGATCGTGGAGCCCGGCCGCGGCGTCGTCGGCGACGCCGGCGTCATCCAGGCCGAAGTCGTCCTCGTTTCGGAAAAGGGTGGCGACGATGCCCGACGATGGGTCTATCTCGATGCCGGCAAGTTCCACGGCCTTGCCGAAACCATGGACGAGGCGATCAAGTATCGCTTGCTTACCTCGCGCGACGCGGCGGCGGAAAATGGCGGCGAAACCTCGCCCGTCGTGCTGGCCGGCCCGACCTGCGACAGCGCCGATATTCTCTACGAAAAGACCGATTACCGCCTGCCGACGGCGCTGGCCGCCGGCGACAAGGTCTGGATTCTGGCCACCGGTGCTTACACGACCACCTATTCGGCCGTCGGGTTCAACGGCTTCCCGCCGCTTGCCAGTGTCTGCATCTGAGGGATGGGCGGCTAGGGCTGCCTGACGTAGCGGCAAAAGCCCCCTATGTCGCAGGGGGCGAAATAGGCCGTAACTGATCTTATATTCCTCTTGCGGTAGAGTTCTGAACCGTCCATTTACCGAATCGGGTTATCCCGGCTTGAGGCGGGAGGCGAGCCGCATTGCGCCTCGAACCATCTCAGTGCCGGAAACGGGCCGACGCTCAGGAGAGAGAATGAAAGACCCCATCGAAACCTACATGAACCTCGTGCCGATGGTGGTCGAACAGACCAATCGCGGCGAGCGCGCCTATGACATTTTCTCGCGCTTGCTGAAGGAGCACATCATCTTCGTCGCCGGTCCGGTCGAAGACGGCATGGCGATGTTGGTGACCGCGCAGCTTCTCTTCCTTGAAGCCGAGAACCCGAAAAAAGAAATCTCGATGTACATCAATTCGCCGGGTGGCATCGTCACGTCGGGTCTGGCGATCTACGACACGATGCAGCATGTGCGCCCGCCGATCGCGACCGTATGCATGGGGCAGGCGGCGTCGATGGGATCGCTGCTGCTGGCGGCCGGCGAGAAGGGCTCGCGCTTCGCGCTGCCCAACGCGCGCATCATGGTTCACCAGCCGTCCGGCGGCTTCCAGGGTCAGGCCACTGACATCGAAATTCATGCCCGTGAGACGATCGCGATTCGCGAACGTCTGAACAACATCTATGTGAAGCACACCGGCCAGAGCCTGAAGGCGGTCGAGGACGCGCTGGAACGCGACAATTTCATGAGCCCGGAGCGCGCCCTCGAATTCGGCATTATCGACCATGTCGGTGTGGTACGCGGGCCGCAGGACGACGCCAAAAAGGCTTGAATCAAACGCTTTTCGAGCAGGCGGCCGCTCGCGCCGCCAGCGCAGCCCTGCCGAATTCGGCGGCAAATGCGCGAGAATTGGGCCCTTTGAAAGCCGTGCTGCCGCGACGGAAACGCGGCATCGAGCCGTTATGGAGGGTAATGAAATGTTGATCCCTCAAGGAATAACATGCTCGTATGTCCGCAAGGTGACCGGCAAGGCATCCGAATTTCGCGCCGCGGCGTACAAGGATTACGGGCAACTTGATCGGGTATCGGAAGGCAGGCACGGTTGGTGCAGGGGTGGTGAGCGGGACCCGAACCGGCTTGCGGGTTACTAAGGAGTTTTTATGAGCAAGGTGAGCGGCGGCGACTCCAAGAACACGCTCTACTGTTCCTTCTGCGGCAAGAGCCAGCATGAGGTCAGGAAGCTGATTGCGGGACCGACCGTCTTTATCTGCGACGAATGCGTCGAACTCTGCATGGATATCATCCGCGAGGAAAACAAATCCTCGCTGGTGAAGTCGCGTGACGGTGTTCCCTCGCCGCAGGAAATTTGCGGTGTGCTCGACGACTATGTGATTGGCCAACAGCACGCCAAGCGCGTTCTGTCGGTGGCTGTCCATAACCATTACAAGCGCCTCAATCACGCCGCCAAGAACAACGACGTCGAGCTTGCGAAGTCGAACATCTTGTTGATCGGCCCCACAGGCTGCGGCAAGACGCTGCTCGCGCAGACGCTCGCCCGCATCCTCGATGTGCCGTTCACGATGGCCGATGCAACGACGCTGACGGAAGCCGGCTATGTCGGCGAGGACGTCGAGAACATCATCCTGAAGCTGCTGCAATCGGCCGACTACAATGTCGAACGCGCC
>JAHBYM010000172.1 GCA_019635975.1 Parvibaculum sp. | reverse complement strand
CGGCAATTGATCTGACGGAGAGGCGCGCCGGGATGCGGCCGCCGATATGCGACGGCCATGGCGGATAAACGCTTCTTCGCGAATAGCGGCCCGTGTACGCTCGACGATATTGCCGTGCGTACGGGCGCTACGCTTGCGCCGGGCACGGATGGTACACGTGAAGTGCTGAGTGTCGCTTCGCTGGAGGCGGCGGGCTCGGAGGATCTGAGTTTTCTCGATAATCCCAAATATATAAGTCAGTTCGCGATGACCGAAGCGGGCGCCTGCATCGTTCACCCGCGCTTTGCGGACCGCGCGCCCGCCAGCATTGCTTTGCTCCTGTCGGAGCAACCATATCGGGCATATGCGCTGGCGGCGCAGATGTTCTATCCCGAAGCGACGAAGGGAACGGACACGTTCGGCGAGACCGCGCGGATCGCCCCGACGGCGGCTGTGCACCCGACGGCGAAACTCGGTGCGGGCGTGACGGTCGAACCCGGTGTGTCGATCGGTGCCCATGCCGAAATCGGCGACAGGACGATCATCGGTGCAAATGCCAGCATCGGAAAGGCCTGCACGGTCGGCAGAGATTGCTCGATCGGTTCCAACGTCACGATCAGCCATGCTCATATTGGCGACCGCGTCATGCTGCATCCAGGCGTCTGTATCGGGCAGGACGGATTCGGCTTCGCAATGGGTCTGCCGAAGCACGAGAAGGTGCCTCAGCTCGGCCGTGTCATCATTCAGGACGATGTGGAGATCGGCGCCAATTCGACGGTGGATCGCGGTGCCGGCCCCGACACGGTGATCGGCGAGGGAACCAAGATCGACAATCTTGTGCAGATCGGTCACAACGTGGAAATCGGGCGTCACTGTATTATCGTCGCCCAGACCGGTATCGCGGGGAGTGCGAAACTTGGAGATTTCGTGGTATTAGCAGCACAAGTAGGCGTCGCCGGTCATCTGACGATCAATTCCGGAGCGCAGGTCGCTGCACGCGGCGGCGTCGTGCACGATGTTCCGGCCGGTCAGCAATATGGCGGCGCTCCCGCGCGCCCCATGTCCGAATGGCGTCGCGAAGTTGTCGAGTTGCGGAAGCTCGGAAGGCGGCCCAAACCGACCGGCGACGGTGCGCCGTAATTTGAAGGTGGATGAAAGCGAAAACCCGATACGGATACTGGAAGGATACGAGGCATGAGCGAGGCAGAAGTGGCAAAAGCGCTCGATAGCGCCGATATTCAGCGCGTTCTGGAGCTTCTTCCGCATCGCTATCCGATGCTGATGATCGACGGCATCATCGAAATGAAGGGCGACGAATCGGCGATCGGAATCAAGAACGTCACCAACAACGAACCCTTTTTTCAGGGCCACTTTCCGGGCTATCCGGTTATGCCGGGCGTCCTGATCGTCGAGGCGATGGCGCAAACCGCCGGGGCACTCGTCATCAACCATCTTGGTACTTCGGGCACCAACCAGCTTGTGTACTTTATGACGGTTGATCGTGCGCGCTTTCGCAAGCCGGTTGTACCCGGTGACGTCCTGCACGTCCATGTAACCAAACTGCAGAGCCGCGGCACCGTCTGGAAGTATCACGGCGAGGGGCGCGTAAACGGGCAACTCGTGGCCGAATGCGATCTCGGCGCCATGATTGCCGATCAGGCAACGAAATGACGGAAGTTCACCCGACCGCCACGGTCGATGCGAAGGCACGGCTCGCCCCGGATGTGAAGGTGGGGCCGTATTGTGTCGTCGGTCCGGATGTCGTTCTGGGCGATGGCGTCGTTCTGCATTCACACGTTGTCATCGAAGGCCGGACAAGCATCGGCGCTGGAACACAGGTGTTTCCCTTCGCAACCATTGGTCACGCGCCGCAGGACCTGAAATACAAGGGCGAGCCCAGCCGGCTCGAAATAGGTTCGAATAATCTCATCCGCGAGCATGTGACGATGAACCCCGGCACCGAGGGTGGTGGCATGGTCACAAGAATTGGAAACAACTGCGCGTTTCTGGCGGGTTCGCATGTCGGACACGATTCCATCATCGGAGATCACGTCGTCTTTTCGAACAATGTGATGCTCGCCGGTCATTGCAAGATCGGTGACTACGTCATCTTCGGCGGCGGTGCTGCGCTTCATCAGTTTGGCCGCGTCGGCAAACATGCATTTATCGGCGGCATGAGTGCGGTGGAGAACGACGTCATTCCCTATGGTCTCGTCGTCGGCAACCGGGCGGTTTTGATGGGCTTGAATTTGATTGGCCTGAAGCGGCGTGGATTTTCACGCGACCGGATACATGCCATGCGCGACGCATATGGCGTTTTATTCGCCGAGGATGGCACATTGCGCGACCGGCTGGAACGCGTGGCAGACCGCTTCGCCGATGAGCCCGAAGTGATGGAGATCGTCGAATTTATCCGCGCGGAATCGGATCGGGCGATCTGCATGCCCAGACACGACCGGTCGGCCTAAGCCGGGGTGAGCCCGATGCGCCACCGCCATGACCGATAGACCCAGGAAGCTCGGGATCGTGGCGGGCCGCGGTCCGCTGCCCGCCGCACTTGCGGATGTTGCCGTCGCCGCGGGACGGGAGGTCTTTATCGTTGCAATCGACGACGACGTCAGCCAGGAAATCGAACGCTTTCCCCATGCACATGTTCGCATCGGCGCGCACGGCGAATTTCTTCGTCTGTTGAAGGAAAACGGTTGCAAGGACATCGTTCTGATCGGCGCAATCAACCGTCCGGATTTGTCGAAGATCGGGCTTGATTTCGCTGGCATCAAACTGCTGCCGCGTCTTGTGCGCTGGCTGGCGCAGGGCGATGATGGTTTGCTGCGCGGCATTGCCGGTTATCTGGAAAAGGACCACGGTCTGCATGTCATCGGTGCGCATGAGGTGGCGGAGTGCTTGCTGGCCCCCGAAGCGGTGCTCACGAAGGTGGCGCCCGCGTCGGAGCACAACGCCGATATCGACGCGGCCATTCGAGCGGCACTGGATGTCGGCGCACGCGACGTCGGCCAGGGGGCCGTCGCCTGCCGCGGCGCCGTCGTCGCGACGGAGGATGAGACGGGAACCGATGTCATGCTGGCGCGTGTCGCCGCCATGAACCCCGCGTTGCGCGGGCGGCCGGGCGCGCGCGAAGGTGTGCTGGTCAAGCTGACGAAGCCGGGCCAGGAGCGTCGCGTCGATATGCCGACCATCGGCGTAAACACGGTCGAGAATGCGGCCGCCGCCGGCCTTGCGGGGATTGCCGTCGAAGCGGGTGGTACGCTGATTGTCGATAGAGAAGCCGTCGCCGCCGCCGCCGACGCGCATGGCCTTTTTGTCATAGGACTCGGCGCCGCCCGCATTGCGGCGGCGGGGCGGTGAACATGAACGCCGCCATACCTCATATCATGCTGGTGGCCGGTGAACCGTCCGGCGATGCATTGGGTGGCGAGCTGATGGCGGCGTTGAAGGATATGACTGGCGGTCGCGTCCGCTTTTCCGGTGTCGGCGGTACCCGCATGACGACAGAAGGAATCGCGTCGATTTTCCCGATGACGGATATCTCCGTAATGGGGCCGCGCGAGATCATTCCGCGGCTGCCCTCGATCCTCAAACGCATCCGCCAGACGGTGAACCACGCCGTTGCCGAAAAGCCGGGCATTTTAATCGTCATCGACAGCCCGGAATTCACGCATCTTGTGGCGCGCCGTGTGGCGCGCCGGGCGCCGTCCATTCCGATCGTCGATTATGTGCTGCCGAGCGTCTGGGCCTGGCGGCGAGGTCGCGCCCGCGCCATGAAAAAATATATCCGGCGCGTTCTTGCGTTGCTTCCTTTTGAACCAGCCTTCCTGCGCACTGTCGGCGTCGACTGCGTCTATGTCGGACATCCCGCAATCGACCGCGTGCCTGAGGCTGGCGCGGGCGAGCGTTTTCGTGCCTCACACGGAATACTGCCGGATGCGCCCCTGCTGCTGGTGTTGCCGGGTAGCCGCCTCAATGAGGTCAAGCATCTGATCGCCATTTTCGGTGAGACGGTGCGACGCGTCGCGGCGGAGACCCCGGACCTGCGCGTTGTATTACCGGTCGTTCCCCATGTTCGTGCGCATGTAGAAGCGGCGGTTGCAAACTGGCCGGTCGATGTCGTCATCGTCGAGGAAGAGATGGAAAAGCGCGCGGCATTCGACGCCGCCACGGCCGCGCTCGCCGCCTCCGGCACGGTGTCGCTGGAGCTTGGTCTCGCTCGCGTTCCGATGGTGGTCGCCTATCGCGCGGAGGCCGTTGTCGGCTGGTTTGCGCTCAGAATTCTGAAAATTCCATCCGTCGTGCTGGTCAATCTCATTCTCGACCGGCCGTCGGTGCGCGAATATCTTCAGTTTCGCTGTACACCTGAAGCGTTGACCGAAGGGCTGATGCCGTTGCTGCACGACACACCGGAGCGGGCCCGGGCATTGGCCGATCTGAACGAACTCAGGGACCGGATCGGCGTTGGCGGCGAGGCGCCAAGCCGGCGTGCCGCGCGCGCGGTGCTGGAGCTTATTGAGGCGTCTCCCGCTTGAAAAAAGGGCGCCCCTTTTCGAGGCGCCCCGAATCTTCGCGAAAGTAAATCCCTTACTTGCGCTTGCCGGCCTCGACATAGTCCCGCTGCGGCGCGCCGGTATAGAGCTGGCGCGGCCGGCCGATGCGCTGGCCGGGATCCTCGATCATCTCGTTCCACTGCGCGACCCAGCCGACCGTGCGCGCGAGCGCGAACAGCACGGTGAACATCGTCGTCGGGAAACCCATCGCCTTCAGCGTGATACCGGAATAGAAGTCGATATTCGGATAGAGCTTCTTCTCGACGAAATACTCGTCGTTGAGCGCGATCCGCTCCAGCTCCAGCGCCACGTCGAGCATCGGATCGTCCTTGATCCCGAGGACTTTCAGAACCTCGTGACAGGTCTGCTGCATCACACGCGCGCGCGGATCGTAGTTCTTGTAGACGCGATGACCGAAGCCCATCAGGCGGAA
>JAHBYM010000171.1 GCA_019635975.1 Parvibaculum sp. | reverse complement strand
TTACGAGGTGATCGATCTCGGCGTCATGGTGCCGGCCGACAAGATCTTGCAGGTCGCGCGGGAGAAGAAGGTCGATATCATCGGATTGTCGGGTCTCATCACGCCGAGCCTCGACGAGATGTGTCACGTTGCGGCCGAAATGGAGCGCGAGGGCTTCGACATTCCGTTGCTGATCGGCGGGGCTACGACGAGCCGCATCCACACGGCCGTCAAGATCAATCCGAACTACAAGCGCGGTCAGGCCATCTATGTGACGGATGCGAGCCGCGCCGTGGGCGTTGCGTCGAATCTCATTTCGGAAACGGCGCGCGGAAAGTTCATTGCCGACATTCGCGACGAATATGCGCAGATGGCGACCGCACATGCCGGCGCGCGCGACAAGAAGGACCGGCAGACGCTGGCCGCCGCGCGCGACAACCGGCTCAAGATCGAATGGGAGGGCTACAAGCCGGCGCGGCCGAGCTTCCTCGGCACGAAAGTCTTCGAGGACTATCCGCTCGACAAGCTCGTGCCCTATATCGACTGGACGCCTTTCTTCCAGACATGGGAGCTTGCGGGGCAATATCCGCAGATCCTGAAGGACGACAAGGTGGGCGAGGCGGCGCGCGGGCTGTTCGACGATGCGCAGGCCATGCTGAAGCAGATGGTCGAAGAGAAATGGCTCAAGGCCTCCGCCGTCATCGGTTTCTGGCCCGCCAATCAGGTTGGCGACGACGACATTGAGCTCTTCGAGGACGATGCGCGCAAGGAGACGCTTGCCATGCTTCATTCGCTGCGCCAGCAGATGAAGCGCACGTCGGATCGCGCCAACATGGCGCTGGCGGATTTCGTCGCGCCGAAGGAAACCGGCATCGAGGACTATGTCGGCGGGTTTGCGGTCACGGCCGGCTTCGGTGAGGACGAGGTCGCGAAGCGTTTCGAAGACGCGAATGACGACTACAAGGCGATCCTGTCGAAGGCGCTGGCGGACCGTTTGGCGGAAGCCTTTGCCGAGCATATGCATGAGCGCGTGCGCCGCGAATTCTGGGCCTATGCCACGGATGAAAAGCTCAGCAACGAAGATTTAATTGCCGAGAAATATCGCGGCATTCGTCCGGCGCCCGGCTATCCGGCGCAACCGGATCACACCGAGAAGCGCACGCTCTTCAAGCTGCTCGACGTCGAGGCGAAGATCGGCATGAAGCTGACCGAAAGCTGCGCCATGTGGCCGGGGGCGGCGGTGAGCGGGCTCTATTTTAGCCATCCGCAGTCGGAATATTTCGGCGTCGGCAAGATCGGCCGCGATCAGGTGGTGGACTACGCGGCGCGCAAGGGCATGGAGCTTGCCGAATGCGAGCGCTGGCTGGCGCCGATCCTCAACTACACGCCGGGCGCGGAACCGGAAGAGGAAGCCGCCTGAGTTTCAGCCGAGCGATTTCGCCCATTTTTCGGACCAGGCCGTCAGGGGCGCGAGTTGCGTGAGCAGTTCGCGCCCTTGCCGTGTCAGCGTATAGCCCTCATCGGGACGCTGTTCGACGATCAGGCTGTCGCGCAGTTCAGCGAGGCGGGCGTTCAACACGCTCGGCGAAAGGCCGCCGCAGGCCGCCTGCAAGGCGCGGAAGGTCAATGGGGCCCCGCGCAATTCCCAGAGAATGCGCAAGACCCAGCGCCGCCCCAGGAGGTCGAGCAGCACCATGACCGGGCGGCCGGTCGCCGAGCCGCGGACGCGGCGGCCGGGGCGGGGGGTGGTTTTCGGCGGTTTCGTCATGCCGTCAGATTAGCCCTTGCGCTACGGAAAGAGAAGCGCCATGTTGTTGCTACTGAAATCGTAGCAAAAACGGAGATGCCGCCATGAGCCCCCGGATCGAACCCGCCGCAAGACCCTACGAAGACGACATGGAGAAGACGCTTGAGAAGCTGATGCCGCCCGGCGTCGAGCCGCTGGTGCTTTTCCGCACGCTCGCCCGCAATCCGCGCGTCTTCCGGCGCTTCATGGCGGGCGGGCTCCTCGACAAGGGGACCCTTTCGCTGCGCGAACGCGAAATCGTCATCGATCGCGCCTGCGCGCGGTGCGGCGGCGAATATGAATGGGGCGTGCATATCGCCTTTTTCGGCGAGCGCGCGGGTTTCGGTCCGGCGGAAATCGCCGCCACGGTGGCGCCGGGCGCGGATGCCGATTGCTGGGACGCAAACGAAAAACTCATCGTCCGGCTGGTCGACCAATTGCACGACACGAGCACGGTCGACGACGCTTTGTGGACGGCGCTCAAGGCCGCGTTCAGCGACGAGCAATTGCTCGAGATGATCGTTCTTGCCGGGCTCTACCACATGGTGTCGTTCGTGGTGAACGCGACGCGGCTGCCGCTCGAGGACTACGCCGCGCGCTTTCCGCGATCCGCTGCCTGACATCCAAAATGAAGAGGGCGCGTCTTGCGGACGCGCCCTCGGAGCTCTTTGGGGGGTTATCTTCCGGGCCGGTCTCGTCAGATCAGGCCCATTGTCACGGCACCGACGAACAGAAACGCCATACCAGTAGCCAGATACCCGACTTTCATCGTCAGCATTTCAGCCTCCACTCAATCGTCGTGGGTGGAGGAGGACTCTCGGGCAAAAACATGGCCTTTCGCAAGTGGTTTCGTGGCTGCGCCGCAACGTGAAATCGAGGCGTATGAAGTTCGGTCGCCAAAGCCTTGAATCCGGCCACGGAATCCATTTTGGATAAAAATCCGGTTTTTTGATCGCCGACTCATTAATTGCGGCCATTGGATGTTGCCCGTGCGGCGCCGGTGCATCGCGGCGGCCAGGTGCCGGCGAATTTCAGCCTTTGCCGAAGCCGCCGCCGCCCGGCGTCCTGACGATCACCGCATCGCCGGCGTCGAGTTCGGCTTGCGCCGAACCGTCGAGCCTTTCGATCTTTCCATCGGCGCGACGGATATAATTCTCGCCCGTCGCCGCGTCCGCGCCACCCATCAATCCGAACGGCGCAACGACGCGGCGCGTCGAGAGGATCGACAGGCTCATCTTTTCGCGGAAGCGGATGACGCGCACCGCGCCATCGCCGCCCTTGTGTTTGCCCTTGCCGCCCGAGCCGCGGCGGATGCTGAATTCTTCCAGCAGCACCGGGAAGCGCCATTCGAGAACTTCCGGGTCGGTCAGCCGCGAATTCGTCATATGCGTCTGCACGGCGTCGGCGCCGTCGAAATCGGGGCCTGCACCCGCGCCGCCGGCAATCGTCTCGTAGTACTGGTGGCGGTCATTGCCGAAAGTCAAATTGTTCATCGTGCCCTGCGCCGAGGCCATGGCGCCGAAGGCGGCGAAGAGCGCGTCCGTCACCGCCTGGCTCGTCTCGACATTGCCGCCGACGACGGCGGCCGGATAGCGGGGCGCGAGCATCGAGCCTTCGGGAATGACGATCTCGATGGGCTTCAGGCAACCTTCGTTGAGTGGAATGTCGTCATCCACCATGCAGCGGAAAACATATAGCACGGCGGCGCGGGCAACGGCTGACGGCGCGTTGAGATTGGTGGCGAGCTCGGCGCTTGTGCCGGTGAAGTCGATCCGCGCGCTGCGCGCCTCGCGGTCGACGCTGACGGCCACGCGAATGACCGAGCCGTCGTCCATTTTCTGTTCGAAGCTTGCATCCTTCAGCCGGCCGATCACGCGGCGCACATTCTCCTCGGCATTGTCCTGCACATGGGTCATGTAGGCCTCGACAACATCGAGGCCGAATTCGGCGACCATGCGGCGCAGTTCCCGTGCGCCCTTCTCGCAAGCTGCGATCTGGGCGCGGAGATCGGCGATGTTCTGTTCGGGATTGCGCGCGGGATATTTGCCGCCTGTCAGCAGGCGGCGCAACTCTTCCTCGCGCAGGCGCCTGCGTTCGACAATGAGGAAATTGTCGATCAGCACGCCTTCTTCCTCGACATTGCGCGAATGCGCGGGCATCGAGCCCGGCGTGATGCCGCCGATATCGGCATGGTGGCCGCGCGCCGCGACATAAAAAAGCCGGGTCTCATTCGCCGCGTCGTAGACGGGCGCAACGACGGTCACGTCCGGCAGGTGCGTGCCGCCATTGTAAGGCGCATTCAGCACGAAGACGTCGCCGGGCCCCATCTCGGGGTTCTGTTCGATCACGGCGCGCACGCTGGCGCCCATCGAGCCCAGATGCACCGGCATATGCGGCGCGTTCGACACGAGGCCGCCCGCGCGGTCGAAAACGGCGCAGGAAAAATCCAGCCGCTCCTTGATGTTGACCGACGAGGCCGTGTTCTGCAGCGCCGCGCCCATCTGTTCGGCAATCGACATGAAGCGGTTGTTGAAAATCTCGAGCATCACCGGATCGGCGCCAGTGCCGATGGCCATGCGCGCGGGCAGGGGCTCGACGCGGCGCATCACGATGTGATCCTTCGCCGTCACCCCGGCCCGCCAACCGGGCTCGATGACGATTGTCTGGTTCGGCTCGACGACGATCGCGGGCCCGTTCATTTCGTGGCCGGCCGTCAGCGCCGCCCGCATATAGATGTCTGCGTCGCGCCATTCGCCGCCGGTATGGATGCGCCGCCGGTCATGCGGTTCGGGCGCGTCGCTTGCCCGCGCCGGATTTTCGCTGTCGCGGTGCGGGCGGCGCGCGTCCTCGGCGGATACTTCAACCGCTTCCACCATGACGGTCCGGCCCTCGAAGCTGAAGCCGAATTGCGCGCGATGCGCCGCCTCGAAATGTTCGATGGCGGCCTGCCGGTCGCGCGCCGTGAAGTCGGACGGCAGCGTCGTGTCGCTGCCGTCGTAGCGCAGATGCAGGATCGTCCGCTTGTTCGCGCGCGCCGTGTCGACGCCCTGCGCCGCGAGTTCCGCCAGCACGTCGTCGGTCAGTTCGGCAATCGTCCCGTCGAGTTCCGCCGCCAATTCCTCGTCGAAGGGCTGAATCACGGCGCGCGCCTGCGTGGCGGCAATGCGCGCCAGGCCGATGCCATAGGCCGACAGCAGGCCCGAGAAGGGATGAATATGTATGGTC
>JAHBYM010000170.1 GCA_019635975.1 Parvibaculum sp. | reverse complement strand
TATGGGCGGAAAACGCCCGTTGTGTCATCGAACTGTCAAAAATCTGTCACGAAGTATTTTTGACCGGCATTCACGAGCGCGCGTTGTGGTTTGAAGTATTTAACCCGGACCGGGGATAAGTCGTCGTCCGGAGATCGATTTCCGATTTCAAAGATTTCCCCACTTGAAATTGAAATTCGCCGGAATGGATTCTCAAGATTCCGAAGATTCCGGTTTCACCAGACGATTTTGTGGTTCGTGAAATTTCCGACGCGACGAAATTGTCTCATCGATCGAAAGGGCGAGAAGTACAACACGGCTCACCGGAGCGGGGATAAGCCGGCGAAAACCGCGCTGTCAAAAAACTGTCACAAGCCCGGATTCGTGGAAGCTTTTCCGACGGCTTGATGTAGCGCGAGATTTCAACCGATGCGGGGATAAGTCGTCGCGCGAAACGCGAGTGACAGGACGACCGGAGAACGTTTGTCGAGATTCGAGATTTCCCCACTTGAAACTGAAATTCGCCGGACCGGGAAATGCCGGAGGACGCTATTGGATGCCGGACAGCACCTACCTACTTTCCTGTGAAAGAGAGGGTGGGTGAAATAGGGAAGTCGTAAGGACGGCCGCCCGTGCAACTACACAAAAAACTGGATTCTACTTGCACGAGATAAGCATCGAGCTTTGTCGTGCGGGACCCGAAGATCCCATGGCGTCGATGTTGTAGCCGGACGGGCACAGCCGCCCCGCCTCCTCGTAGCAGCTTTCCATGGTCCGCCCAAATCCCGAACAAGTCATCGAATAAGCGGTCCCACCATCCGGACCAACCACCGGTTTGCTCGGCACCGCGCAACTTCCGAGACACACCGAGACGGCGGCGATTGTCGCAAGTCGAAAAAACATCTGTCTGCCCTCCCTCAAATTCGTCAAGCTATCCTGACGATCTGCATCATCGCAAATTGTACGTTTGGGACATCAGGCGTATCCGACTATAATTAGCGAGTCGCCAGCGCATGAGGCGCGGCTCTTCGAATCATCGGAGGCTGCCATGCGCTTGCTGAATTTTATTCAACAGAACATCGAAGCGATAGCGGGGGAACTGGACCAGTACCTCGTCAATATCAGCACGGTCATCACCCGCGCGGTCGACTATTCGAGCGAAACCATCGCCAATAACGAGCTGACCTTGGTCGAGTGGGGCGTCATCGTCAACGTCGGTGTGAAACTAGCTAGTCTCGGGATAGACACCTACTTCCGCCGGGCGCGTGACATACGAGAAGCCGAGGCACACGCCATCAAGATGAAGAATCGGGGCGCTTCCAAAACCCGCCACAGGCGCAAATAGCACGAGCCCGGATATCTCCACTTGAAGTTGAAAATCGCCGGAATGGGTCTCTCACCCTCCCTCTGTGGGAGGGTGAGAAGGAAGGAGACAGCGCCCTACCCCGCGAACACCGGCGCGTATTTGTCCGCCCACGGACGGGCTTGTTCGAGTTCGAAGGCGAGTTCGAACAGGACGCCACCCAAGGGTGCGGCGAATTGCGAACCGATGGGGAGGCCCGCTTCGTTCCATGACAGCGGCACCGACATGGCGGGCGTGCCGGCCACATTGTGGAGCGGCGTGTAGGCCACATAGCGGATGGTGCGCTCGTAGAGCGTCTCGAAGGGGACGCGGGGGTCCTGCTGCCCGAGCTTCGGCGGCGCCGAGGCCAGCATCGGCGTCAGCCAGACGTCGTAATCGGCCATGAAGGCGTTGACCTTTGCCGTCGCCGCCGCGAACGCCGCCAGCGCTTTTTCCATGGCGTCGGCAGGCTTGGCGTCGAAATGGGCGGCGAGACCGTTGGTCCAGGGTTCGAGCACTTCTTCCGGGTCGAGGCCGTTTTCCTTCGCCAGCGCGACGAGGCGCGACGGGCCGGAAGCCCAGACGGTCAGGAAGGCGTCGATGAAGGGCTCGCCCTCGACCGGATTGCGGGCCGGAATGATTTCATGGCCGAGATCGGCGCAGAGCTTCGCCGTCTCCTCGATCGCCGCCTTGACGTCGGCATCGGGCTCGGTGCCGTAATAGCTCATCGTGTCGAAGGCGATCTTCAGGCGTTTCTTGCCCGGCGCCGTGACGTGGCCGACCGGCGCAAGCACGGCATCCTCGCCGGTCATCTCGGTGGCGGCAAAAAGCGTCGCGCTGTCGCGCACCGAGCGGCTGACGCAATGCTGAACGCCGATGTCGCCGGGCAGCGTGTCGCCGCCGAGGAAGATGCGGCCGCGGCTCGGCTTCAAGCCGAAGACGCCGCAGCAGGACGCCGGAATGCGGATCGAGCCGCCGCCATCCGTCGCATGCGCCAGCGGCACCATGCCCGACGCGACCGCCGCCGCCGCGCCGCCCGACGAACCGCCGGAGGAATGTTCGAGGTTCCACGGATTGTGGCAAGGTTCGAGGAAGAGCGACTCGGTGGTGCCGAGCAAGCCGAATTCCGGCGTGTTGGATTTGCCGACCATGACGAAGCCGGCCGCTTCGTTGGCGGCGATGATCGGCTCCGTCGCCGGCGAAACATTTTCGGCGAACATGCGCGAGCCATTGCTGAGGCGCGTGCCGGCGAGGCTGTTGAGATCCTTGACGAGATTGGGAACGCCGGTGAAGGGGCCTTGCGGCAGCGGGCCCGCCGCCGCCTCCCGCGCGCGGTCGAAGAGCTCGGTGACGACGGCATTGACCTGGCCGTTGACTTTTTCGATGCGGGCTATCGCGGCATCGACCAGTTCGAGCGCGCTCACCTCGCCCTTCGCAACGAGATCGGCCTGCGCCAGCGCATCGAGCCGGGCGAGATCGGGCGCGGCGAGCGCCGGGCGGAAGCCCGCGCCATAGGCCCCCGCGACCGCGGCCGTCGCCACCGTCGATTTCAGAAAATGCCGCCGCGAAAGCTGCCTGCCCATGCCCAAATCCTCCCTTTATGTTCACTGCCGCCTGTCGCGGCTTGAGAGGGAGGGTAGCCCGGCGACCGAGGGAAATGAAAGCGATTCGGGCACTTTCCGGCCCGTCCCGGCCTGCTATTGAGCCCTCTCGGTCCAGGTGCTAAACCCTGCGCATTCCTGCACGCCTGCCCCGCCAACCCTTTGAGAGGCGCCGATGATCCCCCGCTATTCGCGGCCCGAAATGGTCGCCATCTGGGAACCCGACACGAAGTTCCGCATCTGGTTCGAGATCGAGGCGCATGCCTGCACGGCGCTGGCGGAACTGGGCGTGATCCCGAAGGAAGCGGCAAAGAATATCCGCACGCGCGGCGACAAGGCGGTGTTCGACGTCGCCAAGATCGACGCGATCGAGCGCGAAGTGAAGCACGATGTCATCGCCTTCCTGACGCATCTGGCCGAATTCATCGGCGAGGATTCGCGCTTCGTCCATCAGGGGATGACCTCGTCCGACGTCCTCGACACCTGCTTCAACGTGCAACTGGTGCGCGCGACCGACATTCTGCTTGCCGACATGGACGCGCTCTTGGCCGCGCTGAAGCGCCGCGCCTTCGAGCACAAGGACACGGTGTGCATCGGCCGCAGCCACGGCATTCATGCCGAGCCCGTGACCTTCGGTTTGAAGATGGCGCAAGCCTATGCCGAGTTCGAACGCTGCCGCGAACGGCTGGTGGCAGCCCGCAAGGAAGTGGCGACTTGCGCGATTTCGGGCGCGGTCGGCACTTTCGCCAATATCGATCCGCGCGTCGAGGAACATGTCGCGAAGGCGCTGGGTCTTGAGCCCGAGCCCGTGTCGACGCAGGTGATCCCGCGCGACCGCCACGCGATGTATTTCGCGACGCTGGGCGTCGTCGCCTCCTCGATCGAACGGCTCGCGACCGAGATTCGCCATCTGCAGCGCACGGAAGTTCTGGAAGCCGAGGAGTTTTTCTCCGAAGGCCAGAAGGGCTCCTCGGCCATGCCGCACAAGCGGAACCCCGTGCTGACCGAAAACCTGACGGGTCTTGCGCGCCTCGTGCGCGGCATGGCGCTCCCGGCGATGGAAAACGTGGCACTCTGGCATGAGCGCGACATCTCGCATTCTTCCGTCGAACGCATGATCGGCCCCGACGCCACCGTGACGCTGGACTTCGCGCTCAACCGCCTCACCGGCGTCATCGACAAGCTGCTGGTCTACCCGGCGCAGATGCAGAAGAACCTCGACCAGCTCGGCGGCCTTGTGCATTCGCAGCGCGTGCTGCTGGCCCTGACGCAGAAGGGCGCGAGCCGCGAGGACGCCTACCGCCTCGTGCAGCGCAACGCCATGCCGGTGTGGCGCGGCGAAGGCAACTTCCTGACGCTGCTGAAGGCCGACAAAGACGTGTCGGCGAAGCTTTCGGACACCGAACTCGAAGCGCTGTTCGACCTCGGCTACCACACGCGCCAGGTCGACACGATCTTCGCCCGCGTTTTCGGCAAGGAAGCGATGGCGGCCGCGAAAAAGGGCAAGGCGGCGGAGTAAGGCTTCACCCCGCCGTCACAATCGGGCCTATACTGCGGCCATCGGCATTTCGTTTCCGGGGGCTTCCATGCTTCGTACCGCTTTCGACGGCGCGCGCCGCCGCCGCATCTATCTGTTTCGCCACGGCGATGTGTCCTATGTCGACGACAAGGGCAACCGCGTGGCCGACTCGACCGCCGTGCCCTTGACCGATTGGGGCCGCGAACAGGCGGCGCTGACGGGCAAGGCGCTTGCTAACATCCCTTTCGACCGCGCGGTCGCCTCCGCCTTTCCGCGCTCGGTCGAAACGGCCGAGCTGATCCTCGCCGGCCGCGGACTCGCGGTCGAACGCCATGCCGGTTTCGTCGAGTTCCAGGGCAATCCGCAGTTCCGCAACGCGATCACCGACCTCAACGACATCGCCTATGCCTTCCGCGATGCGCACGCACCCGGCGCGCGCTACAATGGCGGCGACAGCTTCGAGGACGTGAACGCGCGTGTCGTTTCCGCGCTCGAGACGCTGATCGCCGAACCCGAATGGGAAACGCTGGCCCTCGTCGCGCATGGCGGCATCAACCGCCTCGTCATCGGCTGGGCCTTCGGCACCGGCCTCTC
>JAHBYM010000017.1 GCA_019635975.1 Parvibaculum sp. | reverse complement strand
ACCACCAACGAAGTCATCACCTATGAAGGCCTCGGCCTGTGTCCCGAAGGCGGCGCCGAGAAATTCGTCTGGGACGGCGACAACACTTACGGCGGCAAGGTCGTGACAAACCCGTCGGGCGGTCTTCTCTCCAAGGGTCATCCGCTTGGCGCCACCGGTCTCGGCCAGTGTGCGGAGCTGACCTGGCAGTTGCGCGGCCAGTCCGGCAAGCGTCAGGTCGAGGGCGCGCGCGTCGCCCTCCAGCACAACCTCGGCCTCGGTGGTGCCTGTGTCGTCACGCTTTATGAGCGCGCGGAGTGACGGCGATGATCGATCGTTCCTTTATCGGTCATGAATTCGCGCCCGTCACAGCCGAACTCGAAAAAGGCCGCCTGCGCTTCTTCGCCAAGGCGACGGGAAATGCCGATCCGGTTTACTCGGACGAGGCGGCAGCGAAGGCCGCAGGCTACCCTTCGCTGCCGGCACCCCCCACATTTCTTTTCTGTATGGAGATGGATCGCGACGACCCAATGGATTTTCTGGACATGCTGAAGATCGATCTCGGCCGTGTGCTTCACGGCGAACAGATCTTCACCTATCGCGCACCTGTCTGTGCGGGCGACAGCATCAGCTTCCGGTCCCGCATCACCGACATCTACGACAAGAAGAACGGCGCGCTCGAATTCATCGTCATGGATACAGAATGCCGCAATCAAGACGGCGTTCACGTCGCGGACATGCGCCGCTCCATCGTAGTGCGCAACGGATAAGGAACCTCGCAATGGACATCGCATCCGCCGCCACAGGCACCGAAATCGGCAGCCTGACCGCCGATCCTGTCACCCGCCACATGCTCGCGCTTTATTGCGGAGCTTCGGGCGACCACAACCCGATCCATGTCGACATCGATTTCGCGAAGGCCGCCGGCATGCCGGATGTCTTTGCCCACGGCATGTTGTCGATGGCCTTCCTCGGAAGGCTCCTCACGCAACTCGCACCGCAGACGTCGCTCCGCAGCTTCGGCGCGCGCTTCACATCTATCACGCCGATCGGTGCCGAAATCGTCTGCACCGCAAAATTCGTCGAGCGTTTCGAGGATGCGGGCGAGAAGTGCGCGAGACTCGAACTGATCGCCATGGACAAGAACAGCAACGATATAAAGCTCGCCGGTGAAGCCGTCGTCGCGCTCCGATAGAACAGGGGAAAAACAAAGTGTCGAAACTCGAAGGAAAAGTCGCCCTTGTCTCGGGTTCGGGCCGCGGAATCGGCCGCGCGCTGGCAATGAAGCTCTCTTCTGAAGGTGCCCGCGTAGTTGTCAACGACATGGATGAAGAACCTGCCTCGGAAACCGTCGAGGCGATCCGCTCCGCTGGCGGCGAAGCCGTCACCTGCGTCGGCAGCGTCACGGAAGCCGATTTCGGCGACCGTTTCGTGAAGACCGCGCTCGACACTTGGGGAGGTCTCGACATCATCGTCAACAATGCGGGCTACACCTGGGACAACGTCATCCAGAAGATGACGGACGAGCAGTTCCAGGCGATGCTCGACGTGCATCTGACGGCCCCCTTCCGCATCCTCCGCGCGGCGGCTGAGCCGATCCGCGTTTTCGCCAAGAAGGAAGCGCAGGAGGGCCGCGAGGTCTTCCGCAAGATCGTGAACATCTCTTCCGTCGCCGGTCTCGGCGGCAATACCGGCCAAGTCAGCTATTCTTCCGCCAAGGCCGGTCTCGTCGGCATGACGAAGACCATGTCCAAGGAGTGGGGCCGCTACAAGGTCAACGTGAATTGCGTCGCCTTCGGCTTCGTCAGGACACGCCTCACCCAGCCGCTGACGAGCGAGGGTGCGAGCATCGATGTGGAAGGCCGCAAGATCGCCGTTGGCGTCCAGCCTGCCTTCATCGACGCAATGGAGAAGCAGATGATCCCGGTCGGCCGCGCCGGCACGCCGGAAGAGGCGGCAGACGGCGTCTATCTCTTTTGCACGCCGGAATCGAACTACATCAGCGGTCAGGTCGTCATCGTCGGCGGCGGCGTGTCGATCTGAGGCTGTCCGAAAGCCGCGGCGCTCACTTGTGATGCGCCGCGGCCACCAGTTCCTGAAACTGGATGACACCGTTTTCATGGACGGGTGAGAGCCGCCCCCGGTCGTAGATACCCGCTTCGAGATTTTTCTGTACGGCAATGCAGATGTCGATGTCTTCCTTGGCGACCATATAGGCCCAGTCGATCAGCGCGTCGCGCTCCGCTTGCTTGGCCGGGTCGAGGTCCTTCACGAAATAGCGATAGGTAAGGCGCATGCTGCGCGGGCCTGTGGGCTCGAGCTGTGCGACGTTCATCCCCCAGTTGTACATATTGAAGAAAAGTCCGGGCAGCCGCCACACCCAGAAACCGTCTGTCTTGCCGCCGTCGCGCGCATCCGCCATGTGGCTTTGCAGCGTGTGTCCCACCGTCGCGATTTTATAGCTCGCCATGTCGATGGATTCATTGAGCCCCGGATGGATCGTCGGGATGTGCCAGGCCTCGGCATAGTTGTCGCCGTAAGTCTTCCAGTTCACATCCGCTTCGATGGTGAATTCGCGCGCGAGCTGCATCTCCTCCAGCGGATAGCGCAGCGCCGCCGCCGCGATATCCTCAAGCCAACTTTCGAGCGGCGTGACGGGGTCGAGCGACACGAACACGAGCCCGCGCCAGCTCTCGCAGCGGACCGGGAAGAGCCCATACTCTTCCTTGTCGATGTCCATGGTCGGGGCGCCGCGCAGCCGCCCTTCGAAGTCGTAGAGCCAGCGATGATAGGGGCAGGCGAGCCGGTCGGTGTGACCCGCGCATTCCTGTACCAGTGGCGAGGCGCGGTGCCGGCAGGCATTATGGAAGGCACGAACGATGCCGTCCTTCCCCTTGATCGCGAATATCGGATAGCCCGCCAGCGTTGCCGACACATAGTCGCCAGCCGCGTCGAACTGCGCGGCACGCCCGATCAGGAACCAGTGCTTCGCCCAGATTTCCCGGCGTTCGACCTGCCACGCCTCGTTGCTCCAGTACCACGCGGCGGGCAGCGTTTCCGGACAGAGCATTGAAATGGTTTCGGACATCGTTGTCTCCCTCGCGCGGCTTTTCCGGCGAAGGCTAGAGGCGGCCTGCGATCCGCCATATGCCCCTGTTGGGACGGGTCTCAGCTCTCGCCGCGATGCGACAGCGCCTCGTCCAGCGTTTCGAAGAAGAGCGCTAGCAGTTCGGCCTGCGAGCGCACGTCGAGCTTCACATAGATACGCTTGATGTGATTGCGCACCGTTCCCGGCGCGATCCCGAGCATGCGGCCGACCGCCTTCGGCGGCAGGCCCTTCAGCAGAAGGTTCGTCACCTCCTTCTCGCGCTCGCTGAGGCTGTCGCCGCCGAAGCGCCGGTACGCGGTTGAGAGAAGCTGATGGAGCTGGAGCGATCTGTCGTCGTCGGAACTGCTTTTCCGGTCGAGCAGCGACCAGATATGCGTTGCCGCGGTTTCGATCGCCGGCAGAACGGCGGCAAGCCGCCGGTATTCAACCGCACTGAAAGGGGCATTGTCCGCAAGCCGCATCAGCGAGACGTATCCGGCAAGGTCGGCGTCGAGATAGAGGAGGTAGCAAATTTCGTCGACCATGCCATAAGGTCGATAGTAGGAGAGGTAGTAGTCGCTCTTCCGGAAGTCAGGCGGGAACATTTCCTTCGGCGAGAGGCAGACGCTTTCCGAGCGGGCGAGAAATTGGTCATAGGTCGGATCAAGCAGGTATCTGCCGTCCGTGTATCCATCGTTCCATTCGTCATGCCCATCGACATCGACGATGACCGGCGGCATGTCGCTGCGGTAGAAGCCGACATAGATCTGGGTGTCGGGCACGAGGTGCCGCAGCCCTTCGGCGAGCCTCGCGGCGCTGGCGTGAACCTCCGTCGCCGCGACGGCGCCAGCGAGCCCCTCGCTCCAGCCGGCCACGGCGCCGAGCGGCAATGTTCCTTTGTTTTCTCGGTCTGTCATGCGCCAAGTTTAGCACGGTCCGCCTCCATGCCCAGCCCGCTTGCGCGTACCCTATAGCCTACCAAGGCCACAGATCGCGAAGGGGGGATCGGCTAGAAATAACCATCCGACGACACTTGTGCATGGAGAACCTCTTGAGCCTCGCCGAGCGAAATCTCAATGAATCCGGCGTAGAGAGCGCCGACCGGCGCCACAATATTCATCCGTTTACGGATTTATCGGTGATGGAAGCGGCGGATCGCACGGTCATCGCTTCGGCGAAGGGAAACTACGTCTATGGCGAGGACGGACGGAAGTTTCTGGATGGCCTCGGCGGCATGTGGTGCGTCAATATCGGTCACGGGCGTGACGAAATGGCCGATGCCGTTGCCAGTCAAATTCGCACTCTCGACTACTATTCGCCGTTCGACGATCTAACTTCTGCGCCCATGGCCGCGCTCGCCGAGGCCCTCGCCACGCGTGCGCCTGGCTCGCTCAACCGCGTGCTCTTCACGACCGGAGGATCGACGGCCGTCGATTCGGCTATTCGCCTCGTTCACCACTATTTCATCCGTCGTGGCGAACCGTCCCGCCGGCACATCATCACGCGCGACAAGTCCTATCACGGCAGCACCTATCTCACCGCCTCGCTGAGCGATCGGGGGTACTCGACGGACTGGAATGCCGAAACCGCGTTCATTCATCACCTCACGGCGCCGGGGCTTTATCGCCGTCCGGACGGTGTCACGGAGGCGGAATTCACCCAGCTTCTGGTCGCAGAGTTTGAGGCGAAAATCCTGGAGCTCGGCCCCGAAAATGTCGCCTGCTTCATCGCCGAACCGATCCAGGGTTCGGGCGGCGTCATCGTACCCCCCGTCAACTACCATCCGCGCATGATCGAAATCTGTCGGAAATACGGTGTTCTCTATATTGCCGACGAAGTGGTCACGGCCTTTGGGCGCCTG
The DNA here is from genome assembly GCA_019635975.1 of Parvibaculum sp. Classification (GTDB taxonomy): domain Bacteria; phylum Pseudomonadota; class Alphaproteobacteria; order Parvibaculales; family Parvibaculaceae; genus Parvibaculum. The sequence goes on along the minus strand of JAHBYM010000017.1, from coordinate 28,373 downwards.
GGGCATTTCTTTGCCTCGCAGGATTATTTCGGTTTCGTTCCGGACATCATCACTTGCGCAAAAGGCCTGACCTCGGGATATGTGCCGGCCGGCGCCGTCATTCTCTCCGATGAAATCTACGAAGTGCTGAGCCGCCCGGGCACCTATTTCAATACCGGCTTCACCTATACCGGACACGCGGTCGCATGTACGGCCGCTCTCAAGAACATCGAGATTATCGAGCGTGAGCGCATCTGCGAACGGGTGCGTGAGATCGGCCCCTACTTTGAGGAACGGCTGGCCCCGCTTGCCGATCTGCCGCTTGTCGGCGACGTGCGCGGCCGCCGCTTCATGATGTGCATCGAATATGTGGCGAACAAGGGCCGCAAGGAGCTCTTCGCCGACGACGTGCGCATCGGCAAACGCATATGGCGTCATTGTCAGAAGCGCGGCCTTCTGGTTCGGCCGCTCGCCCATCTGAACGTCTTGTCGCCGCCGCTGACGCTTGAGAGGAACGAGATCGACTTTATCGCCGATGTGCTCCACGACGCCATCCTCGACACGGCCGACGAACTCGTTCGAGAGGGGGTCGCGGCCGAATAGCGGCTTGTCCCATTTAGGACATATCGCACCGCTCGCCCGGCGGTCTAGTTTTCACGATGGCCGCGATTGTCTGGCGGTGTTGCTTGGGGAGCGTTCCGGGGAGAGCGGAACACAAAAAGGGGGTTTCCATGTTGGATCGTCGCGGGCACTCGGGTATTTCGTTTCTGTCGATGGGGCTTGTGGCGGGCGGCCTGATGGCCGCTGTCGTCGCCATTCCCGATGTCGCGTTCGCCATGCAGTTCAAGTACGGAAATGCGGATATCTCCTTCGACACGACGATCTCCGCCGGCGCCGCAATGCGCACCTCCGGCCGCAAGTGCATGTACATCAGCGTCGCCAACCCTCAGGGCTGCGCGAATGACGGCCTGACCGACAACTACGACGACGGCAATCTGAATTACGACAAGTGGGATGTCTTCTCCGCGCCCGTATCGGGCCTCTCCGAGCTCGAAGTCAAGCTTGAAGACTTCGGCTTCTTTATGCGCGGCAGCTACTTCTTCGACACGATACAAAGCGACAAGAATTCGACACGCCGCACCGACCTGACCGATGCAGCGGTCAGCCGCGTCGGCCGCCGCGCACGTCTGCTCGACGCCTATGTGTACGGCGATGTCGACATGGGCGTTCCGGTTCATTTCCGGCTCGGCAACCAGGTGATCAACTGGGGCGAGAGCATCTTCTATGGCGGCGGCATCGCGGAGACCAACGCGTTCGACGTGACGAAGCTGCGCGGCGCCGGTGCCGAGATCAAGGAAGCCTTCCTGCCGGCCCCGATGGCGCTGGTGCGCTTTGCACCCGTCTCCAATCTCGATGTTTCGGCTTACTACCAGTTCCGCTGGAACGAAACCGAGCTCGACCCCGTCGGAACCTTCTTCTCGTTGGAAGACGCGGTCGGGCCCGGCGCCGTCGGCCTTTTCTACGGCCCGGCATTTGGCGGCTTCGGCGATCCGGCAGCCTCGGGCGTCGATGCGCAGACGCAGTTCTTGCTCGGTACAGGCATTCCGCTGGTCGCCGACCAGCGGCCGTCGCACTCAGGCCAGTGGGGCGTCTCGGCGCTCTACTTCAGCGAAATGCTGCAGACGGAGCTCGGTCTCTACTACATGCGCTATCACCAGAAAGTGCCGGTCGTCGGCGCATTTGCCGCTTGCGATCCGATCTTCGGTTGTTATCCGACGGCCTATTTCAGGAACTACGTTCCCGATCAGGATCTCTTCGGTGCCAGCGCAAGCTTCGTCTGGCAGGATATCTCGTTCGGCGTCGACGTCGCCTATCAGCCCGACTACGCCATTCCGCTCGCCGATCCCTTCACGGCGGCGGCCACCACGGCGTTCCTCGTCGATCCGGTGGGATTCACCGGCACGGCGGTCGATCAGGGTTTCATCCGCGAGAATCGCACACAGACGATCCTGAACGCGCTTTATTCGGCGGGGCCGGCCGCGCCGGTTTTCGGCACGGTCATCCGCACGTTTGGCATGGACGACATCACTTTCATCGGCGAAATGGCCTGGACGCATTTCGATAGCAAGCCGGCGGGCACCTTCGGCCACTCCAATGCCGTCGGCTACATACTCGATATCACCGGCAGCTATCAGGGTGTCTTCGGCACGCCCTGGGTGCTCTATCCGGGCCTCTCGTTCCGCCATGACGTAAATGGAACCGCGCTCGACTACGCGATGACGGACTCGCATATCGATGCGCGCCGGCAGGTCACACTGCGCCTGAACGCCGACTACCAGTCCACATGGGCGCTCGGCGTCTCCTACACGAGGAACTCAGGTGGCGGCTACATGAACTTCTCGCGGGATCGCGACTTTGCGACCGTGACAGTTTCCTATGCCTTCTAGGCGGCATGTGAAGTAACGGAAGGCGAAAGGGGAGAAAGATGTTTACACGGGTTTTCGCGACTGCCGCTCTCTTCACATGCGGCATGATCTTCGGATCGGGCCTCGCACAGGCCGACGGTGCGGCCGATCTCGGCGGCCGGCTGACACCGCTTGGAGCCGAAACGTCCGGCAATGCGTCGGGCACGATCCCCGCATGGGATGGCGGCATTGTGACACCGCCTGCGGGCTACGCGCGAGGCGGCGACTATGTCGATCCTTACGCCGCCGACACGAAACTCTTCTCGATAACGAGTGGCAATCTCGACAACTACCGGGAGAACCTCGCCGCGGGTCAGATCGCACTGCTCGAACGCTATGCGGACTACCGGATGGACGTCTACCCGACGCGCCGCAGCTGCGCCTTTCCGGCCTCGGTCTACGAAAAGACCCGGGAAGGTGTCGGCAAGGCGCGGCTCGATCCGGCGACGCACGATCTGGTCGACGCCCTGCCGGGTGGCTTCCCGTTCCCGCTGCCGCAATCGGGCGCGGAAGCGATGTGGAACCACCGTGTGGCTTTTGAAGGCATCGCGCGCAGCGTTCTCGGAACGACCGCTGTCGTCAGTGCCGGTGGGCAGTACGTGCCGCTGAAATGGGACGAGTTGCGTCTCTCCAATTTCTACAATCCGGAGCGCCGGACCTTTGACGACCTCGGAAACGTGCAACTCAAATATCTCAGCACCTACATTGCGCCGGCCCGCGTCGCGGGCGAAGCTTATCTCGTCCACGAAACACTGAACGGCGAGCGCAACGCCTGGTTCTACAGCACCGGGCTCCGCCGCGTCCGCCGCGCGCCGACCCTCTCCTACGACAACCCCGTGTCGGGCTACGAAGGTCTCGGCGCCTCCGACCAGCTTTACATGTATAACGGCCGCCTCGACCGCTACGACTGGGAACTGGTCGGGAAGAAGGAACTCTACATCCCCTACAACAACTATGAGTTCGCGCATTCGAAGAACAGCGTTCGCGATCTTGTGGGACCGAACTTCCCGAGCCGCGATGCAACGCGCTACGAGCTGCATCGCGTCTGGGTCGTCGAAGCGACCGTGAAGCAGGGCACGCGCCATATCATGCCGCGGCGAACCTTCTACATCGACGAAGACAGCTGGCGTGTTGTTGCGGCGGACATGTATGACGGCCGCGGCGGTCTGTGGCGTTATCAGGAAGAAACCACCGTCAACGCCTACGACGTCCCGACTTGTTTTGGCTTCGGTCAGGCGCTTTATGACTTCCAGGCCGAGCGCTATATTCTCGACCTCGTTTTCAACGATGATCGGCGGCCGGACTTTCATGCGGCCGATTCGGTAACAGACGATATGTTCGAGGTAGGCGCGCTTCGCAAGCGGGGCACGCGCTGAGTTCCGGGGGGGACCCCGCTTGTTTCAGCGGGGAATGCGCGAATGCCGGGGCAGGGCGGGAGCGAGAGCTCCTGCCCTTTCCATTATTGTGAGGCATGCGGATATGAGCGATAGAGCCGGCATGAGCGGGGACGCGGTACGGCGGGGCTGGTGGCGTGGGCTCGACCCCCAAGGGTCCGCCGTTCTTTTTCTCGTCGCCGCCTGCGGCACCTATGGCGCGATCGTCGCCTCCGCCTTGCCGAGTCTTGTTGGCGCATGGATATCCGATATCGGTCTCACCGAGCGCATGGCGGGCGAGGTCGCGACGGTAAACGTGCTCGCCGCAACGCTCGGGCTTTGTCTTTCGCTCTTCCTTGTTTCGCGCTGGTCCCTGCCGCGAATTGCGCGGCTGGGACTCCTTCTCGGTATCTGCGGCGACCTGCTCTCTATTCTCGCGTCCGACATGCTGCAGCTCTCCGCGCTGCGCGCCGTGCACGGCCTCGGCGTCGGATTGCTCGTCGGCGCGACGACCAACTGGATCGGCCGCCACGAAAATGCGGCGCGTGGCTTCGGCATGTACATCATGCTGCAATTTGTACTCGCCGCCGTGCTGATCGCGGCAATCCCGGCGCTGCTGCCGCATCTCGGCGCGGCGAGCGTCTATGCGGCGCTTCTCGCGCTTGCCGCCGTTTCCGTCATCTTCTATCCGTTGCTCGGCCTCAATGGCGGATCGGTGCCGCTTCGCCCCGCCGTCGCCGAAGTTCTGGAGGAGGCGGGCGCGGCCGCTGAGGCGGATCACCCCGCCACGCTCAAATTCCTCTCCGTCCTCGCCTTCGGCCTTTTCAACATCGCCGCCATCGGCCTCTGGAGTTACATGCTGCGCTATGGCGAGGTCGTCGGGCTCTCGGCCGAGGGGGCGGCACAGACGCTCGCGCTCTCCTCTCTCTGCGGCATTCCGGGCACGATCCTCGTCATCGTTCTGAGCGCGCGCTATGGCCGCTTCTGGCCCTTGATGCTGGGGCTCGCGGTCTACACGGTGCCTGTGGTCGTCTTCGCCGCGTCGCATGTAGCGGCCGCGGTCTTCGTCACTGGCCTGGCCGTCCAGAGTGTCGCCTGGGCCGTCGTCGCACCCTATTTTCAGGCGGTGCAGGCCGCGCTCGACCGTACGGGCCGCCTTGCGGTCTGGGGCATGATCGTCGCTTCCATTGGCGCTGGTCTCGGCCCCGCCTTCATCGGTTTCGCAATTGACGGCACGTCCTATGTGGTGGCCTTCGGGGTCGCCATTCTGGCGCTCGGGCTTGCGGCGCTGGCAGGCGCCGCGCCAGCACTCGTCACCGACAGGCGCAAGGACGGAGGCTAGATCTCGCTGCGGAAATCCGGAAAGGCGTCGCCCTTGTAGAGCGGTTCCGCCACGCGCTCATAGGCGCTTGCAAGTGCGAACACCGTATTATCGTCATAGCGGTTGCCGATGATCTGGATCGATGTCGGCACGTTGTTCGCCGCGCGGCCTGTTTGCGCCACGACGATCGGGTAGAGATAGAGCAGGTTGAAGGGATGGGCGAGACACCATCCGATCATCGAGTCGACCGTCATATTGTTGATCGTCACGCTGTCCGTCGCGTGGTTGGTAGCCGCGGGGATCGAGGGCAGGCCCGTCGTCGGCGAAACGATGGCGTCGAACCCGGCGCTGAAGATCGCGTGAATTTCGGTGTTCATTTCCGCCACCAGCATCGCCGCCGTTTCCGCCGCGTTCTTCGGGAGCGAAAGCATCTTCTGGTAGAGACTGTGATATTGGTCTGACACGTCCTTCGGATCGGAAATCATCTCCTGGATCTGATCGAAGAACGCCCGCCACGATCCGGTGAGCAGGGTGCCGTGAAAGGCCTCTTGCACCTTTTCATCAGTCCAGTTCACCGCCACTTCCTCGACATGCGCGCCGAGCGCCTCGAAGTGTTTCAGCGCGCGTTCGGTGTTGGCACGCACTTGCGGGTCGACCTGCGCGAAGCCGAGATCGGGGCTATAGGCGATGCGCATGCCGGCGACCGTCCGCATCGGATCCGGCAGCGTGTTCTTCTGGAGCGCCGTATGGTCGTAGGATGCAGGCCCGTTGCCGAGGTCGTACATCGTCGCAAGATCGATCATGCTGCGCGCCATCGGCCCGTAGACGGATTGGGGCGAGAGCGTCCATGGAACGACGGTCGGAAAACGGCCATAGGGCGCCTTGAAACCGCAGACGCCGTTGACGCCGGCCGGAATGCGGATCGAACCGCCTGAATCGCTTCCCGTCGCGAGCGTGGTCGTGCCAGCCGCAAGCGCCGCGCCCGAACCGCCGGAAGAACCGCCCGGCCCGTATTCCAGGTTCCAGGGATTGCGCGTCGTGCCCCAGTGGTGCGACGTCGTCACCGTGCAGATGCAGAATTCCGGCACCGTCGTCTTTGCATGGATGATCGCGCCTGCATCGAGGAAGCGCTGCACCATGGGGTGCGAGGCGGGTGCGACATAGTCGAGAAAGAGCTTCGAGCCCGAGGCCGTCACCTTGCCTTCGAGGTCCGTATCGTCCTTGACCGCCAGCGTCACGCCTTCGAGCGGCCGCGCTTCGCCGCTCATGTAGCGCGCTTCGGCGCCTCTCGCTGCCTTTCGCGCCTCATCATAGAACTTCCAGGCGAAGGCGTTGATTTTAGGCTCCACCTCGTCGGCTCGCGCGAGCTGTGCTTCCAGCACCTCCACCGGCGAAAGCTGCTTCGAGCGATAGAGCCGAAGTTGCGTCGCGGCGGGCATATAAGCGAGGTCGAGCTTTGCGGTCATGCGGAATTCCCCTTTTTCCCGCATATTAAGCGGGATAGGGTTGGCTGCACGCCATATCCTTATTGGGCCAGCCTACAGGTCAGGGAAGCGCCACGGCCTTCATCTCCGTGAAATCCTCGATCCCGAAAATGCCGCCCTCGCGCCCGTTGCCGGATTGCCTGTAGCCGCCGAAGGGAGCGTCGGCGGGCGGCGTCGCGCCGTTGATCTGCACCTGGCCTGCGCGAAGCTGCCGTGCCACCCGCATCGCGCGCTCCTCGTCGCCCGACGACACATAGGCCGCAAGCCCGTAAGGCGTGTCGTTCGCGATCCGGATTACTTCATCCTCATCGCTGTAGGAGATGATGGACAGAACCGGCCCGAAGATTTCCTCTCGCGCAATTGTCATTTCGGGGCGCACATGAGCGAAGACAGTTGGCTTCACGAAATAGCCGGCACCGAGTTCCTCCAAAGGCTCCGCTCCACCCGTCACCAGGACAGCGCCTTCCTGACGTCCGATTTCGATGTAATTGCGAACGCGCTCGAGATGCGCGCGCGAGACGATGGGGCCAATATCCGTTTTGCTGTCCCGCGGATCGCCGATACGCAGACATTTCGCAATTTCCACGCAACGTTCGGCGATCTCGTCATGCCGTTCTGCGGGCACGATGAGCCGCGTCGGAGCGTTGCAGGACTGGCCCGTATTCTCCATGCAGCTTTCCACCGCCTGTCTGACCGCTTTGCTGAAATCTGTGTCACGAAGCAGAATGTTCGGCGATTTGCCGCCAAGTTCCTGTGTCACGCGTTTTACCGTCGGCGCGGCGTTGATTGCGACTTGAATACCCGCGGCGGTCGAACCGGTGAAGGAGACCATATCGACAAGTGGGTGGGAGGCCATGGCCGCGCCGACGCTCCGTCCGTCGCCATGCACGAGATTGAAAACGCCTGTGGGAACGCCCGCTTCCTCCAGCACCTCCGCGAAAAGTACAGCCGACATCGGCGTCAATTCGCTGGGCTTCAGCACCATGGTGCATCCGGCGGCGATTGCAGGGGCAACCTTTCCTGCAATCTGGTTCATCGGCCAGTTCCAGGGCGTGATCAGCGCGCAGACGCCAACGGCCTCGCGGCGCAGCCGCACATTGGCGGTGGCCGATCGTTCGATCTCGAAGTTTTCAAGCGCCTCGATCGTCGCACGGAGATGATCCGCGCCGGCGGCGGCTTGCGCCTCATATGCAAGGGTTTTCGGCGCGCCCATTTCGGTGGTGATCGCTTCGGCGAATTCCGCGAGCCGCCGTTCATAGATGCCGAGCACGCGCCGCAGCAGCGATCGGCGCTCCTCGACCGTCGTTTCGGAAAAGCGGGAAAATGCCGTCCGCGCCGTTTGCACGGCGGCATCGACATCTTCGGCCGTGCCAAGCGCCACTTCGCCGTAAGGCGTTGCGGTCGCGGGGTTCAGCAGAGTCTGCCGCGGCCGCGCCGATGCGTCTACCCATTTGCCGCCGATGAAATACTTGTCGAAAACCGCCATGATTCCAGCCTGACCTGTGAGGCCTCCAAGTCTATCGACCGCCGCGCGTGTGACCATGATCTCGAAGGGCTACACACCTCGGACCTGCAAGGGTCTTGGCGGGAAGGTTTGATGCTCCAAGGCTTTCCCCGAGCTTTTCACGTGCACATGAGGCCGATTGAGGGGTGCAAGGGCGTAAACTTGGCCGTTTGAACGGTCTCTGGGTCCGGGTAAGCTGATGGATATGCAGACAAAAGCAATCGCCATCGCGCCCATGATGGATTTGGGCGGGTTGCGTTTTTAATCGGCAGTTTAGAGGAGGTCGTGTGCTCGGCATGTGCAGTGGCCTGATCTGCCGTCGAGCAGGTAATTATCACCGGCCTCTTTTCTTGGTGGATGGTGCTCACGACCCCCATCGGCACCGCACAAGCATTTACAGACAGTCGAAAACCGCCTCGCACAGCGCCACCCCGCGCGGATCGCCGACGAGATCGGCGCCCATCCGGTTCATCGCATAGCCGATGCCGGGTTCACCCGCGCGGCTCGGCCGGCCCGGCGATGCCGCGGCCGCATTGGCCAGTGCGAGGGAAGCCGCCTCGGCACCACCAAGGACGAGCGGCTGGAAGGGCCTTTCAGTCCTTCCCGCTCGCTTTTCCGTCGAGCACCTTGCGGATTTTCATCGCCAGTTCTTGACGGCGATAGGGCTTGCTGAGCAGGTGGACGCCGCGGTCGAGACGCCCGTGATGCACGATGGCGTTTTCGGTGTAGCCGGAGGTAAACAACACCTTGAGACCGGGCCGCAGCGCCTTGGCCGCGTCGGCGAGCTGCCGGCCATTCATGCCGCCCGGCATCACGACGTCAGTGAACAGCAAATCGATATCGGTGATCTGTCTGAGCGCGTCGAGCGCCTGCGGCCCGTCATTGGCGACGATCACGCGATAACCGAGAAGCTGAAGTTGCTCAAGCACATATTCGCGCACGTGTTGGTCGTCCTCGACCAGGAGGATGCTTTCGGCGCCGCCGGGGATATCTACGGTGCGGGCACGCGGCAGCGCCGTCTCGTCGTCCGCATTGGCGCGCGGCAAATAGAGCTTGATCGTCGTGCCCTGACCAAGTTCGGAATAAATCTGTACATGGCCCCCCGATTGTTTGATGAAGCCGTAAACCATGCTGAGGCCGAGGCCGCTGCCCTTGCCGGTCTCCTTGGTGGTGAAGAAGGGTTCGAAGGCACGGGCGACGATTTCGGGCGTCATGCCCGTGCCGCTGTCGGACACCGCGACCATGACATATTGCCCCGCGGTGACTTCGTTGTTGCGGCCGGCATAGGACTGGTCGAGATGGACGTTCGCCAGTTCGATCGTCAGGCGGCCGCCGTCCGGCATCGCGTCGCGTGCGTTGATAGCGAGATTGAGAACCGCGCTTTCCAGTTGTGCGGGATCGACGAGAGCCGGCCACAAACCGCCTGTGCTTACCGTTTCGATCTCGATATGCTCGCCCAGCGATCGGCGCAGCAACCCATCAACGCCCGACAGCAGCCGCAACACATCGACCGATTTGGGCTCCAGCGCCTGCTGCCGGGAAAAGGCAAGCAGGCGCCCCGTCAGGTCGGCGCCACGTTCGGCCGCCGCCCGCGTCATCACCGCCAGCGATCGCAGGCGCTCGTTGTCGGAAAGGCTCTCGGCCAGCATGTCCGAATTGCCGAGAATGACCGTCAGCAGATTGTTGAAATCGTGGGCGACGCCGCCGGTGAGCTGGCCGACGGACTCCAGCCTTTGCGTTTGTCGCAGACGCGCCTCCATCTGTCGCTTTTCGCTGACGTCCTGAAAATATACCGCGAGCCCCTCGCGGGAGGGGTAGGCAGTGACGAAGAACCATTTATCGAGTGGTGGATAAAAGTCCTCGAAAGTCGTTTTGGTTTGCGAGGCCATGCTTTCGACGAACTGCTCGTAGAAGGTTCCCTGTGCCGCTTCAGGATATTCTTCCCAGACACTCTTGCCGATGAGATCTTCGCGCGAACGCAGCAGCAGGCGCTCCGCTTCCGGGTTCATGTAGGTAAAGCGCCACTCGGTATCGAGCGTATAGAAAGCGTCGGTGATGCTTTCGAGTGTCGTGGTCAGACGTGTGGCGAGCGCTGAAAGTTGCTGTTCGGTGCGCTTCCGATCGTCGATGTCGGTCGCGGCGCCGTACCATTTGACGATCGTGCCATCCGCGTCGCGGACGGGAACGGCATTGACGATGTGCCAGTGATAGGCGCCGTCGTGACGGCGAAGGCGAAACTCGGCCGAGTAGGGGCCGCCCGCCGATGCAACGGACATCCACGCAGCAACCGCATCGTCCATATCTTCGGGGTGGATGGCCTCGATCCAGTGTTGGCCCGGTGTGTCGCCGCCGGGCAGGCCGGAATAGGTGGAAAAGGCGCGGCTGGTAAAATCGACCAGCCCATCGGGATTGGCGGTCCAGACAATCAGAGGCATCGCGTCCGCGAGTTCGCGAAAGTGCTTGCGACTTTCCGCGAGCGACATCTCGGTCCTGCGTAGTTCGGTGATGTCCTGCAGGGCGCCGTCAATCCGCACCATGTTGCCGTCGTCGTCATAGCGCGCTTGCCCCGCGACGCGGACGTTCAGCAGCGTGCCGTCCTTCGTGCGGAACTCGAACTCGTCGTCGAAGTCCTGCCCCACGCCGATACAGGCTTCCAAAGCGGCGGACACGCGCACCGCCGATTCCCCTACATAGTGGGAGAGGCCTTCTTCGAGCTGCAGCACGCTGCCGGCGGGAAGACCGAGGATCGTGCATATCTCGTCGGACCAGACGATGTGGCGCGAGGGCAGCTCCATCGTCCAGCCGCCGAGCCGCGCCACCTGGCCGCCGACGCGCAAGGTCTCGCTTTTGGCGTCGAGTCGAGCTTCGGCGTCGATGAGGCGGTTGTAGAAAAGCCGAAGCAGGCCATAGAGCACCAGCGTCGTCGTCAAAACAAAGAAAAGGCCCTTTAGCGTCTGGAATTGTGTTTGCGCCGAGACGGTCTGATCGACGTAGAGACCGATAAACGCATCGGAACCGACGATCCAGAGACAACCAAGAGCCGCGTAGATCGCCGCGATGCGCCCCGGCGAAACGCGCAAGGAGCGGTCTTGCGCCTCGCCGCCCAGCACCCGCCCTAAGGATCCGATCACACTCATTCAGCGTTGCCCGTCTTGCGGTCTGTGCAATGTGCCGCGCCATACTGGACGGGCTTTTCATACGGCCCCGCCCGCCGCACGGAAGTAGTGGCGCGATCAGCACTTGACGTCGGCGAAAAACCAAAAGTTTTGAGAGATTCTAACGTTTGCTTGTTTTCGCTATATATCTTGTGAACCGTCACTATCGGGAGCATGATTGAAAAAAAGGAGCGTTTCCAGCGTGTTCGCCAACAATGGTACAATAAAAAAAGAGATTGGACGGACGTTTCGCAAGTTAGCTAGCCGGAGGGACAGTGGCTCAGCGGCTAAGAGTGTTGGTGGCGGACGATCATCCGCTTTTTTCCGAAGCGATCGCGGACCAGATCGGCGCGGCGCTCGAAGACGCACAATGTACATGCGTCGAAACGCTGGACGAGGCGTTGCAGGAGCTGAACGCAGGCAACGCAGATATTCTCATTCTCGACTGGGACATGCCCGGCATGAACGGCCTCGCCTCGGTCGTCGATATTCGCGAGCGCTTTCCCTCAATCCCGATGGTGATCCTGTCGGGCTTCATCGACAACATCGAGATACAGGAAGCGATGGCCGCCGGCGTGCAGGGGTTTGTGCCGAAATCCATGAGCGGAAAAGCGATCATCAGCGCCATTTCGGTGGTTCTGAATGGCGGCACCTATATGCCGACACGAAACAGCCGGGCGGATGAGCGCCGGCCGGAGAAAGAGCGAAGCAGCGCCGCAAACAAGCAGCATCCCGCCCTTACGAGCCGGGAGACGGAAATTCTGCGGCACCTTGCCTCGGGCATGACCAACAAGGAGATCGCCCGGCAACTCGGCCTGCAGGAAGTGACGATCAAGATGCATACGAGCCGCATTTTCGGAAAATTGAACGTCCGCAACCGCGTTCAGGCGGTATCGCTGGCGCTCGCGGCGGGAATTGTCGATCAATACGCCGGAAACTGAAGGCGTATCACTACTGCATGGCGCCGTGAGCGAGCAGGCGGTGCAGCGCTTCGGCGGCCGAACCATCCGACGGCGACAAAAGGTTCACCGGCCGAAGGTCTCCGATGCGCTCCGCGACGTCAGGCTCGTCGATAGCGACGACCGCAAGGCACGGCAGCCGCATCTGCTGTGCCTGTTCGATCAAGGCGCTGCTCAGCGATTGCGCGCCGGCCATGATAATCGCCGAATAGCGGCTTTCGTCTTCATCCGCCAGAACGACGCCGGACGGATCGCCGAATATGGCGACCTGTGCCCCCATCGGCACGGCCAGCGCCGTGAAGCGCCCGGCCCACGCACTGTCGGCCGTGACAAGCGCGATATGACGAAGCGCCGGCACGGCGTCGCCCTCAGGCGCATCGCCGCCGCTCTCCCGTGGTCCCGCGACGGGCAGAAAGACGTCGACCCCCGTCCGCGCCCCGCGCCGAACCGCGAGAACGCCGCCAAGCCCGTCGACCAGCGTGTCGACAAAATAAAGCCCGAGGCCGAGCTTCCGGCCGGATTTGTCCGATGTGTAGAACGGCAAAAACGACGCCGCGACCGTCTCGAACGCAAAACCAGCGCCGCTGTCTTCGACCGACAACCGTAGATAGCGGCGGCCCGGCTCGAACGCGCCACGCTGGAGGAGAAGTTCGCCGTCATACGCGGGCTTGCCGTCATGAGCCGCGAGATGCAGTACAACTTCGCCGCCAGCATCGCCGACCGCGGTGGCGGCGTTGCGCAGCAGATTGAACATCACGATTGCCAAAAGAAGTTCCGTTCCGGCCACAGTCAGATCGCCCGCCGACGTTTCGATGTGAGCCGATACTTTTTTAGGCATTAGGGAAGGGAGGAGATTCTGCGCCATTTCCTGCAGCTTTGCCGCTTCGACCCGTCCCCGGCCGGCCAAGGCCAGATGGTCCAGCGCCACGGGCTGGTTGATCCTGATTTGAAGTTGCCAGCATGCCTTGTGGATCTTTCTTGCCAGATCGGTGACGCGGCCGGGCGTTTTCGCATCCGCCATCAACAGCAGTTCCGACAGAACGAGGATCGCGCCTGTCAGGTTGTTCGCGTCGTGCGCGAGCGAGCGTGCAAACCGGCGCGTGAAATCGAGAGAGCCGTTCGGATCGCCGTCCATGAGACTTCCTGTCGTGTGCTTGCCGGTGAAATCGCCGGCGGGATCAGTCAAGCTGCTTCAATTCTGCCAGAACGTCGCGATACCTCGGCAAAACTTTCTCATCGAAGACGAACCGAGCGTAGTCCCATTGAGGCGCCGCGCGAAGTGCCATGATCTTGTCGAGCGGACCGGTCATTGCACCGACCGCCGCGTGAAGCTGACGCACCGCGTCCGCGTCGACGGGCGGCAGGTGGCGCAGCTCGCCGCTGAGCACGGTGGCAATCTCTTCCATCTCGACCACACGGCCCGCCATGTCTTCACGGACGATGGATGTACCGAGTTGGACGAAACCGGTCAGGCCTTCAGAGACCTGGCGAAGCGCGGCACGCAGACGCGCCAGTGCGTCGATCGTCGCCGCGTTCTTCTCGGTCGGGCGTTCGAGCAGCGTGGCGAGCAACGCAGCGCAAAGCTCTTCCGTTTGGGCAAGTTGCGGCGCCACATCCTCGTTATAAAGGCGCACACCGGGAAACCTGTTGGGGCTGCCGACGAGTGAAACAATGACGTCCTGCTCATCGAGCATCCCGGAGACCTGCTTTTCGAACTGGACGAGATGACGTAGGCGCCTTCCGTCGGACCAGCCAGTGGACGCATCGCGAAGCCTGTTCATTTCGTCACGCAGTTGGGTGGCGGTTTTCGTCCAGCCGGCCCGGAATTCATCGTCGCCGGTCAGCATGTAGCTCCGCAGGCCCGTCAGCGTCGCCTCGGAGACGATCGCTATGGCATAACCCGGGGGCACGTCGAAGGTCGCCCGATGTTCCTGCGCCCGCGTCCCGGCAGCCGGCGCGGCGTGGGGCGCGACCGATGCTGACGCCCGCGTTATCGGCAAGAGATCGGTGAAGGGAGCGCTCGCAACCGACAGCGTCATCACGCCGATCGTCACGATTGCAAGCGTGACCAGTCCGAGGACGAGCAGCGAGGGGAGTTCCCGGCCGCGTTCCTTTGTTTGTTCGACGTCCGCGGGCCAGGCACTGTCTGGAGATATTTCGTAGTCCATCGTCGTCATCCTGCTTGTTCGACCGTTGCCTACCCCCGATCGCCGGCATGGCGTTCGTCGCGGACATCAAGCGGTCACACCGGTAAACAGCCACTGAATCCGCGATGTCGAAGAAGTATGCATACGAACGTACAGTGCACCTATACCGATGCGTGGTTGCCACCAACCGAATCGCAGATGATCCGTCAATACTTCGTTCGCTATATTCCTGCTGCGGGGTGCGGCAACGCGAACGGAGATGTAGATGTATTCTGTTCTGGTGGCCGACGATAACGACGACGTTCGGCAAATCATCTGTGAGTTCCTAAAGGAATCCGGCTGCGACGTGCTGGCGGTGCGCGAAGGCACCGCCGCAATCAATGCCTTGCAAAGCTTTCGGTGGGACCTCGTCATAACCGACATTTTCATGCCCGACTGCGACGGTATCGAAGTGGTGCGTGCGGCGCGAAAATATGCGCCTGGAACACCGATCATTGCCGTCTCCGGTGGCAGCGTTCTGCTGCCCGACTTCAACGGACTGAAAAGCGCTGAAATGCTCGGTGCGCTTGTAACCGTGAACAAGCCCTTCACGCGGCTCGATCTGGCGACCGCCTTAATCCGCGTTATGAATACCGTTCACAATTCCGAAGCCGACCGGCGGAAGATCGCCTCATGAAGCCGCTGCGGGCGATTGTCGTCGCCGCGCTGGTCGCCGCGGCCGGAGCGGCGATGACGGGCCGGACAACGGCTCAAACCGCCGGCACGGCCGATGGTGGCGTCAATCTCGCCAACTGCCTTCGCGCCGGCGCGCCGGCGGCGGGCATGAGTGATCTATGCGCCGACTTTCAGGTTGCGGCGGCAGCGGTTGTGCGCCGGACCGATATGCGCCGGACAGATTCCGGCGAGCACGGCACGAAACCCATGGCTGCGCCCGTGAGGCCGGCGCCCGAAGAAGTGATGCGTTCGGAATCGGGCAGGGCGGGAATTCCACTGGCTCGGCCGGCGCGCGCCTGTGTCCAGCCGCCGGATTTTCTGTTGCAGGACAGGGATCGTCTGAAGGCAGCGGGACTTTACTATGCGGCCGGCGGCGCAAGCCGGAAAACCGGTGTTGCCGTTGCGGTGCCGGCCGGATGCCTGATTCACAGCCCGCTGGACGGTGAAATCGTGTTTGCCAGCCCGTTCGCCGGATACGGAAATACGGTCATCGTGAAGCGCGGCGCAGGCGACTATCTGGTCGTCGCGGGTTTTTCAAAATTGCATGTCGCACGAGGCGAACGCGTGAAGAAGGGTACGCCGCTCGGACATTCGCCGCGACAAAATGCCGAGGCGTTGCGCGAGGCATTCAGGCCCGGTGAAGGGGTGGTTCTCTATCTCGAAGTGAAATCGGCAAATGGCAGCACTGATCCGCTGACCTGGCTCGCAGCCCTGTCATGAGGTAGCCAACGTGGAAGGTTTTCGCGAAATGCATTCCGTACTGGTGATCGACGACGAAGACGCGTTGCGCGAAACATTGTGTGTCGCGCTTGCGGCGCAGGGTTTTCGCGCGATCGGTGCGGCAGACGGCAAGGACGGGCTGCGCAAGTTCAGCATGGTGCCTGTGTCGCTTGTTCTTACCGACCTCGTAATGCCGGAACTCGACGGAATCGGCCTTATCCGCGAGATCAAGCGGGCGGCGCCGAACATTCCGGTCATCGCGATGTCGGGCTGGCAGCGCTGCGGCGTCTCGTTCTACCTCGACGTTGCCAAGGCGCTCGGCGCCGACGACGCACTCGTCAAGCCGTTCACCATCCGGGAATTGCGTACAAGGATCGACCGTTGTCTTGCGGCCTGAGAATTAGTGCGCGTCTTTCAATGCCTTCTTGAGCTGCGCCATCGTGAACGGCTTGGGCAGCAACACGATGTCGGATTGCCGCGCCAGGTTGTCGCGCCGCTCGGCGGGAATGTAACCTGACATGACGATCCGCCGCGTGCCCGGGCGGACTTCCTCAATCATCGGAATAAGTTCGTCGCCCGACAGGCCGCCCGGCATCACCATGTCGGTGAGGACAAGATCGACCGTCGCCGGGCTCTTCAGGCAATCCAGCGCTTCCAGACCGCTCTCTACGTTGATGACGTCGTGTCCGAGCGTTGCAAGCATCTCGCTTACAACCATGCTGACCGTTCTGTCATCTTCGACCAGAAGCACGCAGAGGCGCGCGCTGCCTTCCGCCCCGGTCATCGGAATGTACCCCCACCCACTCCCGGAACGGTCTGCCGCACCGGGACGACTAATGTCCGCAATTGATTTTAGGACGCGCGCGCGGACGGGTCCAGCGGAAGCCGGGGGCCTCAAAACGACCGAAAACCACCGATTTCGATCCTGACCTCGGTGTCTTCCACACCGAGGTCAGGCACCTTTCGATCGGTGCAGGGTTCCGCACCAAGCGCCCATGTCATCATGTCCCTATGCTCGCGGAATTTTCCTGTGGCTGTAGACACAATAGGAGGTAGAACAGCGTGAACAGGCCTCTTTGAATACTCCCGAGATACGGGTAAGCTGTTGAATACACATACAAATAAGATCGCCATCGCGCCCATGATGGATTTGAGCGACTTATCTTTTATCCCAACAGCTTAGATGGGCCGTACGCGCTGCGTGTGCAGGGCCTGAAGTGGAGTTGGTCTGCATGCCCTTCGGCAATCAGGCCGTCCCGACTTTGTTCATGCCTTCCGCGATCGGTCGCGTCCGGGCAGTAGGCTTGTCGGCGCCGGTCAGTCCGGCAGCGGGATGTGCTCGTCCCGGTCGTCGACCGGGAGATCGAAACGTCCTTTGCCCCAGTCTGCGGCGCGCCATTCGGCTTTCGCCTCTTCGATGCGCTCCATCGACGAGGCGACGAAGTTCCACCAGACATAGCGCGGGCCTTCGAGCGTTGCGCCGCCGAGGATCATCAGCCGTGCGCCTCTGTCGCCGGCCGCGACCGTAATCCTGTCGCCGGGACGGAAGACCATCATCTGGCCCGCCTCGAATTCCTGTCCGGCAATCGAGACCGACCCCTCGACGATATAGATGCCCCGGTCTTCGTGATCGTCCGGCATCGGCAACCGGCTTCCGGCGTCGAGCAGCGCGTCGGCGTAGAATGTTTCAGAGAACATCTTTGCGGGGCCCGTTTCGCCATAGGCAGTCCCAAGGATGAGACGGATCGAAACACCGCTATCTTCGATCACCGGCAGCGCCTCCTTGCCATGATGCTCGAATATCGGCGCCACATCCTCAAATCGGTCGGGCAGCGCCAGCCAGGTTTGAATACCGAAGAGGCCGTTCGGGCCTTTTCGGGCGGCCTCCGACGTGCGCTCGGAATGGGTGACGCCGCGCCCGGCGACCATCCAGTTCAGCTCACCCGGGCGGATGATCTGGTCGGCCCCGGTGCTGTCGCGATGATGGAAGTCGCCGCGATAGAGATAAGTGACGGTGCCGAGACCGATATGCGGGTGCGGCCGCACGTCAATGCCTTGTCCGGCCAGGAGCTCGGCCGGCCCGGCCTGGTCGAAGAAGATGAAGGGGCCCACCATCTGCCGCTTCGGCGCGGGCAGGGCGCGGCGAACCTCGAAACCGCCGAGGTCGCGTGCGCGTGGGACGATGAGCGTTTCGATCGCGTCGACGCCCACTTCATCGGGGCAACCAGGGGCGAGGGCGGGGTTCCAGCTCATGCGCGTCATCCTTTCTGGGCTTCCGGAAGGGATTGGCCCTGCCGGTATGAGCGCCCAGACTGGCGGGGAGCCGTCCGCTCAACTAGCCCCGGGATACGTCAAGCTGTGTCGCGGGAAGCGGAACGTCGAACAGCCAAATCCTCGGGGAGTAGCTCTCGGTCTGGCTCTAGCTGTCCCGGCCCCAGACGTCGGGATTGTTTGCGAAGTACGCGATCAGCATTTCGGTGAGGACGCGGACTTTCCGTGAGGAGTGCTGCCCCGGCGGCCTGACGACATAGGTGCCTGCCGAAGGCACGGGATGCTGCGTCATCACCGCAACGAGCGCGCCGGACGCCACATATTCATGTGTGACGCAATCCGGGAGCCAGGCGATGCCCAGCCCCGCGGCTGCAGCGGCGGCCAGCACCGTGGCATTGTCGGCCTTGAACCTGCCTTGCGGCTGAACCGTGACGATCCTGTCGCCATCCATGAACTGCCAGGTCTCCATGCCCTGCATGAGCGCCTGATGGTCGGCGATCTGCTCCAGTTTGTCGGGTGCGCCATGCGCCTTGATGTAATCGGGGCTTGCAACGAGCTTTCCATAGATTGGCCCGACGCGCTTTGCGACAAGATTGGAATCCTGGAGATAACCGACGCGGATCGCGCAGTCGAAGCCTTCGGCGATCAGGTCGACGAAACGATCGCTGTAGGATGTGTGGATCTGGAGTTGCGGGTGGCAATGCGCTAGCTCCGCCAGCACGGGTGCGAAGTGTGTGGGCCCGAGAGAAAGCGGTATGGCGACCCTCAGCCGGCCGGACAGCGCACCTTCCGGGAGGAGCGTATCCCGCGCCGTATCGATCTCGGCGGTGGCCCGGGCCGCATGGTCCCTGAAGGTGAGCCCCGCCTCTGTGAGCGCGGCACCGCGGGTCGTGCGCGCGAGAAGCTGGATGCCAAGTTCCGCTTCGACCCGGAAAAGCCGCCGGCTCACGATCGACTTGGAGACGCCGAGGCGGCGTGCGGCGGCCGATATGCCCCCGGCATCGGCCACGGCGACGAATGTCTGCAGATCTTCGATGTCCAACTCTGTGTTCCTCATCTGGCGACACAGCTTGCCCGACTATGGCACTACCGCGCTGCGGAAGGGAACAGCAATGTGCGTTGAGGCGCCGTCACTCGTTGGCGCATGTCACCTCATGAACCCATTTGCCCTCGATAGCGGCAGAGAAAGGAACTCCGATGACTTTCCGCAACGGTCTGGATTCGCTTCTTCGTCCCGAAGACTCGGTCCTCGTTCTGATCGACCATCAGCCCTACCAGCTCGCGAACCTGAACAGTCACGATCCGCACATGGTGGTCAACAATTCGGCAGGGCTGGCGAAAGCTGCAAGGGTTTTCGGCGTTCCCACCATCCTGACGAGCGTGGTCGCGGATCGCGGCGGCAACATCTTTCCGCAGATCACCGACGTCTTTCCCGGTCAGGAAGTGATCGACCGGACCTTCATCAACACCTGGGAGGACCCGAAGGTGGTGGATGTGGTCAAGGCGACAGGCCGCAAGCAGTTGATCATCGCAGGTCTCTGGACGGAAGTCTGTGTCGCGATGCCGGCGATTCAGGCGGCTGGCGAAGGCTGGGATGTGACGGTGGTCACCGATGCGTCGGGCGCCGTTTCGGTGGAGGCACACGAGATCGCCATCCAGCGCATGATCGCAGCCGGCGTCAACATGATCACCTGGATGGCGCTGGCCGCAGAATGGCAGCGCGACTGGGCGCGGGCCGAAACCGCGTTCGCGCTGAACGACGTCGTCATTCAGCACGCAGCCGGCAGCGGCATTGCCTTCCTCTGGGAGCAGCAGCTCCTCAACACGCCGCTTCCGCGCGCCGCAGAGTGATCTGAGTAGAGATGGCGAGTATTCCGGCAGCGCGGCGGTCGATCCCGCTGCCGGTCCTCGCCGTCCTCACTGTTCCGGTTTCAATCTTTGCAATCCCTGTCGTCTCGGAGGAGTGCCCATGAAAATCTCTATGGATGGTTTCCCGGTCGGTCTTGAAATGGATGTTACTTATCCGGACTTTCAGGTCTCTCTCTCGCTCGTTTCAGCTTCGCAATTAAAATTCGAGATCAAGGAAGGCCCGTTCGCCCGGGCCGAGACAGTCGATATGGAAGTCCAACCGCTCGGCAACGGCATCTTCGCCGTCAGTTGGCAGGAAAATGACGGTGCGACCGTCATGAATATTCAGGACTATGATCGCGGCGTCATCCATTCCTTCGCTACGTTGCCTGATGGCCGGTTTCTGCGCATGAGGGGAACGGTTTCAATCACGCGGCCGGCCGACCGCATCGCCGATGATCGTCCCCACCGGAACAAGGCGCTGGTGCTGGATGCCATGACTTCCCTCTTTCAGCGGCACGATGCTTCGGCGGTCGAACGCCTCTATGCGGAGAATTACATCCAGCACAATCCCGGCATCCCGCAGGGCCGGGATGCATTGCAAGGTCTCGTCGAAGCTCTGTCCCCGTCCGTCTGCTACGAGCCGGGCCTGATCGTCGCCGAGGGCGATCTCGTCGCCATCCATGGCCGTATCCGCGGCTGGGCGGAGAAGCCGCAGGTTGTTGTCGACATTTTCCGGGTTGAGGGTGGCAAGCTCATCGAGCATTGGGACGTGTTGCAGAATGAGGTAGCGGCAACCGCAGGTGTTGCCGGTCTCTCGATGTTCGATCCAACGGAAGGAGCACACCGCACTCGTCCGGAGCCGTCCCAGCCGCGAGCCACCCAATCCAATGCGGTCCAGTCACACAGGGACGATATGTGACGATTGCACAACCCGTGTATGGTCATCGCGAATTCCGTCGAGACCATCAACACAGGAGTTTGGGTTATGCCGAAAGGATCGGACCTTCTTGTCGCAGCGCTGGAAAATGAAGGCGTGGATCGCATCTTCGGTGTGCCGGGTGAGGAGAACCTCGATCTGCTGGAGTCGTTGAGAACCTCCGGCATCGAACTTGTCCTGAGCCGTCATGAGCAGGCCGCGGCGTTCATGGCGGCCACGTATGGACGGCTTACCGGCAGACCCGGCGTCTGCCTTGCGACGCTGGGTCCCGGCGCGTTGAACTTCTCGACCGGCGCGGCCTATGCGCATCTGGGCGCCATGCCGATGATCCTCATTACCGGTCAGAAGGCGGTCATGAGCGCCAAGCAAGCCCGTTTCCAGATCGTCGATATCGTCGCCTCGATGAAGCCGCTGACCAAAATGACGCGCCAGATCGTCAGTGCAGCGGCGATCCCTTCAACGGTGCGCGATGCGTTTCGCATCGCGATGGAAGAGCGGCCGGGGCCGGTGCATCTTGAGCTTCCCGAGGACGTCGCGGCCAAGGAGGTGGACAATGTCTCCCTCATTCCGCCTCATGCGCTGGAGCGCCCCGTGGCCCATGCCGCCGCGCTCGACAGGGTGGTGGAGACGATCCTCGCTGCAAAGCGCCCGCTGGCCATGATCGGCGCGGCCGGCAACCGGCCCTCGCTGGTGGAACCGCTGTCCACTTTCGTGACCCGCACCCGATTACCCTTTTTCAACACGCAGATGGGCAAGGGCGCCGTCACCGGCGGCTCCAACCTCTATATGGGGACCGCCGCGCTCTCTGAGGGCGACTATGTGCACGAGGCCGTCGCGCGCGCCGACCTGATCGTCGCTATCGGCCACGATACGATCGAAAAGCCGCCTTTCCTGATGCAGAGCGCCGGCGGCCCGAAGGTCGTCCATGTCGGCTACCGGTCCGCCAGCGTCGAACAGGTCTATCACCCGGATATCGAGCTGATCGGCGACATCGGGGCTTCCGTCGAGGCGCTCGGTGCGCGCCTCGAAGGCCGCCTTTCGGCAGACGCGGGAATGCTCGACCTGCGCCAGAAGATTCTGGCCCACATAAACGACCGCGCCGAGGAAGACCGCTTCCCGCCGACGCCGCAGCGCGTCGTCCACGATGTCCGCAGGGTCATGCCGGAAGACGGCATCGTCTGCCTCGACAACGGCATGTACAAGATCTGGTTCGCTCGCAACTACCGCACCCATGTCGCCAACACGTTGCTGCTCGACAACGCGCTCGCCACGATGGGGGCCGGCCTTCCCTCGGCGATGATGGCGGCATTGCTCTACCCCGGGAGACGCGTCATGGCGGTCTGCGGCGATGGCGGCTTCATGATGAACTCGCAGGAGATGGAAACGGCGGTGCGGCTCGGACTGAACCTCGTGGTGGTCGTCCTGAACGACAGCGCCTATGGCATGATCCGCTGGAAGCAGGCGGTAGACGGCTTCCCGGATTTCGGGATGAGCTTCGGTAACCCAGATTTCGTGCGCTATGCGGAAGCTTATGGCGCGAAGGGCTCCCGGGTGAGCGCGGTCGAGGAACTCGTGCCGGCGCTCGAGGCCGCTTTTGCTGGTGGCGGGGTTCATCTCGTTGACGTGCCCATCGACTATTCCGAGAACACGCGCGTGCTGGTCGACGAGTTGCGCAACCGGACGCCGGATGTAGAGTGTGCCTAGTTCCGGCACGGGGAGAGAGGCGATGCTGACAGTCGTGCAAGCCTTCGACCGCGCGCCGATCGCAGAGATCGCGACCGATAATGCCGCTGCGCTGGAGCTCAAACTAGAAGCTGCCGAAAAGGCCTTCAGGGAACGCGATGGCTGGCTGATGCCTCACCGGCGCATTGCGATCCTCCGCAAGCTGGCCGCGCTGATGCAAGACAGGCGCGACCATCTCGCCATGCAGATCGCGCGAGAGGGTGGCAAGCCGCTTCCAGATGCAATCATCGAGACGAACCGCGCGATCGACGGCGTCCAGAATGCCGCCGACGAGCTACGCAATTTTGCCGGCCGGGAGATCCCGATGGGGCTGTCGGCAGCGGCGGAAAACCGATGGGCTTTCACGACCAAGGAACCCATCGGCATCGTCGCGGCGATCTCCGCTTTCAACCATCCGCTGAACCTGATCGTCCATCAGGTCGCGCCGGCCATCGCGGTTGGCTGTCCGGTGATCGTCAAACCGGCGAGCACGACGCCACTGTCCTGCCTCGATTTCGTGACGCTTGTCCGGGAGGCGGGCTTGCCGGAGCCGTGGTGTCAGACCTTCATCACGGAAGACAACGCACTCGCCGAAAAGCTCGCCACCGACCGGCGCATCGCCTTCCTCAGCTTCATTGGGTCAGCTCGCGTCGGCTGGCACCTGCATTCCAGGCTTGCCCCCGGCACGCGCTCGGCGTTGGAGCATGGCGGCGCCGCGCCGGCGATCGTCGACCGCAGCGCCGACCTCGACAAGGTCATCGAACCCGTCGTCAAGGGCGGTTACTACCATGCCGGGCAGGTCTGCGTTTCGACGCAGCGCATCTTTGTTCACGACGGCATCGCCGAAGAGTTCACGCAGATGCTCGTCGCTCGCGTCGAGAAATTGCGTACCGCCGACCCGACGCTGAAAGATACCGAAGTCGGTCCGTTGATCCTGCCGCGCGAGGCGGATCGGGTCGCGCAATGGATCGAGGAAGCTGTCGGGCGAGGGGCTACCCTCGCGACCGGGGGCGAACGCCTGTCCGATACGACGTTGAGGCCGGCGGTGCTGCTTGATCCCCCGGCCGATGCAAGGATATCGAAGCTGGAAGTCTTCGGCCCCCTCGTCGCGGTCTATCGATATGTCGATCTCGACGAGGCCATTCGCCGGGCCAATTCCCTGCCGACAGCCTTCCAGGCCAGCATCTTCGCACAGGACATAGACGTGGCAATGCGCGCCGCAAATCGTCTCGATGCCTCGGCTGTGATGATCAACGATCCCACTGCTTTCCGAACCGACTGGATGCCCTTCGCCGGCCGCAGGGAATCCGGATACGGCACCGGCGGAATACCCTACACCATGCGCGACATGACACAGGAAAAGATGATCCTGATGCGCAAAAGCTAACGGCCCGGCTCAACGTCTCCGCGCGTCGGGGCAACATATTTGAAAGGCAAGTCGATGGCTGAAGCGGGCTTGATGCACACGATCGGACCGGCCGTTCTTTTGATGGGAGCGGCGGTCGTTGCCGTCCCGCTGTTTCAACGGCTCGGCCTCGGCTCGGTGCTCGGATATTTCGCGGCCGGTCTTCTCGTCGGACCTTCGGTACTGGGGCTCATCACCGACACGCAGTCGATCCTGCATTTCGCGGAACTTGGCGTTGTGATGTTTCTGTTCGTAATCGGACTAGAACTGAGGCCCCGAAAACTTTGGGCCATGCGCGGACAGATATTCGGCCTGGGTCTCGTGCAGGTAGCCGCCGCAACCGCCGCCCTTGCACTTGCCGGTGCCCTGATCTTCGACATGTCCGGTCCGGTTGCCTTCGTTGCCGGTGCGGGCTTCGTCCTCTCCTCCACCGCCGTCATCATGTCGATGCTTCAGGACCGCGGCGAGATTGCCAGCAGCGAAGGCCAGAAATCGGTCTCGATCCTGCTATTCGAGGATCTGATGATCGTTCCGCTGCTGGCAGTGGTCGCTTTCCTGTCGCCGCTGGCGGCCGGGGAAGCGGGATGGATCAGCGTATTGATAGCGGTGGCGGCGCTGCTTGTGCTCCTTGCTGTGTCCTATTGGGGGTTGAACCCGTTCTTCGCTCTGCTGGCGCGCACCCGCACAAGAGAAGTGCTCACCGCCGGCGCGCTGCTGGTCGTTCTCGGTGCCGCGCTGCTGATGGAAGCCGCCGGCCTGTCGATGGCGATGGGCGCATTCCTTGCCGGCGTGATGCTGTCGAGTTCGAGCTATCGCCACCAGATTGAAAGCGACATCGAGCCATTTCGCGGCCTGCTCATGGGGCTGTTCTTCCTCGCCGTCGGCATGTCGCTCGATCTGTCCATCGTCTTCGCCGAGCCCTGGTTTCTGTTGTCGATACTCGCGGCATTCACCCTTGCGAAAGGGGTGGTGGTCTATGCGGTCGGGCGTGTGTTCGGCGCTTCCAACCATCAAGCACTGCACCGGACCTCCATGTTCCTGCAGGGAGGGGAATTCGCCTTCGTGCTCTATGCCGCGGCGGCGTCGGCCGGCGTGATCGATGCGCGGGAAAACTCGCTGTTCACGACTGTCGTCATCCTCTCCATGGCCTTGACGCCTCTCCTTATCATCGCGGCGGACCGGCTGCTGCGTAGCGAAGCGTCGATGGAAGGGGTCGACCTTGCCAAGGACCTAAAGGGCCGGATACTTGTCATCGGGTTCGGCCGCTTCGGCCAGATCGCATCGCAGCTCCTGTTGTCGAAGGGCATCAGCCTTTCTGTCATCGACAGCGATCCCGATAGGATCCGCGATGCGGCACGATTCGGATTCAAGGTCTTCTTCGGCGACGGTACGCGGCTCGATACGCTGCACCACTCCGGTGCGAACGCGACCGACGCGATTATGATTTGTGTCGATGACCGGAAATCTGCATTGCAGATCGTGGAGCTTGCGCAACACGAATTTCCGCAGGCCAAACTGCTGGTGCGAAGCTATGACCGCGGACATGCCGTCGAGCTGATCCGCGCGGGCGTCGACTATCAAATCCGCGAGACCGTTGAATCCGCCTATCTGATGGGCGCGGAAGGACTGCGCGCGTTGGGTTTTTCCGAGCTCGAAGTCGAAGAGGCCGCAGCGGACATCCGCCAGCGGGATGCCGAGCGTCTTTCCGAGCAGGTGCAGGGAGACATCATGTCGGGTCTGGACCGGTTGCACACCCAGCCCGTTCCGGAACCGCTCGGCAAGGTACCCGCCGCCGAGCGGCAATAGAGCGAGTCTGAACGGTCGCGCCGTTCGTTGAACTCGATCGGGGTTCCGCTTTCGGCGACACAGCTTCTCGTCAGCGCGCACTACCGCCTTTCAAATCGAACTGACATCCTGACCTCCAGACAATGTGTCCTTCAGCGCATGTCTGCTGTCATGTACGAGCGCGCACTTGAATTCCGTCACGCCGCTTTGCACAAATCACGGAGCACCTCCATGCCCGATATCTCCGTCCCTTGTCTGTCGCTCAGCCGCCGTGGCGCTCTGATCTCGGCCTCCGCATTTGCGGCAAGCTTCGTCTTTCATCTGGGTATCGCGCATACCGCGGAACCCGCAACTCACAACGCCCAAGAAGGAGAACGCACCATGAGCTCCGTCACAACCAAGGATGGCGTCGAGATTTTCTACAAGGACTGGGGTCCCAAAGACGCGCAGCCCGTCGTTTTTCATCATGGCTGGCCCCTCTCGTCCGACGATTGGGACGCGCAGATGCTTTTCTTCCTGTCGAAGGGCTATCGCGTCGTCGCGCACGACCGGCGTGGTCATGGACGCTCGGCGCAGGTCGCCGAGGGTCACGATATCGACCACTACGCAGCCGACGCCTTCGCCGTCGCCGAGGCGCTGGATCTGCGGAACGCGGTTCACATCGGCCATTCCACAGGTGGTGGCGAGGTGGCGCGCTACGTGGCCAAATTCGGCGAACCGGCCGGCCGCGTGGCCAAGGCTGTGCTTGTCGCTGCCATTCCGCCCTTGATGTTGAAAACCGGCGACAACCCCGAGGGCACGCCGATGGAGGTCTTCGATGGCTTTCGGACGGCGCTGGCCGGCAACCGCGCGCAGTTTTTCCGCGACGTTCCATCAGGCCCGTTCTACGGCTTCAACCGCGATGGCGCGACGGTCCATGAAGGCGTGATCCAGAACTGGTGGCGGCAGGGCATGATGGGCAGCGCCAAGGCGCATTACGACGGCATCAAGGCCTTCTCGGAAACCGACCAGACCGATGACCTCAAGGCGATCACCGTCCCGACGCTGGTGCTGCACGGTGAGGACGACCAGGTCGTTCCGATCGCCGCCTCGGCCTTGAAGGCCGTCAAGCTGCTGCCGAACGGCTCACTGAAGACCTATCCCGGTTTCTCTCACGGCATGCTGACAGTGAATGCCGACGTGCTGAACGCCGACCTCCTGAAGTTCATCGCCGGCTGAGGTGGCTGCGGGACGGAATGCCAGGCCCCGTTCCGCAGTTCTTCAGGTCGGACCATCGACCGCCAGCGTCGTTTACGCGCCCGCCAAAACTTTTCATGTGCTACCAGGCGCATCGGGAGGTACAACAGCGTAAACTTGGCCTCTTTGAAGCCCCCCGGTTGCGGGTAAGCTGTTGAATACGCTGATAAACAAAATCTCCATCGCGCCCATGATGGATTTGGAAGATTCTCCTTTGGTATCAACTGTTTAAGGGATGACGTGTGCTATGCGTGTGCACTGATCCGAACCAAAGAGAATTCAATGACGATCATCTGGCGGTAATCCTCCAGTTCGGTGCAGATATATCCAAGGGAGGGGCTTCTGACAGCGCGGGCTGTCGCATTTCCTCTTTCTCAGGCACTGAAATCGACCGTTTCATATCCGCCGCGGCAAGATTTTGGAAACCATTTCTTAGTGCCGATCGGTGCACACTGCCTGCCTATTTCCGGACAGGCAGCCGATGGAACGGAGCGCGACCGATAGCGAACAGGTTCTCGATGCAAGAGTCGATCTCGCGAGTATCGAGCAGATCAACTCTGGCGCGCTGTTTGGCGTTGTCGGAATGCCGCTATGGACCGCACTTGTCGTCGGCATTTTTTGGTCGGGCGTGGCACCGGAACTCGGCGATGTTTCGCCGGGCGTGATCGGCGTCATAGTGGTGCTCCTCGCCTTGCAGATAGCGAGCGTATTTCTGCTCGACCGGTGGTTCAAACGCGAACCGGCACCGCTCGACAAGGTAACTTTTTGGTCGCGTGTCTATGGGTACACGGCGGTACGCGGCCCGCTTGTCTGGGCAGCGTGCCTCTGGTTGCTCTGGGAGCCTGGGAACGCAGAGAACAATCTTTTTATCTTCGCCCTGGCGTTCGGCACGCCACTGATGATGATCACCGTCCATGCGAGCCATTGGTCCGCTTTCGCCAACGGTCAACTCGCTTTCTTCTGTGCCGTTAGCATTCTTCTTCTAGCACACCCGTCCAATCTCAATTTCGTCGTTCTGTTTCTGCTCACCGCATGGACCGTCACCATTTTGCGGGCCGGGAAATTCGTCAACCGGCACATCGTGAATAGTCTCCGTCTGAGATTTGAGAACGAGGCGATGGCCGCAGACCTGCAAGCTGCGCGCGATGAGGCGATTCGCGAGAGGCAGGCGGCCGAAGACGCCAACAACGCCAAATCGTCTTTTCTCGCCAATATGAGCCACGATCTGCGTACGCCGCTAAACGCGATCATGGGTTTTTCGGATCTGATGCGGCAGCGCGTACGCGGGCCGATCGCGCCCGCCGCGTATGGCGAGTATATCGACGACATCCATGACGCTGGCAGC
>JAHBYM010000169.1 GCA_019635975.1 Parvibaculum sp. | reverse complement strand
CATGCGCAGCTTGTCGGCGTCGCGGAGCCCCTGATGTGGCGGCTGGTGCCGGCGCTGGTCCGGCAGATGGGCGATGCCTATCCCGAGCTGCGCCGGGCCGAACCGCTGATCACCGAAACGCTGAAGCTCGAGGAGACGCGCTTCCGCGAAACGCTGACGCGCGGGTTGAAGCTGCTCGACGAGGAAATCGAGAAGCAGCAGGGCAAGGGCGTGCTCCCCGGCGACGTCGCCTTCAAGCTCTACGACACCTACGGCTTTCCGCTCGACCTGACGCAGGATGCGCTGCGCTCGCGCGGTATGAGCGTCGATCAGACGGGTTTCGACGCGGCGATGGCGAAGCAGCGCCAGGATGCGCGCGCCGCATGGTCGGGTTCCGGCGAGAAGGCGACCGAGGCCGTCTGGTTTGAGCTTCGCGAGAAGCACGGTGCGACGGAATTCCTCGGTTACGAAACCGAGAACGCCGAGGGCAAGATCGTTGCGATCGTTGTCGACGGAAAGCCGGTCGAGGAGATCACTGCCGGCGCGGAAGCCGCGATCATTTCCAACCAGACGCCGTTCTATGGCGAGTCCGGCGGGCAGGTCGGCGACAGCGGTGTGTTGTTCACCTCCGGCGGTGCGGAGTTTCCGGTTTCGGACACGATGAAGAAGCTCGGCGACCTGCATGTGCATATCGGCAAGCTCGCGCGCGGCAAGCTCAAACTCGGCGACATTGTCGAGATGCAGGTCGACAGCGCCTTGCGCACGGCGACGCGCGCCAATCACTCGGCAACGCATCTGGTGCATGAGGCGCTGCGGCGTGTGCTGGGGCCCCATGTCACGCAGAAGGGCTCGATGGTCGGGCCGGAACGCCTGCGCTTCGACTTCAGCCATCCCAAGCCGATGACTGCGGCGGAAATCGCCGAAGTCGAGACTATCGTCAATCGCGTCATCCGCCAGAACACGGAAGTCTCGACGCGGCTGATGACACCCGAACAGGCGATTGAGGCCGGTGCGCTGGCGCTGTTCGGCGAAAAATATGGCGATGAGGTTCGCGTGCTGGCGATGGGGCTCGACGAGAACAACGACAGCGGCGCCTATTCGGTCGAGCTTTGCGGCGGCACGCATGTGCGCCGCGTCGGCGACATCGCGATCTTCAAGATCGTCAGCGAGAGCGCGGTCGCGTCGGGCATCCGCCGCATCGAGGCGCTGACGGGCGAGGGCGCGCGGGCCTATCTCGTCGAACAGGACCGGACGCTCAGGGAAGCCGCCGGCGCGTTGAAAATTTCGCCGGAGGATTTGCCGGCGCGCGTCGTCTCGCTGATGGAAGAGCGCAAGCGGCTTGAACGCGAACTGACCGAGGCGAAGAAGAAGCTCGCGATGGGCGGCGGTTCGGGCGGCGGCGCGGCGGAAACGCCGGTGCAGGAGTTTGGCGGCGTCAAGCTCGTCGCGCGCAAGCTCGACGGCGTCAACCCGAAGGATTTGCGCGGGCTGGTGGATGACGCCAAGAAGCAGGTCGGTTCCGGTGTCGTTGCATTTGTTGCCGTCAGTGAAGACGGCAAGGGCGCGATTGCCGTCGGTGTGACGGCGGACCTGACGGCGAAGTTCAACGCCGTCGATCTGGTGAAGGCCGGTTCGGCCGCAATGGGCGGTTCCGGCGGCGGGGGCCGTCCGGACATGGCGCAGGCCGGCGGTCCCGATGGCGACAAGGCCGATGCCGCGCTTGCGGCGGTGAAGGCGGCGCTGGAGGCCGTGGCCGCTTAAGTCTCTGTTTTCCGAAGAGGTATCGCCCGGAACCAGGTCTGGGGACGCGGATGTGGCAGGTTCTGCGTCCGGGTGCGTGCCGGGCCTAGTCCACCTTGCGGGCGAGGACCTTTCGAGCGCTTTCCGCACCGGTGACAGGGAGGCCTTTGGGATCTAACAAACCGACCTGCGCTAGCACGCCAGCCTGATCCCAATAGATGTGTTCGTAGGAAATCCTGCCGGCTTCAAATCCGACGATGACGGCGACGACCATTTCGACGGGCTTGCCCGTTGGCGCGACGTTCGGCAACAGCCAGTCGATGACAGTCGTATGCGTGAAGCTTATATAGATTTCGTCGACGATCCGTTCTTCGCCGACCGTGCGCGACACGCCGATCATCTCGACATCCGGCGGGAAGAACTTGCCAACAAGGTGGTCGCGGTAAAAGGCGCGGACACCGTCCGTTCCGCTGCCTCCTTGCATGGTAGGCACATGGTTGAGATAGGGATTGCGGCTCATCGTCGCCATCGTGACGTCGAGATCGCCTTCGAGTTCCGCGCCGACATGGCGCTCGAAAAGCGCCACCATTTCCTGCTGTTTTGTCGATAACATTTTTTCTTCCCCCGCTCCGGCCGATTGTGTTGTTGCCACGCCGAGCTTCGTGGAATGCGTGCCTTTGGACGCACAAATTCGCAAGATTGATCTTGAAGTTCGATGTCAGTCCTTGCCTGTACTGAAGGTGCTGGCGCCCCGCAGACGCTTGCGGAAAAACAGGTCGAACATTCCGTCTTCACCGATGACGCGGCCGAGTTCCTTGATGCCGAAGAATGGAATGAGTGCGACAAATATCATGACGGTGAGCGAGAGGATTGCCGGCAGGCTGCTGAGATCCATGGTGTCGACGCCCGCAGCGTGACGCGGGCGAAGCCAATGGAGAAGGGCTTCCTCGGCGAGGTTGAAGCCGATGAGCACGACCGAGAAAAGAGCAGACTTGATGAGGATCGGCCAGATCAGCGGCAGGTGTTCAGCGCGCGACCCGAGTTTCAGGTGCTCGCCGATCAGGACGAATTTCGCGAAGACCAGTGCCTTCAGTGTGGCCGCGCCGAGATGGGCAAGAAGGCCCCAGTCCGAGAGGACGAGCGTATTGTGAAGCGTGTAAACGCTGAGGAGCAGCCAGAGATAGGCGAAAATGAAGAAGAAATGACGCAGTCTGAAAAGCCACCCGGTCTTTCCACTATGGGGTCTGTCTGTGGACATTCGGGTTTGGCTTTCGCTGCGTGGTTCAGTTCATCCGCAGGTCACGTCTGCTTTGCAAGCGCCTTCGTCAGGTTCTCGGCCACCTTGTCGAGGAAGCCTTCCGTCGACAGCCATGACTGTTCGGAGCCGACCAGCAGCGCCAGGTCCTTCGTCATGTAGCCGCTCTCGACCGTCGAGACGCAGACCTTTTCGAGCGTCGCGGCAAACTTCGCCAGCGCGTCATTGCCGTCGAGCTTGGCGCGATGCGAGAGGCCGCGCGTCCAGGCGAAGATCGAGGCGATGGAATTGGTCGAGGTCTCTTCGCCGCGCTGATGGGCGCGGTAGTGGCGCGTCACGGTGCCGTGCGCTGCTTCGGCTTCCATGATCTTGCCGTCCGGCGTCAGCAGCACGGAGGTCATCAGGCCGAGCGAGCCGAAGCCTTGCGCGACCGAATCCGACTGCACGTCGCCGTCGTAATTCTTGCAGGCCCACACATAGCCGCCCGACCATTTCATCGACGAGGCCACCATGTCGTCGATCAGCCGGTGCTCATAAGTGATCTTCGCGGCGTCGAAATCGGCCTTGAATTCCTTTTCGAAAACCTCCTGGAAGAGATTCTTGAAACGGCCGTCATAGGTTTTCATGATCGTGTTCTTGGTCGACAGATAGACCGGATATTTGCGGTCGAGGCCGAACTTCATGCAGGCGCGGGCGAAATCCCGAATGCTGTCGTCAAGGTTGTACATACCCATCGCGACGCCGGAGGACGGGAAATCGAATATCTCTTCCTCGATGGTTTCCTTGCCGTCCGCCGACACCCATTTCATCGTCAGCTTGCCCTTGCCGGGAATCAGCAAGTCGGTGGCGCGGTACTGGTCGCCGAAAGCATGACGGCCAATGACGATCGGCTCGGTCCAGCCCGGCACGAGGCGCGGGATGTTGCGGCAGATGATCGGCTCGCGGAATACCGTGCCGCCGAGAATGTTGCGGATCGTCCCGTTGGGCGACTTCCACATCTTCTTCAGTTTGAATTCCTCGACGCGCGCTTCATCGGGCGTGATGGTCGCGCATTTGACGCCGACGCCGTGCTTCTTGATTGCCTCGGCGCTTTCGACCGTCACCTTGTCGTCGGTGGCGTCGCGATGCTCCATGCCGAGGTCGTAATAGTCGATGTCGAGCTCGAGATAGGGGAAGATCAGCTTGTCCTTGATCATCTGCCAGATGATCCGGGTCATCTCATCGCCATCGAGATCGACCACGGGGTTTGCGACTTTGATCTTCGGCATGGGGGGTCCTTCAAGACGTGTAACGGGCGGACGCGGCGGCCGCGCAAAACGAGCCTCTTCCCTATAACATTGCGGGCCGATTGATTAAAGGCGGGCAATCGCTTATTGACGCACGCCCACTTCCGTAACGGAAACTTTCAATCCCATGGCCGGAACCGACCAGACCAAGAGAGGCGAGACCCCGCTTGAAACGGGACCGGCGGTGATTCTGGTCGCGCCGCAGCTTGGCGAAAATATCGGCACGGCGGCGCGTGCCATGCTCAATTTCGGGCTGACCGACCTCAGGCTGGTGCGGCCGCGCGACGGCTGGCCCAACGAGCGCGCCCGTGCGGCGGCATCGGGCGCCGACATCGTGGTCGATGGCGCACGGGTGTTCGACACGACGGCGGCGGCCGTCGCCGATCTCGACTACGTCATTGCGACGACAGCGCGCGCGCGCGACATGGTGAAACCGATTTTGACGCCCGAAGCGGCGGCGGCGGGCCTGCGCGATGCCGTCCGAAAGGATGGGCAGGCCGGCCTCCTTTTCGGGCCGGAGCGCACCGGGCTTGAGAACGACGATCTGGCGTTTGCCGACGCGCTGATGATGGTGCCGGTCAATCCGGCCTTCGCCTCGCTCAACCTCGCCCAATGTGTGCTGCTGATGTCCTATGAATGGCACAAGGCGGGCGACGCGACCGAGGCGGCGCGGATCGACTACCAGCAGACGCGGCCCGCGAAGAAGGAAGAGCTTCTCGGCTTCTTCGAGCATCTCGAAACCGAGCTCGACCGCTTCGGCTTCCTGAAGCCGCCGGAGAAGAAGCCTTCAATGATCCGCAATCTGCGCAACATGTTCCAGCGGGCGGCGCTCACCGAGCAGGAGGTTCGCACGCTCAGGGGCGTCGTCGCGGC
>JAHBYM010000168.1 GCA_019635975.1 Parvibaculum sp. | reverse complement strand
CCGGAAAAGCCGAGCTGATAGGCGGCGAGCACGCGCGCCCGGTGGCTTTCGGGTGCGGCGATCTGCACGATGGTGCGTCCCATCGTCATCGTCGTGCCGGCGCCCATGCCCCACCAGAAAACCAGCACGCAGATCATCCAGAACGGCATCGGGAAGTGAAACAGTGCAAGGATGATGAGGCCGCTCGCCAGCGATCCCATCATCATCCGCCCGCGATGGCCGATATGACCGATCCGCAGAAGCGCCATGTTGACGACGATCGTGCCGCCCCAGAAGCAGATATTGATGATCGCGAACTTGACCGTGAATTCGGCCGCCGATGTCAGGTAGATGTCGCGGATCATCAATGGCAGAACGACAAGGAAGCTGCCGACATAAAAAAGCCCGACCGCGAAATTGAGGCCGATGACGGTTGCGACGATCGGAACGGCGGCGGCCGTCTTGATGCCGTCGACGATTTGCGCGAGCCGGCTTTCGGTGCTGACGGCGTTGGTCGGCGGCAGCGGTGTGAGTTTCAACGACGCGAACAGCCCGGTCAGCATGATGATGGCCTGGAAGATCAGCAGTGCCGGCGTACCGGTCAGCGCGGCAAGCGCAGCGATCAGCATGCCGACAAGCTGCGAACCCATCTGCACACCCATCGCCATCGTGACGGCTTGTTGAATGCCGGTCTCGGCAACACGGGTCAGCGCCGAGTCGCGCGCGGGAATCGCAAAGGCGCTGAGCGTCCCCATCGTCAGCGCAAAGACGATCAGTGATGCATAGGTGAGGTTGCCCGAAAGATAAATGCCGGCCAGCACCAGCGGCGGCAACGCCGACAGGAAATGCACGCGGATCAGAATACGCCGCGCATCGCCGTGATCGGCAACCGTGCCGCCCAGCAGCATGAAGAGCAGCGCCGGCGCCATCAGCGACATTTGCGCGATGCCGACCCGCGCCGCCGGTTCGTGCAGCACCTGCGTTACGAGAAACGGAAAGATGACGAACTGGATGCCGAGGCTGACGAACCAGCTCGCCTGTCCACCGAGATAGAAATTGAGACGCTGCCGCCGCGCCGCGGCCGCGTCGCCATTGGCGGCGGCCATCCCTTCATGCGCCGTCATCGCGGCTCCTCCCGAACTCAATTCATTTTTGGAACTGTATCACGCGCAAGGGATTTTCAAGCCCCCGCGAGACGCATCATTCGGTCGTAAGTGTGGATATGCCGTCCTGTATCGCCGGTTGACGCAGCGGCACGCATGGCACGAGCGACATATTCGGCATGTATCGAACGATAGGCGCGCGCGGGCCCAAGCAACAAAGCGTTGAGAACGGGCGAGACGACTTTGCCGATGCTTTCTGCGGGCCGCGATTCCGTGCGTTCGCCGATCAGCAGGCCGGGCCGGAAAATATGCAAGGCCTCGAAGCCGAGCACGCCAAGTGCTTGTTCCGTCTCGCCTTTGATGCGCGAATAGAAAACCGAAGAAGTGGGGTCGGCGCCGATCGACGAAACCAGCATCATTCGTTTCGAGCCGCCCGCCTTCGCGGCTTTGGCGAAGGCGACGATGTAGTCGTGATCGACCTTGCGAAAAGCTTCCTGGCTGCCGGCGGTCTTGATCGTGGTGCCAAGCGCGCAATAGGCGTCGTCGACCGGAAAGTCCTTCTGCGCCAACGACTTGTCGAGCGCATCGAAATCCACAACGAGCTCTTCAAGCTTCGGCGACGCGACACCTTGGAGCGGACGGCGCGTCACCGCGACGACGCGGCTATATTGCGGATCGGCGAGAAGCAGTTTCAGCAGATGGCCGCCGACAAGTCCCGTTGCGCCGGCGATTAGTGCAGTCTTTTCAATCATCTGGGTGCCTCTCCGGTATAGCGCGCCCGCGGCCGGATCATCGTGCCGGTACGATATTGCTCGATCGCATGGCCAATCCAGCCGGCGGTGCGCCCGAGAACGAAAATGCTCAAGCCCGCGCCGCGCGGCAGGTGCAGCACGGCGCCCATGGCGGCGATGGCGAAATCGATATTGGGTTTGAGACCGCCCGCTTCCGCCATCACGCGCAGAATTCGCTGCGCGCGCACGAAGTTGGCGTCGTCACCATACTTCTCCTTCAGCATCGCGATCAGTGCCTTGGCGCGCGGATCGCCGTCCGGGTAAAGCGGATGGCCGAAGCCTGGCGCGGGGTCGTTGTCCTTCAACCGTTGCAACACCGCATTCTCGACATCCTGACGGTTGGCCATGTCGAGCAACAGGCTCTCGACGCGGCCCGACAAGCCACCATGGCGCGGACCCTGCGCCGCGCAAATGCCGGCCTGCACCGCTGCAAATAGCGTGGCGCCGGTGCCGGCGACGCAACGGACGGTAAAGGCCGAGGCATTGAGCTCGTGATCGGCGCAGAGCACCAGCGCCGCGCGGATGAGCTCGGCAGCCGGTTTTTCGCCCTGGGTCAGCGCGCGGGTCAGAACTTCGTGGAGCGGTTTTTCGCTCGGTTCCTCGCCCGAGATGACCGCGCCGACGAAGCGCATCAGCCGCGCGCCTGTGGCGGCGAGGCCGCG
The DNA here is from genome assembly GCA_019635975.1 of Parvibaculum sp. GTDB lineage: Bacteria > Pseudomonadota > Alphaproteobacteria > Parvibaculales > Parvibaculaceae > Parvibaculum. The sequence continues at coordinate 2,722 of JAHBYM010000168.1, read as the reverse complement.
ATCGGTCATGTTGTAGACGGCCGGATCTTCGAGCGCGGCGAGGGGGAGGAGGGCGAGGCAGCGCTCGATGCGGGGTGATTTCGCCAGGCTTTCCGCCATTTTCCGGAGCTTCTCCCCCGGATGCAGCACCGCCTCGCGGGTGAAGGGCTGCTCGCGCGCACCCCACAGAAGCGCCGCCACCTGCTCCAGCGACGAGGTGCGGGCAAGTGCGGTCGCATCCGAGCCGCGATAGTGGAGTTGACCGTCGGCGATGAGGGTGATGGCCGAATCCATGACCGGCAATCCGAAACTGAGCGAGGCCGGAAGGGCTGGATTTTCGGCGGAAACGCGCCGCTTTTTGAGCGTCCGCACATCCTCGGCGCGGTAGCGTTTGGCACGCGACCCCGGAACCGGTTCCGAGCGGATCATGTTGCGGCTGACATAGGCGTAGAGCGTCGCTTGGCTGATGCCGAGTTCGGCAGCAGCCTCGCGGGCCGAGAGATAGAGGCTTTCCGGCGGATTTCCGGCCTTTTTGGCCATGTTGTCCTCGAACTACTTTACATTGATTAGCTTAATCAAGATTGACGAACAATCAACCTTCCCCCAGCTTCAATTGTGACAGCGCGCTGTCAAACCACCGTGCAGCGCCGTGGCGCCTGCAGAACAAGCCCATGAAATTATTGGGATTTCAGCGCCGGAACTAAAGGAGTTGAGCGATGTCAAAGACTGTCACACAGGAACGCGCCTCGGCCAGCGGCCTCGACAATGTGGTCGCCGCCGAGACAAATCTGAGCCATGTCGACGGCGAGGCCGGGCGCCTGATCGTTGCGGGATATGAGGTCGAAACCCTTGTAAACGCTCACGATTTCGAGGGCGCGGTGGGCGAACTCTGGCGCGCCGCCGGGGCCGAACCGGGCGACCTGAGGGGTCCTTTGGGGGCCGCCCGCACTGCCGCCTTCGCGCTGGTGCCGCAGCTTCTGTCATCGAACTGTCACAAAACTGTCACGGAAGGCCTGCGCACCGGCCTCTCGATGCTCTCGGACGGCGTGCCGACCCCGGGGATAAGTGAAGTTGTCCCCGCTCCGCTCGCCGACCATCTGCGGGTGCTCGGCGCCGCTCCCGTTTTCGTCGCCGCGCTGTGTCGCCACGAGGCGGGCAAGGCGCCGGTCGCGCCCGACCCGAAGGCCGGCCACGCCGCCGACTTCCTCTACATGCTGAAAGGCGAAAGCCCGAGCGCTGCCGAGGTGGAGGCGCTCAACGCCTACCTGGTGACGGTGATGGATCACGGCATGAATGCCTCGACCTTCACCGCCCGCGTCATCGCCGCAACGCGCGCCGGCACGATCTCGGCGGTGGTCGGCGCGCTCTGCGCGCTCAAGGGCCCGCTGCATGGCGGCGCGCCGGGGCCTGTGCTCGACATGCTGGACGAGATCGGCACGGAAGAAAATATCGGCCCCTGGCTCGACGCGGCGATCGCGAGCGGCGAGCGCCTGATGGGCTTCGGCCACCGCGTCTACAAGGTGCGCGATCCGCGCGCCGATGTCTTCGACAAGGCCGTCAGCCTGCTGACGAACAACAACGAACGCCTGCGTTTCGCCCGCAAGGTCGAGGCCGGCGCGCTGGCGGCGCTGAAAAAGGCCAAGCCCGGCCAGCGCCTCGACACCAACATGGAGTACTACACGGCGGTGTTGCTGGAAGCGCTCGGCATCCCCCGCGACGCGGTGACGCCGGTCTTCGCGATGGCGCGCATCGCCGGCTGGTCGGCGCATGTGATGGAGCAGGAGCGCGTCGGGCGGTTGATCCGTCCGCAATCCGTCTATGTCGGCGACTGGCCGGAAGAGACGCAGGCGGCTTGAGGGAGACGGTCCGCCCAAGGATTAAAACAAGGGTGTCACCCCCGGACTTGATCCGGGGGTCCAGAAGCCGCCGCAGGCGGCGTCTCTCTTCGGAAAAAAGCGGCGCTGGCTCCGCCCGCACATATAAGCGAAGGGAGTCCTTGTGAAGAGAGACGGCGCGTTCCGCGCCTTCTGGATTGCCGGGTCAAGCCCGGCAAAGACGACGTTGGGATGAGTTGGAAGGAATGTGAGGCCAGTCCGCACCGCATTCGCCCATGGATTCCGGCTTTCGCCGGAATGACAATTTTTGTTTGAGGAAAGCTGAAATGCCCGGCACACACACGATCCCCGATGCCTTCCGTCGCCAGGCGCTGGGCTGCCGCCAACTCGGGTCGCCGTTCACGGCGCGCGTCTGCGAGGCACTGGTGGACGGGCTGACGGGTGACACGGGCTTCGGCGCGCGGATTCTCGGGTGGAACGGCAATCCGGTGAACGACGCGCTGGCCTTGCGGGCGGCGGGCGCACTCAACGCGCTGGCGCGGTCGGGCGGTTGCGCGGAACTCGCCGCCGCCTATCCGCCGCATGAGGCGGACGATGAGCGATTGAGCAATGCCATCGCGGCGGCGATGACGGGTCACGACGATTTCCTGACGCGTTTTCTCGACAGCGCGCCGCAGACCAACGAGGTGGCGCGCTCGAACGCGCTGCTCGGCGGTGCGTTGCAGATCGCCGCCGCGACGGACATGCCACTGGCGCTGCACGAGATCGGCTCGAGCGCGGGGTTGAACCTTGTTTTCGACCGCTACGGCTATGATCTGGGCAAGGCGACATGGGGCGCGCCGGACGCGGCCGTGACGATTGCTGCCGAATGGACGGGCGTGTTGCCGCCGCTCGATGCGCCGCTGCGT
>JAHBYM010000167.1 GCA_019635975.1 Parvibaculum sp. | reverse complement strand
ATCGCCATAGGTGATGAAGATCTTGGTGCCGGTGATGCGGTAGGTGCCGTCGCCTTGCGGAACGGCTTTTGTTTTCAAGGCGTTGAGGTCGGAACCGGCTTGCGGTTCCGTCAGGTTCATCGTGCCGGTCCATTCGCCGGAGATGAGTTTGGCGAGGTAGAGCTTCTTCTGTTCCTCGGTGCCATGCGCGGTCAGTGCCTCGATGGCGCCTTGCGAGAGAATGGGGCAGAGGCCGAAGGACATGCAGGCGGCATTCCACATTTCCTGCATCGCGACGGCGAGCGAGACGGGAAGGCCCTGGCCGCCGTATTCAGGCGTCGCGGCGAGGCTGCCCCAGCCGCCGTCGACCCATTGGCGATAGGCCGCCGCGAAGCCCGAAGGCACTGTGGCGCCTGACTTTTCGAGCTTCGCGCCTTCGGCATCGCCCGAGCGGTTGAGCGGCGCCAGCACTTCGGCGGCGAGCTTTGCACCCTCCTCCATCACCGCTTCGACGAGCTCCGGCGAAAGGTCGGCGAAGGGCCCCTTGCCCGCCAGCGCCGAAAGGCCGGCGACTTCGTTCAAGGCGAATGCCATGTCACGGACGGGCGGGCGGTAGGTCATGGGGGCTCCTCGGGAGACGGAAAGTGACGGAACGGCGTGGCTTTTCGGCCTTTTACTGTATTCTCCGCCGCGACGGTACCGTTCAAACAGGCGGAAACGATGACGGAATGCGCCGAGGCCAACGCGGCGGCGATTGCCCGCGCGGGCGCGGCGATCCGCGAGGGGCGGCTTGTCGCCTTTCCGACCGAGACGGTTTACGGGCTCGGTGCGGATGCGACCGACGACAAGGCGGTGGCGCGCATCTTCGAAGCCAAGGGACGGCCGCGCTTCAACCCGCTGATCGTCCATGTGGCTACCTCGCAAGTCGCTGAAAAGCATGCGGTTTTTACGGATGAGGCGCGGAAGCTGGCGGGTGCGTTCTGGCCGGGCGGAGTGACGCTGGTGCTGCCGCGGCGGCCGGAGACGCCGCTGTCGCTGCTGGTGAGCGCCGGGCTCGACACGGTGGCGCTGAGGGTGCCCGCCCATGAGATCGCGCAGGCGCTGCTGGAAGCGGCGGAGAGGCCGATTGCGGCGCCGTCCGCCAACCGCTCGGGACGGGTCAGCCCGACGCAGGCCGCGCATGTGATGGCGGAGCTTGGGGGCGCCGAAACGCTGGCCATGGTGCTGGACGGGGGGCCGTGCCGGCTGGGGCTCGAATCCACTGTGATCGGATTTCCTCAAGGAATTCCGACACTTCTGCGGCCGGGCGCGGTGGCGCGGGACGACATCGAGAAGGTGCTGGGGCGGCGGCTGGCGGAAGCCGATGCGGGCGCGGGCGCGGAAGGCCGCGCCTCGCCGGGGCAGCTTGAGAGCCACTACGCGCCGGGGTCGCCGCTCCGGCTCAATGCGACGGATGTGGGCAAGGACGAGGTGCTGCTCGCCTTCGGCGGGCAAGCGCCGGATGCGAAAACCTCAATGAATCTATCGACTTGCGGCGACCTGACCGAAGCGGCGGCCAACCTGTTCGCGATGCTGAGGGCACTCGACGGGGCGGCCGAAGGCCGCACCATCGCGGTGATGCCAATACCCAATGACGGACTTGGCGAGGCGATCAACGACCGGCTGAAAAGAGCTGCGGCGCCAAGGGGTTAGCGCTCACAGATCAGCAATGTCGGGACGCCGTTGGTCGGCTTGCGGATGGTGGCGACCTCGGTGCCGGGCTTGCGGCCCTTGCGGACTTCGGAGACGTCGAGACCGGCCTTTGCGAGGCGCGCGACGGCGGCGGCGATGTCCGGCACCTTCCAGGCAACCCCCCAGAATCGTTCGGTTTTTGGCGCTTTTTCCTTGTCGAGCGGCTCGACCACTTCGAGCGTCAACCCGCCGGCGCGGAAGAAAAGCTGGCGGACGCCCCATTCCGGTTTCGTCTGGTCGAGGGCGAGACGGATGCCGAATTTGCCGCCGAAGAGCGATTTCGTCGCCTCCGCATCGGGCGTCAGCACCACGGCATGGTCGCAGGCGGCGACGGCTTCGGCCTCGGAAACACCATCTGAAAGCGGCGCGGGCGGCAGCGCGTCATCAGGCCCAAGATGTTGAATTGCAAAGAGAAAAAGGCCGTTCGTCGCCTCGCGCGGAAACATGATCGTGCGCCAGCGGCGCGTCGCGCCCGTCCGATCGTCCGTACCCGAACCATCCATCGGCTGCGTACCCGCCAGCCCGCGCGCGGCGAAGGCGGCATGGGCCGGATCGGCATCGGCAAGGCCGAGCGCCAGCCCGAAAATGCCCTCGCCCGCCTTGTCGAGATGGGCGTTGAGGGCGTCCGCCGTCGGCCCTTCGGCGACGGGGGCGAGCAGCTCCACATAAGTATTTGCAAGGCGGTACAAGACGTTAGCCGAGCCCATGCCGGGATGGTGCCCCGCCCATGAGGGCCCGCGGCCGAAGATCGCCGTATAGGTTTTCTCGGCTTCCGCCAGATCGCGGACCGCGACGATGAGGTGATCGACGGCGGTGACATCGTTCGTATGCGGGCTCATTTGTGACAGTTCTCCGGTGCAAACCGCCGCGGACTCTAGAGCCTGTCGAATGTCGCCGCCAGCACCGTAAAAACGCAGGTGGATTTGCACTTATCCCGCATATCGCCGCAGCGACTGTCATCGAACTGTCAAAAAACTGTCACAAACGGAGTTATCCCCGGCGGATTTTTTGTTCGTGTACGGATGAGTGGGGAAGTTATCCCCGGTTTTCGGGCGCGCGGGGTTGCGGCGGGCGATTCGGGATGCGGTGGCGGAGCTGAAAATAATTTATCCCCGGTTCTTGGGGGATGCCGAAAAGAGATTCACGCTCGCGGGCATCCCCTCCTTCAACGTCCGCCCAGCCGCTTCGACAGTACGCTGACCGCCTCCTCGCCATAGCCAAGCGCCGCATAGAACCCCAACGCCCCTTCGTTCCCCCGCCGCACCATCAGGTTGAGCTTCCATACACCCCGCTCGGCGAGCCAGTCTTCCGCCGCCGCCATGATCGCGCGCCCCAGGCCCTGCCCGCGGAGCGCCGGATCGGACGCGACGTAGTAGACCGCCCCCCGGTGCCCGTCATGGCCGACCATCGCCGACGCCACGATGCGGCCCTCCCGTTCGATCACCAGCACGGTCGAGGCCGGCCCCGCCAGCGCAAAGGCAAAGTCCTGCGCCGGGTCGTTCCAAGGCCGCGTCAGCCCGCAAGCCGCCCACAGCGCCGCCAGCGCCGGCCGGTCGCTTGCCCGCGCCGCCCGCACCCCCGATTCGTTATCCCCCTGGCCCAAGTGCCTTCTCCCCGCCCGTTGAGAAAGCCGCGAATACTGGCCCCTTTGGCCCGCCCGCGCTACCCCGTCGCGCTCGCCCGCGCTCTCGCCTATACTTACCTTCCAGCCCCCGGGGACCTCATGTTATCGAACATCGTCATCCTGCTCGTTCTGATCCTCGTGAACGGGTTCTTTTCGATGTCCGAGATGGCGCTCGTTTCGGCGCGGCGTCAGCGCTTGCAGGCGCTGCTCGGCGCGCGCAAGCAGGCGGGCGCCGCCACCGCCCCGGTCGAATCGGCGCTGAAGCTCCAGGCCGAGCCCGGCCGCTTCCTCTCCTCGGTGCAGATCGGCATCACGCTGGTCGGCGTCTTCACCGGCGCCTTTGGCGGCGCGGTGCTGGCGGGACCGATTTCGAGCGTCATGGCCGACTGGCCCTGGATCGGCCCTTATGCCCAACCTGTCGCCTTCGGCTTCGTCGTCATCGTGCTGACCTATCTGACGCTGATCCTCGGCGAACTGGTCCCCAAGCGCATCGCGCTTTCGAACCCGGAAGGCATTGCCGCGAGCGTCGCCCGTCCGATGCGCGGCTTCGCGCGGGTGCTGGCGCCCGCCGTCACGTTCCTCTCGCTTTCGACGGACTGGGTGCTGAAGATCTACGGCATCGCCGGCCGTGAGGCGCCGCAGGTCACCGAAGACGAGATCAAGCATCTGATCGAGGAGGGCGCGGCCGCCGGCGCCATCGAAAGCGTCGAACGCGACATCGTCAACCGCGTCTTCCGCCTGGGCGACACCCGCGTCAGCGAGGTAATGACGCCGCGCCTGCAACTCGTCTGGCTCGACACCGAACAGCCGGTCGAGGCGAACCTCGCGCTGGTCCGCCGCGAACAGCGCATGCGCTATCCGGTGCGCCGCGGCGCCAACGGACCTTTCATCGGCATGGTGCGGCTGGAGGAACTCTTCCTCGATCCGAAGTCCAACGACGAATTGCTGGCGCGCATGTCGCCGCCGCTCTACATCCCGCGCACCGCGAGCGTGCTGAAGGCCTTGAGCATTCTTCAGTCGGAAAACATGTTCATGGCCTTCGTCATCGACGAATATGCCGATGTCGTCGGCACGCTCACCATGTCGGAAATCTTCTTCGCGATGATCGGCGACCTGTCGGATCACGCCATCGACCGCAATCCCGCCGTCACCATCCGCGACGACGGCTCCTGGATCATCGACGGCGTCGTCTCGGTGGAGGAAGTGCGCCGCTTGCTGAAACTGACGAAGCTCCCCGGCGACGAAAGCGGCGAGGTCAACACGCTGGCCGGCGTGATGTTCAACTGGTTCGGCCGCCTGCCGCGCGAAGGCGATTATTTCGGCTGGAACGGCTACCGCTTCGAAGTCGTCGACATGGACGGCCCCCGCATCGACAAGGTGCTGATCGTGCCCGCGCAAAACCTCCCCATCGGCAGCGCGCTGGCGCGGAGTGCCGATTGAGCGGCGGCGTTCGGCGCTTCGTTATATGTCCTCATACCCCCAAATTCGTCTTTGCCGGGCTTGACCCGGCAATCCAGAAGCCGCGTAGCGGCGTCTCTCTTCGCAAGAACACCTTGCCGCAATCGCATTGCGCGCACGCCAGACGATGCGCCAAACTCATCCCATGCGCGACTACTTCGTCTACATCCTTGCAAGCGGGAAGAACGGAACGCTCTATACCGGCGTCGCGAATGATGTGCTGCGCCGCATATCGGAACACAAGCAAGAGCTTACAAAGGGTTTCACCAGCCGCTACGGCGTCAAGCGTCTTGTCTGGTATGAGGCTCATATGACGGCGCGAGACGCCATTCAACGCGAGAAGAATATCAAGCACTGGTCGCGGGCGTGGAAGATCGCGCTGATCGAGAAGATGAACCCGACATGGCGCGACCTTTTCGATGAGCTGCTTTAGGAAGGGTTTTCGCGAAGATAGACGGCGCTGACGCGCCTTCTGGATTGCCGGGTCAAGCCCGGCAAAGACGAT
>JAHBYM010000166.1 GCA_019635975.1 Parvibaculum sp. | reverse complement strand
ACGCGCGCCAGCACCGGAAAATGCGTGCAGCCCAGCACCAGCGTATCGGGCGCATTGCGGCCCTTGAAGAGCGGCGCCAGATAGCGTTTCGCCGCCGCCTCGGCGACCTCGCCCGTCACCCAGCCTTCCTCCGCCAGCGTCACGAACAGCCCGCACGGCGCCTGCGCGATTTTCGCCTCCGGCATCAGCGCATGGATCGCGCGCACGTAAGCGCCGCCCTTCACCGTCGCCTCGGTGCCGATGACGCCGATGTGCCCGCTCTTCGTCGCCGCGACGCCGGCCTTCGCGCCGGGCTCGATCACGCCGATCACCGGCAGCGGCTTCAGCGCTTCCGTCAGCGGTCCGATCGCGACGGCGGATGCGGTGTTGCAGGCGATCACCACCATTTTCACGTCATGGTTCATCAGATGCCGCGTCGCCTGCGTCGCATAGGCCGTCACGGTCGCCGCGCTCTTGGTGCCGTAAGGCAGCCGCGCCGTGTCGCCCAGATAGACGAGATCCTCATGCGGCAGCCGCTTGCGCAGCGCCTTCAAAACGGTGATGCCGCCGATGCCGCTGTCGAAAACCCCGATGGGCCGGTTGTCGCTCAGGATAGGCCTCCGCCGGTCAGGAACAGCGCCCCCAGCAACTGGTCGATTGTGAGGCTGAGCACGAGATCGAAAATCAGGATCGCCGCCGCCGGCCCCGGTTCGGCGCCGAGCACGGTGCGCGCGATCTGCCAGCGATACCAGCCGAGCAGCGCCAGCGCCGGCAGCGACAGGACCATCGCGCCGCCAGCCGGCAAAACGCCCAGCGAATAGGGGATCAGCGGCAGCGCGAAAGCCGCCGAAGTCAGCAGCACGCCCCAATTATAGGTGATGAGATAGGCCGTATAATTGGGTCCGAGATTGAGCGCCCGCGCAACGCGCAGCATCGCGGCAAGGAACAGCGCCCAGTAGATCAAGGTGCTCACGATCTCGACGGCGATGAAGGCGCCGAACGAAACCTCGAATGAAACTTGCAGTTCCGATTGCGCGATCTGCCAGAGCGCCGCCGCGGTGAAAAAGAGAATCGGAAGCGAAAGCGCAAGACCCGTGAACGAGCGCAGCGCCCCGTCGGCCGAAAGATCGAAACATTCGCGCGCGCTTTCCTCGCGCTTGACGATCCGCCACGCGCCGGTGAGCCCGTTGGTGATTTCATTGACGCTGGTCATGCGCCGGCCCGGCCGGAGAAATAGCCGCGCAGCACCGCCTCGTAGATGTCGGCGAGCCGCGCAATGTCGTCGACGCCGGCGTTTTCGTCGGTCTTGTGCATGGTCGCGTTGGTCAGGCCGAATTCGACGACCGGCGCATAGGTGCGAATGAACCGCGCATCCGATGTGCCGCCGCTGGTCGAAAGTTCGGGCGCGATGCCCGTCACTTTTTCGACCGCCTCGGCAATGAGTGCCGAGAAATTTCCGGGCTCGGTAATGAAGGCCTCGCCCGACGTCACCGCCTTGAATTCGTAGCGCGCGCCGGCCTCGGCGGCGACCGCGTCGAAGACGCTCCGCATCCACGCTTCCAGCGACGCGCCGGTATGCAGATCGTTGAAACGAATATTGACGACGGCCCGCGCGCTTCCCGGAATGACATTGGTGGCCGTGTTGCCGACATCGACCGACGTGATCTCGAGATTGGACGGCTGGAAATGCGGCGTCCCCTCGTCCAGCACATGGGCGTCGAGCCGCCGCAGCATTTCGAGAATCTTCGGCACCGGGTTGTCGGCAAGCTGCGGATAGGCGACATGGCCTTGCGTGCCCGTCACCGTTAGCCATCCGTTGATGCTGCCGCGCCGCCCGACCTTGATCGTGTCGCCCAGCCGGTCGACGCAGGTCGGCTCGCCGACGATGCAATGATCGATCGTCTCGCCCCGCGCCGCCAGCGCTTCGAGCATCTTCTTCGTGCCGTTGATGCTCGGCCCCTCCTCGTCGCCGGTAATCAGCAGGCTGATCGAACCCTGGAAACCCTCCGTCACGATCCGCTGCGCCGCGGCGACGAAACTGGCGATGGCGCTCTTCATGTCGGCCGCGCCCCGCCCGTAGAGCCGCCCGTCCTTCACCTGCGCCGCGAAGGGATCGACCGTCCAGGCGCCAGCCTCGCCCACCGGCACGACATCCGTATGACCGGCAAAGCAGAAATGGGGATGCCCGCTGCCGAACCGCGCATAGAGATTGTCGATGTCGGGCGTGTCCTTGTCCGAAAAGCGCATCCGCTCGCAAGCGAAGCCCAGAGGCGCCAGATAGCGTTCCAGCACGCCGAGCGCCCCGGCATCGGCGGGCGTCACGCTCGGGCAGCGGATCAGTTCGACGGCAATGTCGAGCGGCTTGTAGGGTGTGGCGGGTGCGGTCATGGCACCTTGGTAGCCCGCCCGCCGCCGCGCCGTCAAATAGACAGCCTCAATCCCTCAGAAGTTCGTTGATCGCGGTCTTGGCCCGCGTCTGCGCATCGACCGTTTTGACGATGACGCAGCAATAAAGCGACGGCGCGGGCGAGCCGTCCGGATTGGGCTTGCCCGGCAGCGAGCCCGGCACCACCACCGAATAGGGCGGCACCTTGCCGATATGAACCTCGCCGGTCGCCCGGTCGATGATCTTGGTCGAGGCCGAAATGAAGACGCCCATCGAGAGCACCGCCCCCTCGCCGACGATCACCCCTTCCACCACTTCCGAGCGCGCGCCGATGAAGCAATTATCCTCGATGATGACCGGGTTGGCCTGCAACGGTTCCAGCACGCCGCCGATGCCGACGCCGCCCGACAGGTGACAATTCTTGCCGATCTGCGCGCAGGAACCGACGGTGACCCAGGTATCGACCATCGTCCCCTCGTCCACGTAAGCGCCGAGATTGACGAAGGACGGCATCACCACCACGCCGGGCGCGATATAGGCCGAGCGCCGCACAACCGCGCCCGGCACCGCGCGAAACCCCGCCTTGCGGAATTCGCTCTCGCCCCAGCCGGCGAATTTCGACGGCACCTTGTCCCACCAGTTGGTGTCGGTCCCAGGCCCGCCGGCGATCAGCGCCATGTCGTTGAGCCGGAAGGAGAGCAGCACGGCTTTCTTGAGCCATTGATGCACCACCCACTCATCCTTGAACTTCTCGGCGACGCGCGCCTTGCCGCTGTCCAGCGCGTTCAGCGCTTCGTCCACGGCCTCCCGCACTTCGCCTTTGGTCTCGAAATTGACGGCGTCGCGATTGTCGAAAGCGGCCTCGATGACGGGCTTCAGATCGGCAAGGCTCATGGGGTTCCTCTCGGCGTGGGGCAGGGCCGGGGCAAGATAGCCTCAGGCCTCACCCTGTCAACCAAAGCAAAGATGCCCACCCGCCCCCGGGGGGCGGGTCGACAAAACTCGAGCGTCAGCGAAGAATTTTTCGGGGGTGAGGGGCGTCTTGCGGAACGCAAGCGAAAAGGTCCGGTGGACCTTTTCGAGACCCAAACACGCTGAGCCTGCTATCGCATGCCGACGTTGACGCGAGCGTCCGCCTCAATCCGCCGCGATCGAAAGCGCCGGGGCGTCCTCGCGCAGCGCGCTTTCGCGCACCGGCCGGGGTTCGCCGAAGAGGAAGCCCTGTCCGAGCTCGACATTGAGATCGAGAATGTCGACAACCTCGCGTTCCGCTTCCACCTTGTCGGCGATGAGCTGAATGCCGTTGCGGCGCAACAGTTCCTTCAGGTCGCCGGCCTCGATGTCGCCCGACGCCATCTGCCGCCCGTCGAGCAGCGTTGCCGCCGACACCTTGAGGAAGCGGAAATTGCGGTCGTGCAGCACTTTCGGGTCGAGCTTCAGGCTCGTCACCTGATCCATCGAGAAGCGGAAGCCGAGCGCGGCCAGCGCCTCGAAGCTCGCCTGTTCCACAGGCCCCGCGCCGTTCACCGTCATCTGGCTGAATTCGAAGATCAGGTGCTGCGCCAGATCCTTGTTGTGCTGCATATATTCGATGAACTGCGGGAAGAAATCCGAGTCGAGCAGCGAGAAGGCCGAGATGTTGCAGAAGACGCCGGCCTTGCTGTTGCGCTGCGCGAGCTTGCGCACCACCTGGATGCAGCGGAACAGCAGAATGTTGTCGACCGCCGGCATCATCCCGGCGGGCTCCGCGACGCGCATATAGTCGCGCGGCATGATGAGTTCGCCCTTGTCGGTGCGCAGTCGCGAAAGCCCTTCGTAGTAAAGCACCTTGCGCTGCGGCAGGCTGACCACCGGCTGCAGGTAGAGATCGACGCGGTTGGTTTCGAGCGAACGGCGGATCGCGTCCAGCAATTCGGTATCGTCCATCTGCTCGATGCCGCGTTCGGGCGCCGGCGGCGGCACGTCGCTTTCGGGCGTCGCATGGGCGGTTCGGGCGGGCGCCGATGCTTCGATGGCGGGCGCTTCCGTTGCGGCGGCAACGGTGCTGGCGGCGCGCGTTTCGGCGAGCCGCTTCACGAGGCTTTCGATGACGCGGATTTCCGAGAAAATGCGTTCCATCCGCTCGGCCGTTTCGCGTTCGAAGCGTTCTTCCATTTCGACGATCTTGTCGGCCGCGTCGTCGAGATCGCGCGACAGCCCGGCCGCAAGGCTGGTCAGTTCCTGCAACTCGCGCCGCACTTCCTTGCGCTCGATGGTGCGCGAGATCGCGGCATGCGCTTCCGCGCCCAAAAGGCAGGCGATGAGCCCCCCCAGCGCCGCGAGCTTCGGATCGAAGCCGAAAAACTCGATTGCCCCGAAGGCGAGCCCGATCGACGGCAGCACATAAAGCAGCGTGGCGGCGGAATGTTTGATCGACGACATGGAAAGACCCCCGTTCCCCCGGGAAAACCCGAAGATTCACTCGATCTTCACCCTATGCCCGAGCCCTTGAGAAACGGTTAACTATGCCTGCCCCCTCACCCTTCCGCGGGGTGAGGGTGTCTTGCGGGACGCTAGCAAAAAGGTCCGGCGGACCTTTTTGAACCCGAACGCCCGCTCCCTCCCTCTCCCCGCGGGGGAGAGGGAATTTAATGTGACGATGCCTCATCTCCCTCGCCCCCTTCAGGGGGAGAGGGAAGGGGCCCACTGAAGGTGGGAAGGGTGAGGGGGCCTCACCGCATCCGCGCCTGCCGCGCCAGGCTCCCCCAATGCGCGGCCATCGGCGCCGACGGCCGGAAAGCCGGGTTTTCGGGCACGGCCCGCACCTTGTCGAACCACCGTTCCTCGGCGGCGTCCGCCTCGCGCCAGATCGCGGCCGAAAGCGCCCCGGCCTCCGCCGCGCTGCCGCTCCGCTTGAGCAGCGCCTCGACCCGCGCCACGAACGACGCCTCCAGCCGGTCGCGCTCG
>JAHBYM010000165.1 GCA_019635975.1 Parvibaculum sp. | reverse complement strand
GCCATGCGCGCCCGGTCGCGCCGCAGCCTGGCGTCCGCAGGCAGCCATGACAGGGCCTCGTCATGCGCGGCATGGGCGGCGATCAGCGCGGCGGGCGCAACGGCCTTGCCCTGGTCGAGCGCCGTCACGGTGGCGCCGGTCCCGGCAAGCGCCGCATAGGCGGCGACCCGCGGCACCGAAAGGACAATCAGCAATGCCCCGGCCGCCATCGCAAGACCGATCGCGAACCATGAGCGGCGTCGCATCGCCTTGGCCTCAGTTGACATAATAGCGGCTGTATTTCCCGTAATAATAGCCGCCATCGCCATAGCCATATTTGGCCTGTGCGGTGGTGTCGACAACGGCCAGAACGGCGCCGGCGATATTCGCATCGTAAAGCCGCAGCTCGCGGATCGCGGCCTGCGCCGCATCGCGCGGCGTCTCGTTCCAGCGCACCACGAAAACGGTCTCATCGGCGATCCGCGACAGCACCCGGCTGTCCGAAACCGGCAACACAGGTGCACTGTCCAGCACCACCAGGTCGTAATCGGCGCGCAACCGGTCGAGCAGCAGCTTCATCTGCGTCGAGCCCAGCACATCGGGCGGATTGGCCGTGCCGGTCGCGATCGGCAGGATATCGAGTTCGGATTTCGGATCCCTCACCATCACCTGCCCAAGGTCCAGCCGTTCGGCCAGGAACTCGACAAGCCCGGCCTCCGGCCGTTTCAACCCGAAGGCCTTGTGAACGGAAGGATGCCGCAGGTCGCAATCGATCAACGCCACTTTCAGGCCGGATGCGGCGGCCGCCCGCGCAAAACCGGCAGACGTCGTCGTCTTGCCTTCGCTGGGCAGGGCCGAAGTGAAAAGGATCACCTTGGGCGGATTGTCGACATTGGAAAGCTGCAGCGCGCTCCTGAGGCTGCGCAGCGATTCCGAAAAGGCCGAAAGCGGCTTTGCCAGCAGATAATCCTGCGGGCTCATCAGCTTGCCGTCCGGGCCTTTTTCGTTGGGCGTCGCCGGCAGCGAAACGAGATGCGGCAGGCCCAAAGCCTGTTCCACATCGCGGCCCGTCTGCAAGCCATTGTCCAGATGCTCCAGCAACAGCGCCAGGCCCACGCCCAGCATGCCCGAAAGCACCAGCGCCAGCGCCAGCGAAAGCGCCTTGCGCGGATGCGACGGCGCGACAGACGGCGTTGCCGCCGAAATCACCCGGCTGTCCGGCGTCTGGAAATCCTGCTGCTGGCTTGTCTCCTTGAAGCGGTTGAGAAAACTCTCATAAACCGCCCGGTTGGCGGCGGCCTCGCGCTCCAGCTCGCGCAGCTGCACCATCGCCTGGCTGCCCGTGCCGGTCTCGCCGCGGATCTCGCGCAGGCTCTCTTCCAGCGAGGCGACGCGGGTCTGCGCCACCTGAACATTGTTTTCAAGGCTGCCGACGATGCGGTTGATCTCCGAGCCGATCTGCCGCTCGATGTCGCGGCGCTGCGCCTCCGCATTGACGATCTCCGGGTGCCGCGCGCCGTAGCGGGAGGCGAGATTGGCGAGCTCGCGGGCGAGGTCGGCCTGCTTCTGCCGCAGGCTCGATATCGTGCCTGACTGCACGACATCGGCCATGCTCTCGATCGTCCCGCCCGAACGGCGGATCTGCTGGGCGCGGGCATATTTCGCCTGGGCCTCGGCAAGGCCGGTCCGCGCCAGGATCAGCTGCGCATTGAGCTCCGACAATTGCTGTTCGCTGACGGTGACGCCAGCGGCCGAGGATTCGAGCCCCTCCTCGGTCCGGTAAATCTCGACGGCGCGTTCGGAATCCTGCACCTGCTGGCGAAGCTCGGTCAGGCGTCGCGACAGCCAGTCGTTCGCCTGGCGCGTAGCGTCGAACTTGGCCTCCAGCTGGTCGAGAATGTAGAACTCGGCCATCGCATTGGCGATCCGCGCGGCCTTGGCCGGGTTTTCCGAAACGAAGGAAATATTGATCACATAGGTCAGGCGCTGCCGCGTCACGGTCAGCCGCCCAAGCACGCTGTCGATCACCCCGTTGAGCTCGGCCCGGGCGCGCGTCGCCTCGTCCTGCGGTGCCGGTTCGGCCTCGATCAGCGACAATCCCATGCCGATCCAGACCCGGGGGTCGAGCCAGCGCAAGGCGGAGGGTGCGCGCAGCGCCCCGTTGAATTC
This sequence comes from Parvibaculum sp., assembly GCA_019635975.1. Lineage (GTDB taxonomy): Bacteria > Pseudomonadota > Alphaproteobacteria > Parvibaculales > Parvibaculaceae > Parvibaculum. Next base: position 3,171 of record JAHBYM010000165.1, on the reverse strand, counting down.
GGGGTCTTGCGCGAGATTGAGGTTTTCGATGACCCGCGCGGCAAGCGTGCGCGAACGCAGGATCTCGACCTCGCTGTCGACCGTCGCGCTGTCGGGCGACAGCCCCGACATCACGGCCTGCATGTCGGTCACCTGCATCTTCTGCCGGTCGAGCAATATCTGGCTTTCGGCCGTATAGAGCGGCGTCTGCTGCAGCACCACCACCATCACAAGCGCGGTCAGCCCCAGGGTGACGCCGACGATCACGCCGAGCCGCTTGCGCAAGGTCCGGTAAAGCGCCATCAGGTCGAATTCGAGAAAGCCCTGATCGTCGCCCTCGATGCCGCCATGGGGGGCTCCGCCCTCCGCCCTTGAGGCCGCGCCCTTCACCGGTGCATTCATCGTTTCAGTTCCTCATCGAGGCGCGCATGTCGCAGCGCCCTTGCCGCCTCAGCTGGGCCAGGCGCCCTCGCCCGGGATGCCCGATGCCTCTGTCAAACTATCATCCTAACCGATCGCCCGTCGCGATGCGTAAACGGCGGCCCGAAACCCGTTGCCATCCTTAACAGCGGGGCCCGGCAGATGAAAAGGGCAGCAACGGTCACCCGTGCTGCCCTGATCCGAATATCGTTTCGCGCGAGCGCTAGAGCGCGGCCTTCAGCGTCAGCCCGAATTCATTGCGCGTGTAGTCGAGGCCCGGCACATTCGAATCCCGGTCGGTATAGTCGTAGCCTAGCCCCACCGAGAAATTGCGGTTGATCAAGTAGTCGACGCCGAGCCCCGCCCGGACGACATCGTCGGAACGTGCGACACCCTCGTAGTCCTGATTGGCGTAGGAAGCCCGCGCGCCGACGATCACATTGCGCATCAGCTCATGATCGATCCGCAGGCCCACCGACTGGTCCATATAGCCCGAAGCACCCGGCGTCGTGGTTTCCTCGACCGTTGAGGCCGCGTCGAAACGGACGGTGGTCAGCGGCGTCACGAACCAGTCGACATTGGCGCCGAAGGCAAGGCCGCTGATGTTGAACAGCGCAGGATCGTCATATTCCTGCTCCTGATAACCGATGAAAACGCCGCCCTGGGCGAGATTGGTCAGCCGGAAATCGGCGCCGCCGACGATCGACCAGCCGTCCGAGTCGCGGTTGAGAGGCACCGCCGGCGGCTGCTGGTCGTATTCGCGCTGGTTGAGCGTGCCCTGCACATAGACATTCGTATCGGGCGAAACGTCATAGCCGAGCCGCAGGAACTGCTCGAATTCCTCACGGTCGCGGAAATCCTGGTTGAGAGCGCCACCGCCGATCAGCGGCACGCTGTCATAATCGAAATCGGCATACCGCGCGCCGATCCGCGTCGTCACCCGGTTGAAGCGATGGGCAAGCGCGATATCGGCCTGAAGGAGAGAATATTCGGTCGGTTCGGCGGCCAGGCCCACGGCGTTCGGCGCACCGCGATCCTCGTGAAGTTCCGCGTAGGACAGCCCGCCGCTGATATTCGTGTCCCGCGTGATGTCGATGCGGCCATTGCCGCCGACATTCCAGTCGAGCCGGTCCTCGTCGTCATTGTCGGCATAGAGATACTGGGCCAGACCCGCATTGAGGTTCAGCGCATGCCGGCTCCAGTTCGACTGGACCGACACCCCCGTCGCCAGCGTGGTGATGAAATCGCTCTCGGTCGCCACATCGGTCGCATAGATATTGTCGCTGAAGGTGCCCGTCACGGATGCTTCCGGAAAGACCGTGAAGCCGCCGGCGCGGACACCGGCCGCGTCATACCCGGGACGCACCCGGTCGCGCACGCCGACATTGCGATCGTCGACGATCTCCTGCGCGGAGGCCACCGAAACCGGCGCGGCATAGAGCGCCGTCGCGGCAATCGCGGCGATCAGCGTTTTCGACAACAATGAAGCGGACATGAAGGATTCCCCCCGATAAATCTGAAACCTGTAGACCGGATGCCCGCCGCCGCAGCCCGGCCGATGAACGAGACGACAACACCTTGCAGAAAGGTCCGGTCCGGCGCTTTGCATGCTGCCGGACCGCCCCGAAACCGCGCCCTAGCTCGGGCTCGCCGGCGTTTCCGGCGTCGAGTCCTGCTGACCCGGCTGCTGTTGCTGCTGCTGCTGTTGTTGCTGTTGTTGCTGGATCGACGCCGTCTTGGTGCTGGTGCCCTGGCTGACGGATGCCTGCAGCGTTGTGTCGCCCGAAGCTTCGACTTCGGCCTGCATGTTGGCCGCCGCGGTCGGATTGGTGATCCCGATCACAGCAATCGCCGCGCCAAGCCCCGCGCCGCCGGCCGACTTCAGGCCCGGATTGCTGGCCAAGGCAGCCTTGGCCGCATCGCTTTTCGGGTTGGTCAGCACATTGGTCACAGCATCGCCGGCAAGCTCGACATTGGCAGCCGCAATCACGTAGGCCTCGATGGCCGCTGCGAAGGCATCAGGATCGTCGGCATTGGCGATCAGCAAGGCCTCGATTTCGGCTTCCATGGCGGCCAGTTGCTCGGCATCGACGCCTTGTGCAACCGCCGGTGCGCTCACGAAAATCGCGGGCGTCAAAGCCATCGCGCCGGCGATGACCGCGGCCGAGAACAGCTTTTTCATCGTGGTACTCCCCATTATGTCAGGCTTGGCAGTGCCATAACGGCACCTTCCACCACGCCTCGGCGGGCCGCCTGACGGCAAACTTATGAACAATCTACAATAAAGCGCGTCGCCTTGAACACGCTTAATTGTTGGTTAATACGGCTTTTCAGTCGCAGTGAACCAAATACATCACGCGTGAAAACTGGATTCTGCCATGACTCATGTTTGACTCGGATAGACCCCGATCGTGACGGTGCGATGACGGCAAGTGCGTTGCCGGCGACAGCCGCCCTCCGTCAGAAGAACCGCTCGGGTATCCGCACCACATCGCCCGGCAGCACTTTCACCGCCTGGCTGGCCGGATAGGCGACCTCCGCCCCCTCGCCGCGGGTGATGAAGACGCGCTCCTGATTGGCCCGGTAGGTGTAACCCCCTGCCACCGCAACGGCATTCAGGATCGTCATGCCGCTGGTATAGGGATACTGGCCGGGATTCCCGACCTCGCCGAAAATGTAGAACGGCCGGTAGTTCAGCACCTCGGCGCTGACCCGCGGATTGTTGAGATAGCCGTCCTGCAGCTTGGCGACCACCGCCGCCTCGAACTGGCT
>JAHBYM010000164.1 GCA_019635975.1 Parvibaculum sp. | reverse complement strand
GTACAGTGTAAAGCTGTACCGTGGGTTCGAATCCCATCCTCTCCGCCATTTTCCCCCGTGATCCGGCTGAACAATACCTACCCGCACCCGCAGGAACGGAGCGCGCGGCCATGACCCATTTCCATCTTCTGATGTCGCTGCAATTCGTTGGCATTGTGGCCTTTGCGGTGTCCGGGGCGCTGGCGGCCGGTGAGCGGCAGATGGACTGGTTCGGGGTGATGGTGCTCGGCATCATTGTTGCGGTTGGCGGCGGGACGCTGCGCGACCTGCTGCTTGATGCACCTGTCTTCTGGATCGATCAGTCCTGGTATGTAGTGGCGGCGGCCGCCGCGGCGCTCGCGACGATCCCGGTTGCACGCTGGGCGCAGAAGGCGCGCCGCCCGGTGGCCATTGCCGATGCGGTGGGGCTTGCGGTCTTCGTGGCGCTTGGCACACGCAAGGCGCTGGAAATGGATATGCCCGGTTTCGTCGCCGTCATCATGGGCGTGGTGACCGGCATTGCCGGCGGCATCATCCGCGATGTGCTCGCCAACCGGACGCCGATCATTCTCAAGAAGGAAGTTTATGCACTGGCGGCGCTGACAGGGGCGGTACTTTACGTTGCCGCCGACAGGTATGGCGTCGATCCGGTTCTCGGCCTGTGGGCCTCAATTGTGGCGGTGCTCGCCATCCGGCTGCCGGCGATCTTGTATGGCTGGTCGATCCCGACATTGAAGATCGATCCCGACGAGGGCGACTAGCGATGCGCGGGCGGCGCGGGGGACGGGGCTTGTCGTTCGTGCGTCTTGTCGTGTGCGTGATCCTGGCGCTGACGCTTTGGCCGGCCGGTCGCTTGGCGGCCGACACGCATCGTGTTTTCATTTCAAGCAACGGGTGGCACACGGGCATCGCCATTGCGATCGCCGATATTCCCGACGGCCGAATTCCCGAGGCGGCGGATTTCGCCGGGGCGGTCTTTCTCGAGTTCGGTTGGGGGGACGCGGATTTCTATCCGACGCCCGATCCCGGTATCGGCATGACGTTGCGGGCGACGTTTCCCGGCCCCGCCGTCGTTCATGTGGCGCCACTCGACGCGCCGCCAGGCGGGGCATTCGTCGATGTCGAGGAGGTAGCGCTGTTGCTGGATGTAGAGCAATTCCGGCGGCTGATCGACTATCTGCATGAAAGCTTTGAACGCGACGGAAAGCATCGCGTTTGGCCGAGCGCGCGCGGACTCTACGGTTTCAGCATGTTCTATCCGGCAACCGGACGGTTTCATCTGTTCAACACCTGCAACACATGGACGGCGCGCGGGCTGGCGGCGGCGGGGCTCGATATTCGTGTCGCCGGTGTGCAGCGCGCGGAGGACCTGATGCAGCAGTTGCACAAAATCGGAACGGAGTGACGCGGCCGCCTTTCGCGCCTAAGCTTTGCAAAACAAACAAGGAGGGAGGGCGGCTGTGAGCAAGTGGCAGGTTGGTGCAGTGACGATCACCAAGGTGGTCGAGGTGGAGGCGACGGGCGGGACGAAGTTTATCCTGCCGCAGGCGACGCCGGAGGCGGTTGCGCCCTATGACTGGATGAAACCGCATTTCGTCGATGAAGACGGCAGGCTTCGCATGAGCGTTCACGCGCTCGTTGTCGAGACACCGTCACGCCGGATTGTTGTCGATACCTGCCTCGGAAACGACAAGGAAGGCCGCGGCGTGCCCGGCTGGAACAAGCTGCAGGGACCCTTTCTCGAGAATATGGCCAAGGCCGGCTATGCCCGCGAGAGCATCGACACGGTGATGTGTACGCATCTTCACGTCGACCACGTGGGCTGGAACACGATGCTGGTCGGGGGAAAGTGGGTGCCGACATTCCCGAATGCGCGTTATCTGATGGCGCGCAGCGAGTTCGACTATTGGCGGTCTGAAAGCGACAACGCCGAGCAACGTGCCGTGTTTTCGGATTCGGTGCAGCCGGTTTTCGATGCCGGGCTTGTCGACCTTGTCGATACGGACCATCGAATTTGCGATGAAGTCTGTCTTGTTCCGACCGTCGGTCATACGCCGGGACATGTCAGCGTGCGCATCTCGTCGGAAGGCGAGGAGGCGTTGATTACAGGCGATTTCATTCACCATCCCTGCCAGATGGCGCGGCCCGATTGGGCAGCGACCGTCGACTACGATCCCGTGCAATCGACGAAGACGCGTCGCGAAATGTTTTCGAATCTCGCCGGTTCAGGCGTGCTCGTTGTCGGTACGCATTTCGCGACGCCGACAGCCGGACATATTGAGCGCGATGGCGATGCATTTCGTCTCGATGTGTGACATCGCTTGATTGCATGCACGTTAATGCACGGATATCGGACGAATTTCGCATATTTTGCGCTTGCAGGTTGATCGAAACAGCGTGCTTTGTTAGCTTGCATTCGCTGAGCGGGCTTATTTGTGCTGTGCATTCACATATGTGGCACACGCCGCCAGTCGCTTCCCTGCGGCATCTGCCGCGCTCGTCGCACGATCTTTCGTCGGCTTCCATGGGATGCGGCCCGTTTCGTGCGTCTTGCGCGACTGAATTTTGCGGGCAAAAGAAACAGTTTTCATAGGCGCCGGCCAGAATTGACCGGTAGCCGTTTGTGCGTCTGGCGGCAGCGGAAACGCGCGTGCGCGATGTACCCATCATTCCCGAAGGAAAACCGATGAAACCAATTGCCAGCAAGAAGCAGGAATTCGGCGACGACCCGCTCACCGTGAGAGAGACCGACCACTACGTAGAAGAGTATGTCGAGTCGTTTGTCGAGAAATGGGACGATCTGATCGACTGGGAAAGCCGTGCGGAGAGCGAAGGCCAATTTTTTATCGATATTCTGAGAGACCGCGGCAAGCACAAGATTCTCGACGTAGCGACCGGAACCGGATTCAATTCGGTGCAGTTGATGAAGGCGGGGTTCGACGTGACGAGCGTCGATGGCAGCGCGGAGATGCTTTCAAAAGCCTTTGCGAATGCGCGCGATCATGGCTTCGTCATGCAAACCGTGCATGCGGATTGGCGTTGGCTGAACAAGGACGTTCACGGGAAGTTCGATGCCATCATCTGTCTCGGCAATTCGTTCACGCACCTCTTCGAGGAGCGCGACAGAAGGCGCGCGCTGGCGGAGTTCTACGCTGCGCTGAAGCATGACGGTTTGCTCATTCTTGATCAACGCAACTATGACGCCATTCTCGACAGGGGCTTCAGCAGTAAACACAAATATTACTATTGCGGCGATCGAGTAACGGCCGAGCCAGAGCATGTCGACGACAGTCTGGCGCGCTTCCGTTACGAGTTTCCCGACAAGAGTGTCTATCACCTCAACATGTTTCCGCTGCGCAAGAACTATACGCGACGCCTGATGCACGAGATCGGCTTCCAGAAGATCTTTACCTACGGTGACTTCCAGGAAACCTACAAGGACGCCGACGCCGACTTTTTCATTCATGTTGCGGAGAAGACCTATCATGACGAAAGCTAGATCGACCGCAGTGGAGCAGGCGGAGGCCTATTACGACAGCCCGGACGCGGATGCATTTTACTTTCATGTGTGGGGCGGCGAAGACATCCATATCGGCATGTACGAAAATGACGACGAGGCGATCGTCAAGGCGAGCCATCGCAACGATGAAACACTGGCGTCGATGCTGGAGGGATTGGGGCCGGCGCATCGCGTACTCGACATAGGCGCGGGCTATGGCGGCGCGGCGCGGCATCTGGCGAAGACGCGCGGATGCCATGTGACATGCGTCAACATCAGTGAGACGCAGAACAGGCTCAACCGCGAGCTGACGCGCAAAGCAGGGCTCGACGGACTGATCGATGTGCAACACGGGGACTTCGAGAGCATTCCGGCCGGCGATGCGAGTTTTGATTTTGTGTGGTCGCAGGATGCGATCCTTCACAGCGGCAACCGGCGGCGCGTACTCGACGAGGTGAAGCGCGTGTTGAAGCCTGGCGGGCAGTTCATCTTCACAGATCCGATGCAGGCTGACGGTTGTCCAGACGGCGTATTGCAGCCCATCCTCGACCGCATCCATCTTGAAACGCTGGGCAGCTTCGGCTTTTACGAGAGGGAGCTCGCGGCGCGCGGATTCGAGAAGGTCGCAGTCAGGGAAATGACGCATCAACTTCGCCGGCACTATGCGCGGGTTGCCCGCGAGTTGACCGAAGGCTATGACCGGCTATCGGACATTGCGTCCCGCGACTATCTCGACAACATGATCAAGGGTCTTGGCCATTGGGTGAACGGCGCCGACAAGGGCTATCTCGCCTGGGGCGTCATGCATTACCGCTTGGCAAAGTAAGACAGCAGGCATAGATTTGCCGCCGCCGGAAGATCCCGGCGCGAGGAGAGAGCGATGATCGAAGCGATCCGCATCAACGGCGCGTGGTGGACCACCTAGAGGGTGGCCCCGTTTCGTCGTCTGTCGTTTGACCCGGACAAGGCCGCCCCGCTGGAGGCGGCCTTTTCGTTTGCGGATTTCCATCGAAGGCGCCTCCCGGATGCGGTTCCGGATTTTCGAGGAGCTGGAGATGGTCAAGGAAACGCAATATTTTTCGTCGCCGGAATTCGATCTCGGCGGTGTCGTGCCGTGGGGGCGGCGTCTCCGCGAATATCAGGCATTCTTTGCGCTTGGCGACCTGGCCGGCATCGGACCGGTGCTCGACGCCGGCGGCGGGCCGTCTTCATTTGCGGCTGAGGCGGTGTCGGCCGGGCTGCGGGTTATCGCGGCTGATCCGATATACAGTTTTCCGGGCGAGGCGATTGCCGCGCGTTTCGAAGAGACGGCGGCTGCAATGCGTGAGGGCATGGCGCGGGCGGCCTATCGTTTCAACTGGCACTATTACGGCTCGGAGGCGGCGGTCCACCGGCTGCGGCGGGAGGCGCTGGCGCTGTTTCTCGCCGACTTCGAGGCGGGCAAGGCGGCGGGGCGCTATGTGCCGGCGGCGCTGCCCGATCTGCCGTTTGCCGATGGCGCATTCAGGCTGGCGCTTTCGTCGCACCTGCTCTTTCTCTATGGCGACACGCTCGATTTCGACTTTCATGTGGAGGCGATGAGGGAGCTTTTGCGGGTGGCCGACGAGGTCCGGGTTTTCCCGCTGTTCAATCTCGACGGTCGGCCGTCGAGCCATTTGCCGGGCGTGGTGGAGGCGCTGCGCGGGGATGGCGTGCGGTGTGCGTTGCGGGAGGTGCCGTTCGAGTTTCAGAAGGGCGCGCGACGGATGCTGGTGGCGAGGCGGGGCGATGCACGGGGGCCTTCCTTCGGTCCCGGAAGTTGCGATAATCGGCGCGGCGGAAGGAATGTCTGATCCATGAGCATCGAAAGCGCGAC
>JAHBYM010000163.1 GCA_019635975.1 Parvibaculum sp. | reverse complement strand
CGCTTGCTTGCCCACATCCGAAAACCGGCCTAAACATGGTCCATTCGAATTCAACGGTTAGGAAAATCCGATGCTTGGTCCCCTCAATCACGTCGCCATCGCCGTCCCCGACGTCAAGGCGGCGGGCGAGCTTTACCGCAAGAAGTTCAACGCCAGGGTGTCGGATGCGGTGCCGCAGCCCGATCACGGCGTCACCACGGTTTTCGTCGATCTCGGCAACACCAAGATCGAACTGCTGGAGCCCTTGGGCGAAAACTCGCCCATCGCCGGCTTCCTCGCGAAGAACCCGAAAGGCGGCATCCATCACATCTGCATCGAGGTCGACGACATCGACGCGGCCTGCGACAAGATGAACGCCGAAGGCGTCACCATCACCGGCACCGGCAAGCCGCGCATCGGCGCCCATGGCAAGCCGGTCGTCTTCCTGCATCCGAAGGATCTCAACGGAACGCTGGTCGAGCTGGAACAGGCTTGAGCGGCCGTAAAAACGGGTAGGGGGGCGAATGACCTGGACAGCCGGTCTGGCGATCTATCTGGTCCTCTGGTGGCTGACGTTCTTCGCCGTCCTGCCCTGGGGCGTCCGCGCGCCGTCCGGCAATGGTGACATAGCCCCCGGCACCGATCCGGGCGCCCCGGTTGCGCCGCGTGTTCTGCGCAAGGCCGGAATTACGACTCTGGTTGCAACGCTCGTCTGGCTGTTCGTCGCCTGGTTGATCGTCTACCAGCCGATATCCTATGAAAGCATCCCCTTCATGCCGGATTTCGGAAGCGAGTACTGAAGCGTCCCGATCGCTGCCGCACACCCAATTCTGGAGATAACGGACAGATGGGGTCGGAGCGCCCCGCTGACAATTGGGGATATCTTCCGCTCCCGCTCGAGCCGCGAACAGGACAAAAAAAAGCAAGGTCCACTCTCGTGGCCTTGCTTCGATAGTCTTTCCCTCTTGTCGCGCCTCCACCGCCCGTTTCCGGCGGATGAAGTCTGCGTATCCTCCCTAAACCTGGGCCGCGCTTGAACGCTTATTCCCCTTTTTGTGCGGGGACTATAGCCAGCCTGCGGCGACGTGTCACGCACCTATTTGCGCCGGAAGCAATTTTCGCAAACCCGAGTCATGCAGTCGGGAAATTTCCGGTCGGCGGACGCCCTCGGGCTTCCGTTTCATTGCAAGGCGAGCTTGACCGCGAATGCCGCCGCGAGGACCGCCACCGCCGGATTGACGTCGCGAAAGCGTCCCGCCAGCAGCTTCACCGCCGCATAGGTGATGAGCCCGAGACCGATCCCGTCGGCGATCGAGAAGGTCAGCGGAATGGCAATGGCCGTCACGACGGCCGGCACGGTCTCGCTGATCTCGTCCCATTCGATGTCGGCAAGGCCGCGCGCCATCAGGCAGGCGACGAAGACCAGCGCCGGCGCTGTCGCATAGGGCGGCACGGCCTCGGCCAGCGGCGCGAGAAAGAGGCTGACGACGAAGAGCACCGCCACCGTCACTGCCACAAGCCCGGTCCGCCCGCCCGCATCGACGCCGGCCGCGCTCTCGATATAGCTGGTGGTCGTCGACGTGCCGAGCGCCGCGCCGATCATCGTCGCCGAAGAATCGGCAACCATCGCCTTGCGCAAACGCGGCAGCTTGCCCTCGGCGTCGAGCATCCCGGCGCGCTGTCCGACGCTCACCAGCGTCCCTGTCGTATCGAGGAGGTCGACCAGCAGGAAAACGAAAACGATGGTGACGAACCCCGCCTGCAAGGCGCCGGCAATATCCATCTGCAGAAATGTCGGCGCGAGCGACGGCGGCAGCGCCGCCACGCCTTTGAACGGTTGCTGCCCGAGCGCCACGGCAACCGCCGTCACCGCCAGCACCGTCAGCATGATCGCGCCCGGCACACGCCGCACCTGCATTGCCACCAGCACCATGAAGCCGCCTGCCGCCAGCAGCGCCCCCGGCGTGGCCATGTCGCCCAGCGTCACCAGCGTCTGCGGATCGGCAACCACAATCCCGGCATTCTTCAGCCCGATCAGCGCCAGGAACAATCCGATGCCGGCGCCGATGCCGTATTTCAGCGAACGCGGGATCGCATTGACCATCCGCTCCCGTAGCGGCGAAACCGACAGCAGAAAAAAGAGAACGCCCGAGAGAAAAACCCCGCCCAGCGCCAGCCGCCAGTCGCCGCCAAAGGCCGGTACCACGGAGAATGCAAAATAGGCGTTGAGCCCCATGCCGGGCGCCAGCGCCACCGGATAATTGGCATAAAGCCCCATGATGAGCGACCCGGCCGCCGCCGCGAGACAGGTCGCAACGAACACGGCCCCGAAATCCATCCCCGCCGCGGCCAGAATCGCCGGATTGACGAAGATGATGTAGGCCATCGTCAGATAGGTCGTACTCCCGGCCAGAATCTCGGTACGGACATTCGTTCTGTTCGCCTTGAGTTCGAACAGTCGCTCGAAAAACCCTTCGACCTTGCCCGTCATTCTGTTTCCCCGGTGTATTGGTCGTCAGCCAAGAATAGAAGTGTCATCCCGGCACTCGCCTGTCCCGGCGAAAGCCGGGATCACCGGGACCCAATCCACGTCGCAACAAAATTGGCAGGGCAATTGGATCCCGGGAACAAATCCCGGGATGACATCGCTATGTTGGGCCTCCGCCGCAGTCCAATCCCCATTTGTGTCGGCAGCAAATTCCCGCAACACTCCTTTAAGGCGAAGCCGGGCAGGATGGAAGCATGACAAGGCAGGGCATCATCGCGGGCGCGGTTCTTCTGCTGGCCCTCCCGGCCACGGCCGAGGAACTGGCGGGTACCGACATCGCCTATATCGAGCAATCCGATTGCGACGCGATAGCCGTTCACTTTCCCGGCGGCGCCGACTATGTGCCGGGCGTCGCCGCCGATGGCAGCCCCGTCGCACCGGCCGACATCGGCGGCGGCTATTCCTATGGCCTGCGCCCCGTTTACGAATTCGACATGACGCTCGACCCGCTGGTCGGCCGCAACCCCGCCTTCAACTCGGCAACCAAAATGACCGTCGCCCGCGTCAGCATCGACATGACAACCGGCCGGACCACCATCGAGGGCCACGACGTTTCCGGCGCTAACCATGCCTTGGCTGAGGCTTGTGCAAGATTGCATCACAAACCGGTGAAATGACCGGCGCACCTTCCGGCTTTTGTTGACAGGCGAAGCGCCCGCCCACAGGCTGAAAAGCGGCAAAGGGTAGGGCGTCGAAATGCTGGGTCAGGGCTGCAAAGCTGTCATTCTGTCTTTAGGCGTCGTTTTCGCGACGCTCGGTTCGATGGCGTTCGCGCCCGCCGCCTCGGCGAATGACGGCCTGTGGCGCATCACCGAGGAACGCTGGAGCGACGCGCATGAAAAGGCGTGGGAGGATTTCGTCGCCGGCCTCGGCGCCGCCGATTGCTGGACGCTCGACGAGTGCTTGAAAAGCCCCGCCAATCCCTACCGCCATACCGACCCCCGCACGAGGTTTTACGCCGACTGCGCCGACATGCCCTATGTGCTGCGCGCCTATTTCGCCTGGAAGAACGGCCTGCCTTTCGCATGGCAATCGGCGATGCGCGCCCATGACGGTCCGGGTACGGATATTCGTTACTCGCTCGAAGGAAACGACATCGTCGCCCGCGATTCCGTGCCGCGCACCGCATCGGGCGTGCGCGCCCTGCCGATCCTTCACGGCATCGTCAACTTTGTCTCGACCGCCATGTTCCGCCGCGACGCGACCATCGACGACCCTGTCATGTTCACCGACACCTATTCGCCGCGCCTCGACCGCGCCGCGATCCGCCCCGGCACGATCGCCTACGACGTCAACGGCCATGCCTCGCTTGTCTGGCGCGTCGAGACGAGCGGCCGCATCCTGATCTTTTCGTCCCACCCGGACCATTCGCTGAGCCGCACATTTCTCGGCCGTGAATTCCTGCGCACAGGCCCGCAGCTCGGTTCGATCTTCCAGAAGTTCCGCCCCATCGAGGTCGCCGGCGCGACCCGCGCCGCCAACGGCGCGCTTGTCGGTGGCCGCATCGTGCCGGTGATGAACGCCGATCTCGAGGATTTCTCGCTCGAACAATATGCCGGCAACCCGCCCGTCAATCCTTACGCCTGGGGCACCGCGCAATGGGTCTGGAACGGCGAGAGCATGGATTTCTACACTTACCTCCGCGCCCGCATGTCGCTCGGCGATCTCGAATACCATCCGGTTGCCGAAATGCGCGGCATGATGCAGTCGATCTGCTTCGACCTGCGCGCCCGCAGGCACGCCGTCGAAATCTCGATCGGCCGCGGCATCCAGAACACAGAGCCGCCGCATCGCCTGCCGAACAACATCTACGGCACACATGGCGTCTGGGAGCTTTACTCGACGCCCTCGCGCGATGCCCGCCTGAAGACCGCCTTCAAGGAGATGTACGATCAGACCGTCGATTTCATCAAGATGGACATGGTCGATGCCCCGCGCCTCGTCTATGACGGCGACGATCTCGCGGGCGATCTCCTCGCCGCCTATGCCGAGCAGAACGAGCTCTGCCGCATCGAATACAAAAATTCCGCCGGCCGCACCGTCACGCTCACCATCGACGACATCGTCCGCCGCCTCTACGACCTCTCCTTCGATCCCTACCAGTGCATCGAGCGCCGCTGGGGCGCCTCCGGCGAGGAGCTTGCGACCTGCAAAGACGGCGCGCTGAAAACCCGCTGGTACGAGGCCCAGCGTTACCTGCGCAACCAGATCGACCGCACCTACGACGTCGACATGGGCTATTCGATCGAGGAGCTTGAACGCGGCCCCTGGGGTCCGCGCACCGGCCGCGGCGTCGAGGCGGGTCCCGAGGTCGATGTGAAGGCCTATCTCAAGGGCCTCGTTGCCCGCCAGCAGGCCGCCGCGCCCGGCGTTGCGAATCCGGTCGCAACCCCCTAAAACTTGACCCCCAATCCGAAGCCTCGGCGGCTCCCGCAAGGCTTGCGCCCCGCGGTCAGGTCATCATGCGCCTCTCGAACTATTTTCTGCCCACCCTGAAGGAAAATCCGGCCGAGGCGCAGATCCCCTCGCACCGGCTGATGTTGCGCGCCGGCATGGTCCGCCAGACCGCCGCCGGCATCTATGCCTGGCTGCCTTTGGGCCTCGCGGTCCTGCGCCGCATCGAGGCCATCGTCCGCGACGAACAGGCCCGCGCCGGCGCGCTCGAACTCCTGATGCCGACGCTGCAATCGGCCGACCTCTGGCGCCAGTCCGGCCGCTACGACGCCTACGGCCCCGAAATGCTGCGCATCAAGGACCGCCACGAACGCGACATTCTCTACGGTCCCACCAACGAGGAAGTCATCACCGACATCTTCAAGGGCGCCGTGAAATCCTATCGCGACCTGCCGCGCAA
>JAHBYM010000162.1 GCA_019635975.1 Parvibaculum sp. | reverse complement strand
GCCCGCGCCACGCTGCGGCTTGTCAGGCCTTCGCCCCGGCGATGGCTGACAAAGGCGCGGAAGTCGCGCAGTTCGAGCGCGGCCAGCGCCTTCAGGTCGGCGGGTCCGCCCAGATGATCGACCAGGAATTCGAAGAAGCGCGTCAGGTCGCGGTGATAGTTGACGAGCGTTGCCGCGCCGAGGCGGCGCTCGCCCATCAGATGCGCATACCAGTTGCGGATTTCGCGGCGCGCATCTTCATGTGCGGGGATCGCCCGCGCGGCGTCGTCGGGCGACGGGGCGCCCGTCAGCGTGCGGGCGGCAGATCGAGCCATCGGCGCACGCAGCGTTCGACGATGCGGGCCAGGAATTCGAGAAGATCGACCGCCTGGTCGGGATGGAACTGTTCGGGCTCGAAGCCCCCGAGCGCCATCAGGCCGGGCGGTGCGCCCGGCGCGAAGTCGAGGCGGACCAGCGCTTCGGAATTGACCTCTTCGGCCAGCGGTCCGTAGAGCCCGCGGCTGCCGCGCACATGGGCGGCGAGGCGGCAGCGCTCGCTGATCCCCATAATGCGGTCGACGCCGCCGGGCTCCAGCACGCGCACACCGCGAATGCCGATGCCGGCCACGCCGTTCGCCGTCTCGACGCAGAGCGTCGCGGCGCGCACGCCGAGCACGCGGGCAAGGCCTTCCGGTCCCGTTGCATATTCGATCAGATGTTCGAAACTTTCCGCGTCGAGCAGGCGCAGCGCGGCGGCGTGAACCTGTTCGCGGGCAAAGCTGTTCAGCGACGAAGCCTCGATCAGGTCGGACTGGATGTCGCGCAGCATGCGCACCTGGTTCTGCAAGCGGCCGATCATGAAATGCTGCATGTCGAGCACATTGCGGCCCGTCGATTGCGAGGGCGGAACGAGGCTCGCGATCAGGTCCGGGTCGTTGGCCAGCAGCTCGGGGTGGCGGCGCAAATAGGCGGTCACGTCGGCCGCGGAGATCGCGGGCGGGACGTCGTCGATGCGTTGGGCTTCCGGTCTGTCGTTGTGCTGGCTCATGGCCTCAGCATCTCCCAGAGAGCGTTTCCAGTTTCTTTCGGCCGGCGAAGTTTTTCGCGATCAGAGAATTTTTTGACCGGTTTTTTTCCAGTCGGCCATGAACATTTCGATGCCCTTGTCGGTCAGCGGATGCTGAACAAGACCTTTCAGCACAGCCGGCGGCACGGTCGCCACATCCGCGCCGGCAATCGCCGCGTCCTTGACGTGGTTGGCGTTGCGGATCGAGGCCGCGAGGATCTCCGTCGTCAGCGCCGGATAGTTGTCGTAAATCGAACGTATCTCGTGGATCAGTTCCATGCCGTCGATATTGACGTCGTCGAGACGGCCGATGAAGGGCGAGACGAAAGTCGCGCCGGCTTTCGCCGCCAGCAGCGCCTGGTTCGCCGAAAAGCACAAGGTGACGTTCACCATGGTGCCTTCGCCGGTCAGCGTCTTGCAGGCTTTCAGCCCGTCCCAGGTCAGCGGCACCTTGACCGCGATATTCCTGGCGATCTTTGCGAGCTTGCGGCCCTCGGCGATCATGCCGGCGGCGTCGAGCGCCGTCACCTCGGCGCTGACCGGGCCCTCGACGATGTCGCAGATCTCGGTCACGACCTCGATGAAGTCGCGCCCCGATTTGGCGATCAGCGACGGGTTGGTGGTCACGCCGTCGAGCAGGCCGGTATCGGCAAGTTCGCGAATGTCGGCGATATCGGCGGTGTCGACGAAAAATTTCATGCTTGGGTCTTCTGGGTGAGAGCTTCGCTTGTATCGTTCCTTCGCGACAGTCTAGTGCAGTCGCGGCTGGAAGGCTTCACCTTTTGCCCGTCCCGGCGCTGCTGCGCAACCTGTCGTCGTGCGGCTTGCTTTATGAGGCGTTACGGTGTCGCCTCGGTTTTGAAACGTTGCCGGACCCGATCGTATGGCTTCCGAAATATCCACAAGCGCGTCACCCCCGGCGACGGCGTCGAGCGTCGCCGTTCTGGTGCCGCTCGCCTTGCCGGAACCCTATGATTATGCGGTGCCTTCGGGGTTAACGCTCCACCCTGGCGATTATGTCGTGGTGCCGCTCGGCGCGCAGGAATTGATCGGCGTCGTCTGGGGCGCGGGCAAGGGCGGCTTCGATCGCAAGAAGCTGAAAGCCGTTATCGAACGATTCGATGCGCCGCCGATGCCGGAGGCTTTAATGCGCCTCATTGACTGGATTGCCGGCTACACGTTGGCCCCACGCGGTTCGGTCTTGCGTCTGGCCGTCCGGGCCCCTGGCGCGCTGGAGCCGCCGCGCTTGCGCATCGCCTATCGGCTGACGGATCGGCGCCCGGCGCGCATGACGCCGGCGCGTCTTCGCGTCGTCGAGACGGCGGGCGACGGTTTCGTCCGCACCGTTCGCGAGCTCGCGGAAGAGGCGGGCGTTTCCGATGGCGTGGTGCGCGGGCTGGTCGAGGCCGGTACCTTCGCGCCCGTCGAAATGCCGGCGGAAGCGCCGTTCCCGCTGCCCGATCCCGATGCGCAAGGCATGGCGCTGTCGCCCGACCAGGCCGAAGTCGCCGCCGCACTCGTCGCGAGCGTTGCCGAGGGCGGCTATTCGGCGACGCTGCTCGACGGCGTCACGGGTTCTGGAAAAACCGAAGTCTATTTCGAAGCCGTCGCCGAGGCGCTCCGGCGGCAAAAGCAGGTGCTGATCCTGCTGCCCGAAATTGCACTGACATCGCAATTTCTCGACCGCTTCGAGCAGCGATTCGGTTGCCGCCCGGCCGAATGGCATTCGGACCTTTCGTCGCGCGAACGCACGCGCGTCTGGCGCGGTGTTGCCGAGGCGCGCGCCCGTGTCGTCGTCGGTGCGCGTTCGGCGCTCTTCCTGCCCTTCCCCGAACTCGGTCTCATCATTGTCGACGAGGAACACGAAGCCGCCTTCAAGCAGGAAGACGGGGTTCCCTATCACGCGCGCGATATGGCCGTGGTCTGCGCATCGCTCGGGCGGTTTCCGATTGTCCTCAGCTCGGCGACGCCTTCGCTTGAAACGGCGGTCAATGCCGATCAGGGGCGCTATCGCCGCCTGCGTCTCGAGGCGCGGCACGGCGTTGCCGAGATGCCGCAGGTCGAGGCCATCGACATGCGCCGCCATCCGCCGGAGCGCGGGCGCTGGCTGTCGCCCCTCCTCGTCACCGAAATCACGCGCACGCTGGAGGCCGGCGAACAGGCGATGCTGTTCCTCAACCGGCGCGGCTATGCGCCGCTGACGCTTTGCCGGACTTGCGGCCATCGCTTCGAATGTCCGCAATGTTCGAGCTGGCTCGTCGAACATCGCTTCCGCCGCGAGCTTGCCTGTCATCATTGCGGCTACACGGCGCCGGTGCCGAAGACCTGTCCGTCCTGCGGTGCCGAAGACGCGCTGGTTGCCTGCGGACCGGGCGTCGAGCGCATTGCGGAGGAAGTTGCCGAGCTTTTTCCGCAGGCGCGCACCGCTGTCGTTTCGAGCGACGTGCTGCACGGACCGGCGGCGCATCGCGCGGTCTTTGCTGCCATCGAGGCGCGCGAGGTTGACATCATTGTCGGTACACAGATCGTCGCCAAGGGCCATCATTTTCCCTGGCTGACGCTGGTCGGCGTGGTCGATGCCGATCTCGGTCTCGAAAACGGCGATTTGCGCGCCGCCGAGCGCACCTTCCAGTTGCTGCAGCAAGTGGCGGGGCGGGCGGGCCGCGCCGAACGGCCGGGCCGGGTCCTGCTGCAAACATACATACCCCAGCACGGCGTCATGCGCGCCCTCGTCTCGGGCGACCGCGACGCCTTTCTCGCCCGCGAGGCGCAAGCGCGCGAGCGTGTGGCGCTGCCGCCTTTCGGGCGTCTCGTCGGCGTCGTCGTCGCCTCGGCCGATGCCGAGCTTGCGCGCCGCACCGCGCGCGAGATGGCGCGCCGCGTGCCGAAGACCGGCGAGGTTTCGGTGCTCGGCCCGGCGCCCGCCCCGATGGCGCTGCTCAGGGGCCGCACGCGGCTTCGGTTCCTCGTCAAGGCCGGCCGCAACGTCAATGTGCAGGCCTTCATGCAGGCCTGGCTCGGTGAGATGAAGCTGCCGAACGCGGTCCGCGTCTCGGTCGATATCGACCCTTACAGCTTCATGTAGGCGCCGCCCTTACCCGCCGCGTCAGGGCGACGCTGCGGCAGGGCGCGTGTGAGCCCGCTGCCGGGCCCAAAATGCCGCAGGGCCGGGCATTTCCGGGCGTTTCTGTTGCGCGGGCGAAGACCATGTGTTACCTAACGCGCGGCCTCCGGGGCAGGGGTCGATCCCGCGCCTCTACGGGCTAAAATAAGCTAGTGATTTCAAATAGTTGGTGGCAGGCTCCGGTCTCGCGCGCCGACCCTCACGACAAAGCACAGGCGAGCGCCGCACGTGTCATCTGATCATCCCGTATCCGGCATGGCCGGCCGTTATGCGACGGCCTTGTTCGAACTGGCGGAGGCGCAGGGCGCGCTCGACGCAGTTGCGGGCGATCTTGCCGCCATTGGCCGAATGCTGGACGAGAGCAGCGATCTCGCGCGC
Organism: Parvibaculum sp.; assembly: GCA_019635975.1. Classification (GTDB taxonomy): domain Bacteria; phylum Pseudomonadota; class Alphaproteobacteria; order Parvibaculales; family Parvibaculaceae; genus Parvibaculum. The sequence continues at coordinate 851 of JAHBYM010000162.1, read as the reverse complement.
CTCGTCCGCAGCCCCGTTTTCAGCGCCGACGAGCAGACCCGCGCCTTCGGCGCCGTGCTCGACAAGGCCGGCACCTCGACGCTGGTCAAGAATTTCATCGGCCTCGTCATCCAGAACCGCCGCCTCTTCGCGCTGCGCGGCATGATCTCGGCCTATACCGCGATCCTCGCCCGGACGCGCGGCGAGATGACGGCCGATGTCGCCTCCGCCCATCCGCTGAATGAGGCGCAGCTCGCGAACCTGAAGGCGTCGCTGAAGACCGCGACCGGCAAGGATGTGCATATCGACACGCATGTCGATGCCACGCTTCTCGGCGGTCTCGTCGTCAAGGTCGGCAGCCGCATGATCGACAGCTCGCTCAAGACCAAGCTCAATTCTCTCCAGATTGCCATGAAAGAGGCCTCCTGATGGACATTCAGGCCGCGGAAATTTCCGCCATCCTCAAGCAGCAGATCAAGGATTTCGGCGCCGAGGCGCAGGTTTCCGAGATTGGCCAGGTGCTCTCCGTCGGTGACGGTATTGCCCGCGTCTACGGTCTCGACAATGTCGAAGCCGGCGAAATGGTCGAGTTCCCGGGCGGCGTGCGCGGCATGGCCTTGAACCTCGAACAGGACAATGTCGGCGTCGTGATTTTCGGTTCCGACCGGAACATCAAGGAAGGCGACACCGTCAAGCGCACCGGCTCCATCGTCGACGTGCCGGTCGGCAAGGGCCTGCTCGGCCGCGTCGTCGACCCGCTGGGCAATCCGATCGACGGCAAGGGTCCGATCGAAAGCGCCGAGCGCCGCCGCGTGGACGTGAAAGCGCCCGGCATCATTCCCCGGAAATCCGTGCATGAGCCGATGCAGACC
>JAHBYM010000161.1 GCA_019635975.1 Parvibaculum sp. | reverse complement strand
CCTGACCCGGGCACCTGAACGCCCGCGCGGCGCGTTACCGCAACTCCTAGCGAATGGCTGCCGGCAATGCAATCGGAGCCATTGCAATGCGTGACCAAACACCCGATCTTGGGCATTCGCCCTTCGGCTCACCGACAGACCGGGTGTCCTGTTGACTCGTACCCTCGCCCCCGTCTTTTCGCTGCTGATGGCGACCGCCATCCTGCTGGTCGGCAACGGACTTCTCGGCACACTGATCCCGATTCGCGCCGGCTACGAGGGCTTCGCGACCATTTCCGTCGGCATTATCGGCAGCTTCTATTTTGCCGGTTTTCTGGCCGGCTGTTTCGCGACGCCGCATATCGTGCGCCGCGCCGGGCATATCCGCAGCTTCGCGACCTTTTGCGGATTGGCGGCGGCGGCGCCGCTCATCCATGCGATGTCGTCCGATCCGACCATATGGGCGCTGATGCGGGTGCTGACCGGTCTCTGCTTCGCCGGTCTTTATATGGTGATCGAAAGCTGGCTCAACGAGCAATCGACCAACGACACGCGGGGCCGCATCTTCGCGGTCTATCTGGTGGTCAACCTGACGGCCCTTGCCGGGGGCCAGTTGATGCTGAATGCGGCGGACTCGAGCGGCTTCGTGCTCTTTGCGATCTGTTCGATCCTGACATCGCTGGCGCTGGTCCCGGTGGCGATGACGACGTCGGTGCAGCCGATGCCGATCCAGAGCACGACGATCAACATCCGCAATCTCTATGCGCTCTCGCCGGTGGGCCTGGTCGGATCGTTTGTGGTCGGCCTCACCAATGCGCCGTTCTGGACGCTGGCGCCGCTCTTTGCGATCGAACGCGGGCTTGGCGAAGGCGGTGTCGCGGCATTCATGCTGGCGGCAATCGCCGGCGGTGCCGTCGCGCAATGGCCGATCGGGCGCATTTCGGACCGCATGGACCGGCGGCGCGTCATCGTAGCGGTCTGCCTCGGTTCGGCGGCCGGCGAAGTGGCGCTGGTCGCGGCCGGCATCAGCGGCAGCATTACGGCGATCATGCTTGCGGGTGTGCTTTTCGGCGTTTTCGCGCTGACGCTCTATTCGGTGTGTGTCGCGCATATGAACGATCACGGACAGAGCGAAAGTTTCGTGTCGATCTCGGGCGGGCTGTTGGTCGTCTATTCGGTGGGCGCGATTGTCGGCCCGACCGCCGCGTCGCTGGGCGTCGGGGCCTTCGGCATTTCCTCGATATTCGTGTTCCCGGCGGTAGTGCATCTGCTCTTTGCCGCCTATACGGCCTATCGGATCGTCTCGGCGCCCGCCCTGACCGAAGAGCAGCGGTCCGACTTCGTGGCCGTTCCCTTTCCGCAGGTCACGCCGCTGCCGACGGAACTCGACCCGCGGGCAGCCGACGATGAGCCATCAGCCGAAGCGCCAGGAGACGCGGCGGCCGGCGAGCGCGCATCACCATAAAAAAGGCCGGCACACTTCCCTAGGCGGCCGGCCCTCAAACTCGCGGTTTTCTGTGCTCAGCTGTTCACAGCGTCCTTGAGCCCCTTGCCCGCCTTGAACTTCGGCTGCTTCGAGGCCGGGATCTGAATCGTCTCGCCGGTACGCGGGTTGCGGCCCTCGGTGGCTGCGCGGTTCGACACGTTGAACGTGCCAAAGCCCACCAGCCGGACCTCTTCGCCCTTTTTCAGCGAGTCCGTGATGATGTCGAACACATAGTCGACGGACTTGGTCGCATCGGCCTTGGATAGACCGGTCCGGTCCGCCACTTCTGCAATGAGATCGTTCTTATTCACGTCGGGCCCCTTCTGATGCGATGGCGGGGAATCGGGATTCCCTCAAGCATTAAGAGTCTACTCGTCTGCCAAGAAGGGGGTCAAAGTAAAAACAAAGGAATTCTGCGGAAAATTCGAGGTGCCAAACGCAGAAACGGGAGCCCGGAGGCTCCCGTTTTGCCTTGCACGACCGCCCGACGGGTGTTCGGCGCCTTTAATGTGCCATAACTGGCTCATTGGTGTCGGGCCGGCTGCGGCCAGCGGCGGCTTGCTCGGCTGCCCAAGCGTCCTCGTCCCATTCGATCGGCTCCGGCATGCGGGTCAGCGCATGTTTCAGCGCTTCGTCGATGGTGTTGACCGGCACAATCTCGAGGCCGTTCTTCACATTGTCCGGAATCTCGGCGAGGTCCTTGGCGTTGTCCTGCGGGATCAGCACCTTCTTGATGCCGCCGCGGAGCGCCGCCAGAAGCTTCTCCTTGAGACCGCCGATGGGAAGCACACGCCCGCGGAGCGTCATCTCGCCGGTCATCGCCACGTCCTTGTGGACGGGAATGCCCGTCATCACCGAGACGATGGCGGTGGTCATTGCGACGCCCGCCGACGGGCCGTCCTTGGGCGTCGCGCCCTCCGGCACGTGGACGTGGATGTCGCGGCGATCGAACAATGGCGGCTCGATGCCGAAACGGGTCGCACGGGAGCGGACGAAGGAACTCGACGCGGAGATCGATTCCTTCATGACGTCGCGCAGATTGCCCGTTACCGTCATGCGGCCCTTGCCGGGCATCATCACGCCTTCGATCGTCAGCAGCTCGCCGCCGACTTCCGTCCATGCCAGACCGGTAACGATGCCGACCTGATCCTCGCCTTCGGCTTCGCCGAACCGGTATTTCGGCACGCCGGCATCGTCGGCGATGTTTTCCATCGTCAGCTTGACCGACTTCGTTTCCGGATCGGTCAGGATGCGCTTGACGGCCTTGCGCGCCAGGTTGTTCAGCTCGCGCTCAAGATTGCGGACGCCGGCCTCCCGCGTGTAGACGCGGATCAAATGGCGCAAGGCCTCGTCGTCGATCGACCATTCGCCCTTGCGCAGACCATGACCGTCTACCGCCTTCTGGATCAGGTGGCGGCGGGCGATCTCGACCTTTTCGTCCTCGGTGTAGCCAGCGATACGGATGATCTCCATCCGATCCATCAGCGGCTCGGGGATGTTGAGCGTGTTCGCCGTCGTCACGAACATGACGTCGGAGAGATCGTAGTCAACCTCCAGATAGTGGTCGGCAAAGGCGTTGTTCTGCTCGGGATCGAGAACCTCGAGCAGCGCCGATGAGGGATCGCCACGGAAATCCGAACCCATCTTGTCGATCTCGTCGAGCAGGAAGAGCGGATTGGTGTGCTTCACCTTCTTCATCGACTGGATGACCTTGCCGGGCATCGAGCCGATATAGGTGCGGCGGTGCCCACGGATTTCCGCTTCGTCGCGTACGCCGCCGAGCGACATGCGCACGAAGTCGCGGCCCGTCGAACGCGCGATCGACTTGCCGAGCGAGGTCTTGCCAACGCCGGGCGGGCCGACGAGGCAGAGGATCGGCCCCTTCAGCTTGTTGGCGCGGTTCTGCACGGCCAGATATTCGACGATGCGCTCCTTGACCTTGTCGAGACCGTAGTGATCGGCGTCGAGAATTTCCTGCGCGTTTGCCAGATCCTTCTTGACGCGGCTCTTCTGCTTCCACGGCACCGAGAGCAGCCAGTCGAGATAGTTGCGCACGACGGTGGCCTCGGCCGACATCGGGCTCATCTGCTTCAGCTTCTTCAGTTCGGCGACCGCCTTCTCGCGTGCTTCCTTGGAGAGCTTGACCTTCTGGATGCGCTCTTCGAGTTCGCGGATTTCCTCGCGACCGTCGTCGCCGTCGCCAAGCTCCTTCTGAATGGCCTTCATCTGCTCGTTCAGATAGTACTCGCGCTGCGTCTTCTCCATCTGGCGCTTGACGCGGCTGCGGATACGCTTTTCGACCTGCAGCACGCCGATCTCGCCTTCCATCAGCGAATAGACGCGCTCCAGCCGGCCGGCGACCGACGACATTTCGAGAAGTTCCTGCTTCTCGGGAATCTTGATGTTGATGTGGCTCGCGACCGTGTCGGCCAGCTTCGCCGGGTCCTCGATCTGTCCGATCGAGCCCAGCACCTCCGGCGGCACCTTCTTGTTGAGCTTCACATAGCCTTCGAACTGAGAGACGACGGAGCGCGCCAGGCCTTCGATCTGATCGCCGTCCGTTTCGGTCTCGTCGATCGCCTCGACTTCGGCCTCGAAGAATTCGGGGTTGTCGACGTAGCGCTTGACGCGCGCCCGGCGCACGCCCTCCACCAACACCTTGACGGTGTTGTCGGGCAGCTTGAGGAGTTGCAGCACGGTGCCGATGGCGCCGATTTCGTAGATGTCGTCCGTGTTCGGATTATCGTCCGCGGCATTTTTCTGGGCGACCAGCAAAATCTGCTTGTCGTCCTGCATGACATTTTCGAGCGCCCGCACCGATTTTTCGCGGCCGACAAAGAGCGGCACGATCATGTGGGGGAAAACGACAATGTCGCGCAACGGCAGCACCGGCAACACAAGGGCATCGCCGCCGGCGCCTGCCTTCGTATCCTGATTGCGCTTTTCTTTCTCGGTCATGTTACTTCCTGCCTTTACCTGACTCGACTGCCGCCCGCAGCGAAACTCCAGCCTAGCATCCGATTCTGAATGAATGCTGATGGCCGTATGAGGGCCAGAATAGCGGGATTCGCGGGCGCCGCCCGGAATTCGGGCGTTTCCGGTCCCCAGCCTGCGTCAGCGCCGGGGCCATCGGTTAAAAGGAAAATGGCCCTGAAAGACCGCGCTTTCAAGGCCACTTGCCGATGCATGAAAAATGCAGGTTTTCAGCTCGTCAGGCGCTGGTGCCGACGTCGCCCTGCCGCTCCGCATAGATATAGAGCGGGCGCGCCTTGCCTTCGACCACCTCCCCGCTGATGACGACCTCCTCGACGCCCTCAAGCGTCGGCAGTTCGAACATCGTGTCGAGCAGGATCGCTTCGAGAATGGAGCGCAATCCACGCGCGCCGGTCTTGCGTTCGATCGCCTTGCGGGCGATGGAGCGAAGCGCTTCTTCGGAGAAGGTCAGACGCACATTCTCCATCTCGAACAGGCGCTCATACTGCTTCACCAGCGCATTTTTCGGCTGAGTCAGGATGGTGACGAGCGCTTCCTCGTCGAGATCCTCCAGCGTCGCCAGAACCGGCATACGGCCGACGAATTCGGGGATCAGGCCGAACTTCAGCAGATCCTCGGGCTCCAGATCCTTCAGGACCTCGCCGGTGCGCCGGTCTTCGACCGACTGAACCTTGGCGCTGAAGCCGATGCCGGCACCCTTGCCGCGCTGGCCGATGATCTTCTCGAGGCCCGCGAACGCACCACCGCAGATGAAGAGAATGTTGGTCGTGTCGACCTGCAGGAATTCCTGCTGCGGATGCTTGCGCCCGCCCTGCGGCGGCACGGAGGCAACCGTACCTTCCATGATCTTCAGCAATGCCTGCTGCACGCCTTCGCCCGACACGTCGCGCGTTATCGACGGATTGTCGGACTTGCGGCTGATCTTGTCGACCTCGTCGATATAGACGATGCCGCGCTG
>JAHBYM010000160.1 GCA_019635975.1 Parvibaculum sp. | reverse complement strand
GACTACACATCCGTCGCGCGCGGCCGCCACGACTTCGTCACCTACTACCGGATGCTGCCCTGGGACCATGTGCCGGGAACGCTGATCCTGCGCGAGGCGGGCGGCGTTGTCCGCGACATCGAAACCGGCCTCGATTATTCGCCGCGCACCCTGAAGGGACCGCATCTCGTCGCCCGCGACGAGGAGAGCTGGCAGCGCACGGCCGAGAGCATCCGTGCGCTACGCGCGCATCTTTAGCCCTTGCGTTCCTCGCGCTTGGCTTCGTCCCACAATGCGTCCATTTCCTCAAGCGTCGATTGTTCGGGCGTCCGGCCATCCGCCGCAAGCTTTTCCTCGATCCGCCCGAAACGGCGGCGGAACTTCGCATTGGCGCGCCGGAGCGCGGCTTCGGGATCGACCTTCATGTGCCGGGCGAGATTGGCATAGACGAACAGCAGGTCGCCCATCTCGTCTTCCAGCCGGTCGGCATCGCCGCCCTTGGCGATTTCCTCCGAAAGCTCCAGCATCTCCTCGTTGAGCTTCTCGATCACCATGCGCGTTTCCGGCCAGTCGAAGCCGACACGCGCTGCGCGATTCTGCAGTTTGACGGCGCGGGTGAGCGCGGGCAGGGCAAGCGGCACATCGTCGAGAATGCTCGCGGGCCGGGCGCCTTTCGCCGTGCGCTCTTCGGCCTTGATCTCTTCCCACCGGCCCTTGACGGCGCCGGCCTCGCGCTGCGTCTCGTCGCCGAACACATGCGGATGCCGCCGCACCATCTTGTCGGAAATCGCCGCCGCCACATCGTCGAAGCCGAACGCGCCTTGCTCAGTCGCCATCTGCGCATGGAACACGACCTGCAACAGCAGGTCGCCGAGCTCGTCCTTCAACTCGCCTATGTCGCCGCGCTCGATCGCCTCGGCGACTTCATAGGCTTCCTCGATCGTGTAGGGCGCGATCGACGCGAAATCCTGTTCGAGATCCCAGGGGCAGCCGCCATCGGGGTCGCGCAGCCGCGCCATGATCGCGAGAAGCCGGTCGATGGCGCGTTCGCTCAAGGCGCTCTCCTCAGTCGCCGCTTCGGTCGACAATGCCGCCCGCCGAACCGACCTGCACCACGGCCGCGGCCGCATCGCTGGCGTCGTGTGGCTTGTGCTCGCCCTCAAGCGCACGGATTCGCTCCCGCAATTGCGTCTGTTCCGCCTTGCCGAGCGGGAAACCCCACATCACGGCCGCCGCCGCCAGCATGGTCAGCGCCGGCAGCGTCACATACATCGCCATAAACTGGTTGAGCGTTTCGGGTGAATTCCCGCCGCCCGGCATGAAGCCGATATAGTCGAGAATTGGATAGGTGATGCCGACGGCCAGCGCCGCACCGATCTTGGCGGTCATCGTCAGCAGCGAATAATAGAGCCCGGTGCGCCGCTGTCCGGTCTCCAGATAGTCGGTGTCGATCACATCGGCCATGATCGAACGCAGCAGGAAGGAACCGGCGCCATAGGCGATGCCGTAAAGCGAATTGCCGACGAACAGCCACCAGAACTCCCCGCGCGGGAAAAAGATGACGAGTGGCAGGGCAACCGCGCCGTAGCACATCGCGATGGCGAGCGTCTTGTGCTTGCCGGCCATGTGGCTGAGGCGGATCCAGAACGGAATGCCGACAAAGCCGAAAATGAAATAAACGAGCAGCAACAGGCTCGCATGGCGCGGCAGCTCCATCACATGGATGGCAAAGAAGATATATAGAGAGCCGGTGATCGCCGGCGCGATGTTGACCAGCAGGTCCGCCACCAGCACCCGCTGCAACAGCCGGTTGCGCGCGATGATGCCCCAGGCCTTCTGCCACGGAATTTGCGCCTGCGGCGCGCTCTTGAATTCGGGTGCGAGCCAGACGGCGAGCCCGACAGTGATCGGCAGCAGAATGAGAATGAACCAGCCCATCGCCGCGACCTTCTCGCGGCCGCCGGCGCCGCCTTCCGCCGCCATCTCGATGATCGCCGGCAGCGCCAGCACCGCGAACATGCCGAGGATCAGCAGAAATTCGCGCACGCCCTGAATCGTCGAGCGTTCGTCGTACTCGCCCGAGAGTTCGGCGCCCCACGACATGTGCGAGATCGTCAGCAGCGTCCAGCCGATATAGAGCACGAACATCCAGACGGCGAGATAGACCCAGGTGATGGGTGGCGAGGGCATGAACAGCATGTAGCCGGCAACGAGCAGGATCGGCGTCGAAAGCACGATCCAGTGCCGCCGCCGTCCCCAGCGGCTCGGAAATCGGTCCGACACCATGCCGAGCACGGGATCGGTGAACACATCCCAGAAGCGCGCCAGCATGAAGATCGTGCCGGCAACGGTCAGTCCGAGGCCCATTTCGTGGCCGTAAAAGGGCGGCAGGTAGACGACGATGGGCAAGCCCAGCGCCGCCATCGGAATCGAGGGCAGGGCGTAAGCGCCGATCTGGCCCCGCGTGACTTTCTTCTGTTCTTGCATTCGCTCCCCTTGCGCCGCCGTCCGTTCGCACATGCGCCCGCACCCGTGGCCCTTTTCGGGCTTTTATTGACTATTTGTCAGCGGCGCTAGGGAACCCGATAACGCAGCGCTTGTCTATCGTTTCCGGTTCGGGCGTCAGCCGAAATTTGAATCCGCGACAAACGGATTGCCGCGCCGCTCGGCGCCGAAGGTCGACAGCGGCCCATGTCCCGGCACGAAAGTCACATCGTCGCCAAGAGGCCACAACCGCTCGCGAATGGATTGGATCAACGCGCCATAATCGCCGCGCGGTAAATCCGTGCGTCCGATCGAGCCCTGAAACAGCACATCGCCAACAATGGCAAGGCGCGACGGCGCGTGGAAGAAAATCACATGGCCCGGCGTGTGGCCGGGGCAGTGGCGTACATCGAAGGTGAGCCCGGCAACTTCCACCGTGTCGCCGTTTTCAAGCCAGCGGTCGGGCAGGAAACCGCCGACCATCGGAAAACCATACTTCGCGGCCTGGTCGGGAAGCGCCTCAATCAGGAACAGGTCGTCCTTGTGCGGGCCTTCGATCGGCACGCCGAGCTCGCGCGCGAGGTCGCCGGCGGCCGATGCGTGATCGAGATGCCCATGCGTCAGCAGAATTTTCTCGATGGTGACGCCGGCATCGGCGGCGGCCGCCTTGATCCGGTCGAGATCGCCGCCCGGGTCGCTGACCGCGCCGCGCATGGTCTCATCGTTCCAGATCAGCGTGCAGTTTTGTTGAAACGGCGTCACCGGAAGGATGGCGGCTTTGAGACTCATGGGAACAGCTCTCCGTAGACAAATATCGGTTGTCGCGAAGCTAGAGCATTTTCCGGCCCTCGTCGCGCTTCTGGGTTGACTATGGTAACTTATGGACGAAACGCGGTGGAGAGCGAAGCGCGATGGCGACGAAAAAGCGGCTGGCGGTCTTTCTCGACGGCACATGGAACGAGCCGGAGACGGCCGACGGCAAGCACCATTCGACCAACATACTGAAAATGATGCGGGCGCTGCGGCGCGTTGGCGACGACGGCGTGCCGCAGGTCGTCTACTATCTCAAGGGTGTCGGGACGAATGGGCGCAAGGTGCGGCGCTTGAGCGATGGCGCGACCGGCGCGGGGCTCGATGCGAACATCCACATGGCATACCAGTGGGTCGCCAACAACTTCGAGCCGGGCGCCGACGACCTTTATATCTTCGGCTTCAGCAGGGGCGCCTACACGGCGCGCAGTCTCGCCGGGCTGATCGGCGCCGTCGGCCTGATGACGAAACGCGAAGTCGGCGAACTGCCGCAGGCCTTTGACTATTACCGTTGCAAGCCTGAACTGCGAAAGGGCCATCCCTATCATCAAAAAAGGGACCCGGCTGTCAGGCACTTTCCCGCGATCCGCTGTGTCGGCGTCTTCGACACAGTCGGCGCTCTTGGAATTCCGGAAACCGCGTTGATTGCGAAATTGCGGCGCCGTGCGCGGGACCTTGGTTTGCCGGTGGGAAAGCGTCCCGAGGAGTTTCACGACGTCATGCTCGGCACGGCGATCGAGAATGCCTTTCATGCGATGGCCGTCGACGAACGGCGAAAGTTTTTCGAACCGACGATCTGGGAAAAACCTGTGCAATGGGGTGGCAGGCTTGTACAGCGCTGGTTCGCCGGCAGCCATTCGAATGTCGGCGGCGGCTATCCCGAAACCGGACTCTCCGACGTAACGCTCAAATGGATGATCGATCGGGCAAGCGAATGCGGTCTCCTGTTCGACCCTGTTTCCGTTGGTGAATTTATCGGCGCGTCTTCGATGCACAAAGGCGTTCTGGTGGACTCGTCGCAGGAAGGCATCTGGGGCGCGATTTCAAGGCTTGCGCCTGGCACCCGCCGCCACCGCGCGGTCCGTGAGGACATCGCGCACGAGATGAAAATCGACCGCTCGGTATTTTTACGCCATGTCGAATTGCGGTCCCTGTACGAGCCGTTCCACGTCGCGGATTTTGCAATGTTGTTCAAGGAGTATCTTGACGGCCCGGACGTTAGCGACTAGAGGCCGCGGCCGGATATCGATGCCAATTATCGGGCCTGTTTTTCCTTTTTATTACAACGGCTTACAACCCCCTCCCGACTGTCTTTGAAGTTGCCGTGACAGGGCGAAACTGATAGTCTTTGCAGCAGTCAGTCAGAGGGATTCGGCGCCTGCCGCCGGCCCTCGTTTTTGTTCCTTTCGAGCGCTCCCGCGACGCGCGATTTCGGCCCGCGCGGCGGCACTCTGCAACGTCAGAAAAACACTTGTCCGATACCCAAGACAGCGACATTCCGGGTAACGAGCCGGCCCCGGGCGGCGATACCGATATGGAAAACGGCCTGAACGGCGGCGGCGCATCGCAGCCTCCGACGGGCGGCGCGGGCGACGGTCCGCCGCCGGAGCGCGACGTTTCCCCGATCTCCATCGAAGAAGAAATGCGCGCCTCCTATCTCGATTACGCGATGAGCGTCATCGTCAGCCGCGCGCTGCCGGATGCGCGGGACGGCCTCAAGCCCGTTCACCGCCGCATCCTCTTTTCGATGAACGAAAACGGCTACGACTGGAACAAGCCCTATCGCAAGTCCGCCCGCGTCGTCGGCGACGTCATCGGCAAATATCACCCGCATGGCGACCAGTCGATTTACGACGCGCTGGTGCGCATGGCGCAGGACTTCTCGATGCGCCTGCCGCTGCTCGACGGGCAGGGAAATTTCGGTTCGGTCGACGGCGATCCGCCGGCTGCCATGCGTTACACCGAAGTCCGCATGGCGAAGTCCGCCCATGCGCTGATGCGCGACATTGACAAGGACACGATCGACTTCAAGGACAATTACGACGGCTCCGAAAAAGAGCCTGTCGTCTTGCCGTCCGAAGTGCCTAACCTGCTGGTCAACGGCGCGGGCGGCATTGCCGTCGGCATGGCGACCAACATCCCGCCGCACAATCTCGGCGAGGT
>JAHBYM010000016.1 GCA_019635975.1 Parvibaculum sp. | reverse complement strand
ATCGGCATGGGCGTCACGCTCTGGTTCGGCCGCGCTGCGCTCGAAGCCCCCCTCGCCGCCGCGCTGCCGCTCGCGCTCGCCACCCTTCTCGGCCTGATCGCCGGCGGCGCTCTCGTCTATTTCTTCCTCTGCCAGATCACCGGCGCAGCCACGCTCGCCGGCCTCCGCCGCGCCCTCAGGCGGGGTTGAGAAGAAAAACCTGACAAAATCAATGAATTGCGGGGAATCCCTTTACCCTGTCCGAAAAAACCCCGTCTCGAATCGGGATTCCGCTTGCGCAATCCCCGAAACCGCGCTCCGATAAGTTGGAAAGTAACCGCGCGGGGTCAGGGGTGGTCCGCGCTTGAATTGGGGGTTTCGGGGGGCAATGGGTAAAGGGCGTCGGTACGGTGCGGGCCGCAAGGCGGCGCGCGCGGGGTTGGTTCTGTGTGCGGGTCTCCTGGTTCCGGCGGCGCCGGCGCAGGCGGCAAGCTGGGACAATCCCGGCACCGGCAGCTGGTTCGAGCCTCTCAACTGGGACCCGCTTGGTGTCCCCACGGCCGGCGACGACGCAATTATCGACAATGGCGGCACCGCGCAAATCGGCGCCCCGGGTGCTGTGTCCTCAATCGGCGTGATCGGCAGTTCCGCCGGCAACAGCGGCGCGGTCGAGGTCGATGGCGCCGGCGTCTGGACCAATTCGAGCATCCTCACTGTCGGCAATTCCGGCTCGGGCACGCTCGACATCGCGGGCGGCGGCGCGGTGTCGAGCGCAGTCGGCCAAATCGGCACCAACTCCACCGGTATCGGCGAAGTCACGGTCTCCGGCGAGGATTCCGTCTGGACCAACTCAGGCTCCCTCTTCGTCGGCGATTTCGGCTCTGGCGTGCTCGACATTTCCGGCGGCGGCGCGGTCTCGAACACAGACGGCCTTGTCGGCGCCAACGACACCGGCACCGGCGAAGTCACGGTCTCCGGCGCGGATTCCGTCTGGACCAATTCGAGCACCCTCACCGTCGGCTTTTCCGGTTCCGGCACACTCGACATCTCGGGCGGCGGTGCGGTCTCCAATACCGTCGGCCGTATCGGCACCAACGCCACCGGCACCGGCGAAGTCACGGTCGATGGCGAGAATTCCACCTGGACCAACAGCAGCACGTTGAGCGTCGGCCGCTCGGCCACAGGCGCGGGCGGCGTCCCCGGCGGCGCGCTCTCGATCACCGATGGCGGCGCGGTCTCCAATACAACGGGCTATATCGGCGAACTCGCCGGCAGCACCGGCGTAGTCGCGGTCGACGGCGCGGATTCGACCTGGACCAATTCGAGCACCCTCAATGTCGGCCTTTTCGGCTCGGGCGCGCTCGACATTTCCGGCGGCGGCGCGGTTTCGAACACGACCGGCTATATCGCCTTTGAGGCTGGCGGTTCCGGCGAAGTCACGGTCTCCGGCGCGGGTTCCACCTGGACCAATTCAAGCACCCTCACCGTCGGCAATGACGGCACGGGCACGCTCGACATCACCGGCGGCGGCGCGGTCTCCAGTACCGGCGGCCGTATCGGCAGCAACGCTGTCGGCGCCGGCGAAGTGACGGTCGATGGCGAAAATTCCACCTGGACCAACAGCGGCGACCTCCGCGTCGGCAATGCCGGCACCGGCGCGCTCGACATCACGGATGGCGGCTCGGTCTCCAATACCTTCGGCTATATCGGGTTCGGCGCCGGTGGCACCGGCGAAGTCACGGTCTCCGGCGCGGATTCCACCTGGACCAGCAGCGCCGACCTCCGAGTGGGCTTTTCCGGCGCCGGTACGCTCGGCATCGCCGGCGGCGGCGCGGTCGCCAATACAACGGGCTATATCGGCGCAGCCGCCGGCGGCACCGGCGAAGTCACGGTCGATGGCGCGGGCACCACCTGGACCAACAGTGGCGGACTCTACGTTGGCGACTTCGGCTCGGGCACGCTCGACATCACCGGCGGCGGCGTGGTCTCCAATACCAATGGCTACATCGCCAACCAGGCGGGCAGTTCCGGCGATGTCGCGGTCGACGGCGCGGGCTCGGAATGGAACCTGAGCGGCAACCTCGCCGTCGGCAATTCGGGCGATGCCACGCTCGCCATTTCGGACGGTGGCACGGTTTCCAATGTCGACGGTCTGGTCGGCTATTTCGCGGCGGGTAGCAGCGCGGTCACGGTCGATGGTGCGGATTCCGCCTGGACCAATTCCGGCGCACTCTATATCGGCGTCTTGGGCGGCGCCACGCTCGGCATCACCGGTGGCGGCGCGGTGTCGAACACTACGGGCTATATCGGCTACCACGACACCGGCGACGGCGAAGTCACGGTCTCCGGCGCGGATTCGATCTGGACCAACAGCAGCCAGCTAGCGATCGGGCATACGGGCGCTGGCACACTCGACATTCTGGACGGCGGCACGGTCACCAGCGATAGCGGACAAATCGGCGCATGGAGCGACGGTACAGGTGCGGTCACGGTCTCCGGTGCGGATTCCGCTTGGGCCAGCACCGCGTTTCTCCTGGTCGGCAATTTTGGTTTTGGCACGCTCGACATCGCGGGCGGCGGCACGGTTTTGAACACGACCGGCTATATTGCCTATGAGGCTGGAAGTTCCGGCGAAGTCACGGTCGATGGTGCGGATTCCGTCTGGACCAACAGCGCGCTGCTCTATGTCGGCCTCTCCGGTTCCGGCACACTCGACATCACGGATGGCGGCGCGGTTTCGAACACGACCGGCGTCGTCGGTTACGCCGACTCCGCCTCGGGCGCCGTCACGGTCGATGGCGCGGATTCCGTCTGGACCAACAGCGGCGCCCTGATCGTCGGACGCTCGGCCACGGGCTCGGGCGGCAATCCCGGCGGCGCGCTCTCGATCGTCAATGGCGGTTCGGTCTCGAACACCGCCGGCTATATCGGCGAGCTCGCCGGCGGCACCGGCGAAGTCACAGTCTCCGGCGCGGGTTCGATCTGGACCAGCAGCGGCGCTCTCTATGTCGGCAGTTCCGGCGACGGCGCGCTGACCGTTTCCGATGGCGGCACGGTCGAGGCGGGCGGCGCGGTCGCCGTCGCGCTCGGTGTCGGTTCCACCGGCCGCCTGAACATCGGCGCCGCCTCGGGCGACGCGGCGGCGGGCGCGGGCACGCTGGATGCCGCCGCCGTTGCCTTCGGCGCCGGAGACGGCACGCTGGTTTTCAATCACACGGATAGCAACCATCTCTTTGGCGCCAGCATTTCCGGCGACGGCGAGGTGCTGGTCGAAAACGGCGAGACGGTGTTCACCGCCGCTGCCACCCATACCGGCGGCACAACGATTTCGGGCGGCACGTTGCAGCTCGGCAATGGCGGCGCCGCGGGCGCGCTCGCGGGCGACGTGGCCAATGACGGCACCTTCGCCATCGACCGTTCAAATACCTACACCTATGCCGGTGCGATGTCCGGTTCGGGTGACTTCCGGCAGCTCGGCGCGGGCACGACAACGCTGACCGGCGACAGTTCGGCTTTCGCCGGCGCGAGCTTCGTCGAGGCGGGCATGCTGATCGTCAACGGTCTTCTCGGCGGCACACTCGATGTCGTTGCCGCTCGCCTTGGCGGCTCGGGAACCGTCGGCACGACCGCGCTCGGCTCCGGCGCCACGGTCGCGCCAGGCAATTCGATCGGTACACTGAACGTCGCGGGCGACTTCGCCTTCAACGCAGGTTCGATCTATGAAGTCGAGCTCAACGGCGGCGGCAACACGCCCGGTGTCAACAACGATTTCATCGACATCGCCGGCTCGCTGACGATCGACAGCGGCGCATCGGTCTCGGTCATTCCCGAAAACGGCACCGACGACGGCTCCACCTACACGCCCGGCCTCGTCTACACGATCCTCTCGGCGACGGGCGGCGTCACCGGCGCCTTCGGCGCCGCGACGGCGAGCTTCGCCTTCCTGGCGCCCGAACTGTCCTACGACGCCAACAACGTCTTTCTCGAACTCCTTCAAAACGATGTCGACTTTGTCGATGTCGCCCATACGCCGAACCAGCAAAGCGTATCGAACGCGGTTCAGACATTCGGTCCCGGCCATCCGCTCTATGACGAGATCGTCCTGATGACCGAGGAAGAGGCGCGCGCCGCTTTCGACGCATTGTCGGGCGAAGCCCATGCCAGTTCCTTGACCTCGCAATTGATGACCGCCCAGCAGATCCGACAGAAATTGCTGGATCGTCTTGCGGCGATCCTCGGCTCGGGCGGTGGCGGGCTTGCGAGCCTCGCCCATGCGCCGGCGGCGGGCGACGCGGCGCCGGGCGCCGCCGCCGTCTGGGGTCAGCTCTTCGGAAGCTGGGGCCGGACCGACGACAACGGCAACGCCGCCACGATCGACCGCGACAGCTACGGCTTCATCGGCGGCATCGACCGCGAGATCGCGGATGGCGTCCGCGCCGGCATCGCGGCGGGCTACAGCCGCTCAAGCTACGACGTCAAGGCGCGGTCCTCCTCCGGCGACAGCGACAATTTCCACCTCGCCGGTTATGCCGGCACGAAGCTCGGTGCCTTCGACGTGAAGGGGGTTGTCGCCTATGGTTACGGCAAGGTGGATGCGAGCCGCACCGTGATCGTCGGTGGACTGACGAACAACCTTTCGGCCGGCTACGCGACGCACACCTTCCAGGCGGGCATGGAAGCCGGACACGATCTCGATCTCGGCCCCCTCGTGCTCACCCCCTTCGCCGGTCTCGCCGGCGTCCATGTCGAGACCGAAGGCTTCACCGAAACCGGCGGCCCCGCCGCGCTGACCTTCGGCTCGACCTCCAGTACCACCGGCGTCTCGACGCTCGGCCTGCGCGCCCGTCATCAGGCCGGCAGCGTCGGCCTGACCGGCGCCGCCGCCTGGCGTCACGCCTTCGGCGACGTCGAGCCCACCTCGCGCGCCGCCTTCGCCTCGGCCCCCGCCGCCACCTTCGCGGTCCGCGGTACGCCGATCTCGGAAAACGCGCTCGCCCTCGACGCGGCGGCCTCTGCGAGGCTCGCCGCCGGCACGACGCTGACCCTCGGCTATTCGGGCGAACTCGCCTCCGATGCCCGCGATCACGATCTGAGAGTGGGATTGCGATTCGACTTCTGAGAATTGAGCGCGCCAGACCGGGGATTACTTTTTTTGGGGCAGCCCTGCTGACCGAAGCGGGGATAAATCCGGGGATAAACCCGGGGATAAATTGTCCCCTGCGCCGTTTGTGACAGTTTTTTGACAGTTCGATGACAGTGGGCCCTTTTTCTGCGAACCGTTCTTATCTGGCGGGGGATTGCCTTCATTTCGCTCCCGCCGCATAAACCCTCCGCACGCCCGCTTCAGGGGCGGCGCGAGGCCACGGATTCGAGCGATGGAACAGCCCCACAACCGCGTATTTTCAGGCGTACAGCCGACCGGCAATCTGCATCTCGGCAATTATCTCGGCGCGATCCGCAATTTCGTGCCGCTGCAGAAGACGCATGAATGCATCTATTGCGTGGTCGACATGCACGCGATCACGGTCTGGCAGGAGCCGAAGGAACTGGCGTCGAACACGCGCGAGGTTGTCGCCGCCTATATCGCGGCGGGGCTCGATCCGTCCACGAACGTTATTTTCAACCAGTCGAAAGTCGCGGCGCATGCCGAGCTTGCCTGGATTCTGAACTGCGTCGCCCGCATCGGCTGGCTCAACCGCATGACGCAGTTCAAGGACAAGGCCGGCAAGGATCGCGAAAAAGCATCGGTCGGCCTCTATGCCTATCCGGTGCTGATGGCCGCTGACATTCTCGCCTACCGCGCGACGCATGTGCCGGTCGGCGACGACCAGAAGCAGCATCTGGAGCTTGCTCGCGACACGGCGCAGAAATTCAACAATGATTTCGGCGCGCAGAACTTCTTTCCGTTGCCCGAGCCGTTGATCATGGGCCCGGCGACGCGCGTGATGAGTTTGCGCGACGGCACGAAGAAAATGTCGAAGTCCGATCCTTCCGATCTTTCGCGCATCACCATGCGCGACAGCGCCGACGACATCGCAAAGAAAATCCGCAAGGCCCAGACCGATCCCGAGCCCTTGCCGGAAACCGTCGAGGGATTGAAGGATCGCGCCGGCGCCGACAATCTGGTCGGCATCTATGCCGCGCTTGCCGGCATCACGAAAGCCGAGGTGCTGGCGCGCTTTCCGGCCGCCCAGTTCTCGGTCTTCAAACCGGCGCTGGCGGACCTTGCCGTCGAAAAGCTTTCGCCCATCACGGATGAAATGAAGCGCCTGATGGCCGATCCGGTCTATATCGACAAGGTGCTGGCCGAGGGCGCGGAACGCGCCCGCGCCATCGCCGATCCGGTCGTCGCCCGCGTCAAGGAATTCGTCGGTTTCATCTGAGGCCGGATGAACTTGATCGCGCCGGGTATCGGCACCATCTAGACTGAACGCGCATTGTCGCCGCCAGAAGGAGCCCCGATCGATGTCCCTCCGTGACCGCCTCGCCGATATGTGGGACAGGCTGCGTCACCGCTGGATGTATCGTCGCGGCGACGGCAGCGCAACCGCCTCCGCGCCCGCCGCCCGCCGCCTCTCCTTTGCCGGCATCTCCGCCGCGCTCAACCGGCCCGGCATGGGCGGCATTCTGCGCCGCGCCGCCATCGCGTTCGCCGTCGTCATCCTGCTTTATTATCCGATCGGCATGATCTGGGTACACACCGTCGACGACGACCCGGATTTCGTGCCCGATGCAACGGACTTCGTGCCCGGCGGCAGCGAGGCGGTCGCTGTCGCCGCCGCGCTGATCGACCGCGAGGTCAACCGGAATAGCTGGGTCGCCAACGATCCCTTCTTCATGCCCGGCGCGCTGCTCGACAACATGCCGAACTATCAGCAGGGCATCATGTCGGCGCTGGCGCGCTTCGGCTTCGAGCTGACCGACCAGCTCGGCCGCACACGCGGTTCGTCGGAAGCCGACAGCGACCTGCAGCGCGCGGCAGGCCGGCTGCAATATCCCGGAAACATCTGGATTTGGACGCCGACGGTCTCGCTGATGCCGCAGGCAAGTTCGGAATCGCAATATCGCGAAGCGCGGGCGCGGCTGCTGAGCTACAACAACCGTCTGGCGCGCGGCGAAGCGAATTTCGACAAGCGCGCCGACAATCTTCTGGCGACCATCGACCGTTTCGCCGCCGATCTCGGTTCGTCGTCTGCCATGATCGACCGTCACATCGCCGAGGAATCCGGCAGCCTGTTCGACAGTACCGCCGACGACATCTTTTATCTGACCAAGGGCAAGCTCTACGGCTACCACATGATCCTCGACGCGCTCGGCCGCGATTTCGCGCAAGTCATCAAGGAGCGCAACCTGCAAAAATCCTGGGACGAGATGATCGCGACGCTCCGCAAGGGCGCCCTTCTCGATCCGCTGGTCGTGATGAACGGCTCGCCCGACGCCCAGTTCCAGCCCAATCATCTGGCGGCCCAGGGCTTTTATCTTCTGCGCGCCCGCACCCAGTTGCGCGAAATCAGCAATATCCTTCTGAAATAGCGCGACGATTCCGCCGCTTGCTCCGCGCCGCCGCCGGTGGCAGCATCGCGCCCATGAGCCAGAGCAAGACAGACCGGACCGGCAAGGCGACCACGAAGCGGCGCAAGTTTCTTGTCGTCGTCGACGGCACGCCGGAATCGGAAGTCGCCATCCACTTCGCCAGCCTCCGCGCCACGCATACCAACGGCGTCGTCACGCTGCTTGCCGTGCTCGAGCCGGGCGAGGCTTCGCAACAATGGCTCGGTGTACAGAACATCATGCGCGAGGAAGCGCGCGCCGAAGCCGAAGAACTGCTTCACCGCCTCGCCGCCCATGTCAACGAATATGCCGGCATCGTACCGGAACTCGTGATCCGCGAAGGCCGCCGCCCGGAGGAAGTGAAGCAACTGATCGAGGAAGACCGCGACATCGCGATCCTCGTGCTCGCCGCCGGCACCGGCAAGGAAGGTCCGGGCCCGCTCGTCACAATGGTCGCCGGCGCCTCGGACAAGGCGTTCCCGATCCCCGTGACGGTCGTGCCCGGCAATCTCACCGAAGAGGCGATCCGCGCGCTGGCTTGATTCCGCGCACGTCACGGTCCATCTATAGCGAAAGCGCCGAGCTGCGCCGTTTACCCACGACGTCAAAAGGGTTTTGAGATGTTCATACAAACCGAGGCGACGCCCAATCCGGCGACCCTGAAGTTTCTGCCCGGCCGCGAGGTTCTGGGCGAAGGGCGCGCCGCCGATTTTCCGACCCGCGAAGCCGCCGAGCGTTCGCCGCTCGCGATGCGTCTTTTCGCGGTCGAGAATGTTGCTGGCGTTTTCTTCGGTTCCGATTTCATCACCGTCACAAAATCGGGCGGCGAGTGGCAGCACCTGAAGCCGGCATTGCTCGGCGCGATCATGGAACATTTCACCGGCGGCGCGCCGATCCTCTTTGCCTCGGCCGATGAAAGCGCACCCGCCGAAGGAGACGGCGAGAACGGCGAGATCGTCCGCGAGATCAAGGAACTTCTCGACACCCGCGTCCGCCCCGCCGTCGCGCAGGATGGCGGCGACATCACCTTTCAGGGTTACGAAGACGGCATCGTCTTTCTCAACATGCAGGGCGCCTGCGCCGGTTGTCCCTCCTCCACCGTCACGCTGAAACGCGGCGTCGAGAACATGCTGAAACACTACATCCCCGAAATTGTCGAGGTCCGGCAGGTCTGAGCACCCGTCTGACGCGCGGTCAGACGGACGCGCGCGGGGCTGGCGCGGGCGCGTGAACGCGCTATCGTGTCGCCCATGTTCATTCGGTGCTTTGTGATGAAGGAGACAGGGCCATGACGACGCTTGACGGCGAGGCGCTAGATACGATTTTCCGAAACGCGCGCACGCATAATGCGTGGAAGGACGAGCCGGTTTCCGAAGCGAAGCTGAAAGCGCTTTACGATCTGATGAAGTGGGGCCCGACCAGCGCCAACATGTCGCCCGCACGCATCGTCTTCGTGAAGTCGCCGGAAGCGAAGGCAAAGCTTGAACCCGCGCTCATGGAGGGCAATCGCGCGAAAACCATGTCCGCGCCCGTCACCGCGATCATCGGCTACGACGTGAAGTTCTACGATCGTCTTCCCGAACTCTTCCCGCATGCGCCGGACGCCAAGACCTGGTTCAACTGGTCGGACGAATGGGCGGAAACGAACGCCTTCCGCAACGGCTCGCTGCAAGGCGCCTATTTCATGATTGCCGCCCGTGCGCTCGGTCTCGATTGCGGGCCGATGTCGGGCTTCGACATGAAGAAGGTCGACGAGCTCTTCTTTGCCGGAACGAACGTGAAGTCGAACTTCCTCTGCAATATCGGACATGGCGATCCCTCGGCACTCTTCCCGCGCAGCCCGCGTCTTCCTTTCGACGACGCCTGCAAGATCGTCTGACAACGGAGCGGCCTTGATCGTCCTCGCCTTCGACACCGCGCAAGGCGCGCTCTCCGCCGCCATTCACGACGGCGAGGGACCGCTTGCCGCTGCCTTCGAATTGCGCACGCGCGGCCATGCCGAGGAATTGCTGCCCGCGATCGAAACCGTACTTGCCGAAGCCGCACTCGGCTTTTCCGATCTCGATGCACTTGCCGTCACCATCGGCCCCGGCACCTTCACCGGCCTTCGCGTCGGTCTCGCCGCCGCGCGCGGCCTCGCGCTGGCGCTCAAGCTGCCGCTTGTCGGCATCACGACGCTCGAAGCGATCGCAGCCGATGTTGTCGCGGGCGAGGGCGAAGCGGTCGTCGCCGCCTTCGACGCAAAGCGCGGCGAGGTCTATCTGCAAGCCTTCGACGCCGAAGGCGCGCCGCTCACGGAACCGGCACTGGTCGCGGTCGCGGATGCGGGCAGGCACCTCCCGCGCCTGAAGCTGCTGCTGGTCGGCACCGGCGCGGCGCTTCTGGAAGAGGCGCTGCACGGTTTCGAGCGCCGCCTCGCCGATGCGCCTGCCCAGCCCCGTGCCGAAACGGTGGCGCGGCTTGCCTTGAAGCGTCTCGACACCGAAGACGCCGATGCGTTTCGCGTCGCGCCGTCGCCGCTCTATATTCGCGCGCCCGACGCGAAGCTTCCCGGCGGCCGCGATCCCGGCGAGGCCGCGTGAGCACGGCCGCCATCCGGCCGCTCGCCGCCGAAAGGCTCGCAGACGCCGCCGCGCTTCACGCGCTTTGCTTCGACACGCCCTGGGACGAGCCGGCGCTGGCGCGTCTTCTCGCCATGCCCGGGACTTTTGCGCTCGCCATAGCGGATGCGGACGAGGGCGCGCCGCTTTCCGGCTTCGTCCTTGTCCGGATCGCCGGCGGCGAGGCTGAGATCCTCACCCTCGCCGTCGTCCCGCCACGTCGTGGACAGGGTCTCGGCCGCCGCCTGGTTGAGGCTGCCGCCGCAACGGCCCTTGCCGGCGGCGCTGCGACGCTTTTTCTCGAAGTCGCGGAAGACAACGAACCGGCGCTCGCGCTCTATCGCCGTCTCGGCTTTCGCGAAGTCGGCGCACGGCCCGGCTATTACGCGCGGGGCCAGACCCGCATCGCCGCGCGCGTCCTGAAGCTCGACCTCGGCGCCACTTCCCTGTCGTAAATCCTTGATCTTTGAGGGGTCATATGGGCAGGGCCGCGCCCCGGTGCCGGCCACGCGCTAATGACAACGAGGCGTCTGTTGGCCTATGATGCTGGCGATGACCGACAAGACCACCATGACCGCCGCACTCCGCCCGGAAGACATGCCGAGCGATCCCGACCGGATCGAAAATCTCTGCGTCGAAAAGGGCATGCGCATGACCGATCAGCGCCGCGTGATTGCGCGTGTGCTTTCGGTCGCGCACGACCATCCCGATGTCGAGGAGGTCTATCGCCGCGCGTCGGATGTCGACAGCAAGATTTCGATTGCCACCGTCTATCGCACGGTGCGCCTGTTCGAGGAAGCCGGCATTCTGGAGCGGCACGATTTCCGCGACGGCCGCTCGCGCTACGAGCAGGTGACGGAAGATCATCACGATCACCTGATCGATCTTCAGACCGGCGCCGTGATCGAATTTCACAACGACGAGATCGAGCGCCTGCAACAGATCATCGCGCGCGAGCTCGGATTCGAGCTTGTCGATCATCGGCTCGAGCTTTACGGCGTGCCGCTCAATCGCGGCAAGAAGCCGGACGGCAAGGGCAACAAGGCGTGAAGCCTCACCGCCGTTGAGAATTGACGGGAGGCGTGGAGACGCACATGGCAACCGCACGGGCCGCCATATTGCTGGCCGGCTTTATTTCCTCGGCCATCCTGCTGATGCCGGCGCAATGGCTGGGACTGAAGCTTGGCTTGCCCTATGCGCGCAAATTGCCCAATCGCTATCACCGCTTTCTTTGCCGCCTTGTCGGCATCCGCGTGACGCGGCGCGGCGAACCGCATGCCGGCAGCGCCTGCCTGATCGCCGCCAACCACACCTCATGGCTCGACATCCCGGTCATCGCCTCGCTCGAGCCCTGTTCCTTCGTCGCCAAAAGCGAAGTCGCCGGCTGGCCCTTCTTCGGCACATTGGCGAAGTTGCAGCAAACCGTCTTTGTCGAGCGCGAGCGGCGCACCCGCACCGCCCATTCGCGCAACGAGATCCATGCCCGCATCGCCGCCGGCGACCGGCTGGTGTTGTTCCCGGAAGGCACCTCGTCCGACGGCAACCGCGTGCTGACCTTCAAGAGCGCGCTGATGAGCGTCGCCCAGCTCACCATCGTTAACGGCGAGGAAGACCGCGAGGCCGATCTGGTCGTCCAGCCGATGTCGGTCACCTATGTGCGCCTGCACGGTCTGCCGATGGGCCGCTACTTCCGGCCCTTTTTCGCCTGGTACGGCGATATGGAGCTTTTTCCCCATCTCTGGGAGGCTTTTTCCCTCGGCCCCATCGAGGTGGTGGTCGAATATCACAAGCCGGTGACGATCCGCGAGATCGGCAATCGCAAGGCGCTGGCCGCCTATTGCGAGAATTGCTGCCGCGAGGGTCAGACCCGTGCGCTGACCGGCCGCTGGCCCGAGGCCGAGCTTGCCCCGGCCGAAGACGAGGAGACCGTCCGCCGCTTCGCCGGCGCCGGCGCCTAGATGTCGCTCCCCGCCGCCGCCCATTACATGATAGGGTAGCCCCGGATACAGCCGACCGCCACTTGCCATCGAATTTGAGAGCGTCCGAAGGAGACGAGCGCACATATTGTCCAATGAAACAGTGCCATCCCGTTCCGCCGCGCCGGGTCCGGCTTCAATGACCGAGCCGAAGTCCCGCGCGCCGCGCAAGAAAATCTTCGTCAAGACCTATGGCTGCCAGATGAACGTCTACGACTCGGCGCGCATGGTCGACGTCATGGCGCCCGAAGGTTATGCCGAAGCCGCGACGCCCGAAGAGGCCGACATCGTCCTCCTGAACACCTGTCACATCCGCGAAAAGGCGGCCGAGAAGGTCTATTCGGAGCTCGGCCGTTTGCGCGCGCTGAAAAACGAAAAGGCCGGTCGCGGCGAGAGCCTGCTGATCGGAGTCGCCGGTTGCGTCGCCCAGGCCGAAGGCGAGGAGATGCGCCGCCGCGCGCCGATGGTTGATCTGATCGTCGGCCCCCAGACCTATCATCGCCTGCCCGAATATGTGGCGCGTCTCGCCAATGGCGGACCGGCGATCGTCGAAACCGAATTTCCGGCCGACGACAAGTTCGACAGCCTGCCCGTGCCCGAGCGGCGCAAAACACTGGCGCGCGGCGCCACCGCCTTCCTGACCATCCAGGAAGGTTGCGACAAGTTCTGCACTTTCTGCGTTGTGCCCTATACGCGCGGTTCGGAGTTCTCGCGGCCGCTCGCGCGCATCCTCGACGAAGCGCGCGCGCTTGCCGATGCCGGCGTGCGCGAGATCACGCTGCTCGGCCAAAACGTCAATGCCTGGCATGGCGAGGACGCACAGGGCCGCCCGGCGACGCTCGGACGTCTGATCCGCGCACTCGCCGAAATCGACGGGCTGGCGCGCCTGCGCTACACGACCAGCCATCCGCGCGACATGGACGACGAGCTGATAGCGGCGCATGCCGAAGTGCCGGCGCTGATGCCCTATCTGCATCTGCCTGTGCAGTCCGGATCGGATCGCATTCTCGCCGCCATGAACCGCCGCCACGACACCGAAACCTATCTACGCATCATCGAACGTATCCGCGCCGCCCGTCCCGACATCGCGCTGTCGTCGGACTTCATCGTCGGCTTCCCAGGCGAGACAGAGGCCGATTTCGAGGCGACACTGGCGTTGATCCGCGCCGTCGGCTTCGCGCAGGCCTACAGCTTCAAATACAGCCCCCGGCCCGGCACACCGGCGGCGAACGAGGAAGATCAGCTTCCCGGCGCCGTGAAGGACGAACGTCTGCAGGCGCTGCAGGCGCTTCTCGGCGAACAGCAGCTTGCTTTCAATGCGTCATGCGCCGGCCGCACAATGCCGGTACTCTTCGACCGGCGCGGGCGTGGCGAGACGCAGCTTGTCGGCCGCAGTCCCTATTTGCAGTCGGTACACGTCGAGGATGCGCCGCCGCATCTCTTCGGCAAGCTTGTCGAAGTCGAGATCGAGGACGGCCATCGCAACAGCCTGCGCGGCCGCCTCCGCGAAAACGAATTTGTTCCGGCATAGCGGCGTCGCCGCCGCCGCGAAGCGAACAAGGTGAAAGGACAGGGTGCAGTTGAGCGCAACGGGCAGGACCAAGACGGCCGATAACGCCGACAGCCTCGTGATTGCTTTCGACGACAACCGGTTGCTGACCGAACTATTCGGCGCCAACGACCGGCATCTGGCGCGCATCGAGCAGGGCCTCGGCGTGCTGGCGACGTCGCGCGGCAACAAGCTGGTCATCACCGGAACCGCCCATGCGCGCAATCAGGCCGACCGGGTGTTGAAGGATCTTTATGCGCGCCTGAAATCGGGCGAGGAGGTCAATGCCGGCGAGGTCGATGGCGCGATCCGCATGGCGACCGCGCCCGATGCCGATCTCGACAAACCGCAAGGCGGCGCGGGGGGGCCCCGCATCCAGACCAAGCGCCGCGTCATCGGCCCGCGCTCGCAGACCCAAGGCGCCTATATCGACGCGCTGATGAACCACGAACTGGTTTTCGGTATCGGCCCGGCCGGCACCGGCAAGACTTATCTCGCGGTCGCAGTCGCCGTTTCGATGCTGCTGCAGAAGCGTGTCGACCACATCATTCTTTCGCGTCCCGCTGTCGAGGCCGGCGAGCGCCTCGGATTTCTGCCGGGCGATCTGAAAGAGAAGATCGATCCCTATTTGCGTCCGCTCTACGATGCGCTTTACGACACGCTGCCCGGCGAGCAGGCGATGAAGGGCATCGAATCCGGTGAAATCGAAGTGGCGCCGCTGGCTTTCATGCGCGGCCGCACGCTTGCCAATGCTTTCGTCATTCTCGACGAAGCGCAAAATTGCACACCGGTGCAGATGAAGATGTTCCTGACGCGGCTCGGCGAAAACAGCCGCATGGCGATCACCGGCGATCCGAGCCAGGTCGATTTGCCGCTCGGCGCGAAATCGGGTCTGAAGGATGCCCTTGAAGTGCTGGACGGTGTTGAGGGCGTTGCGACCGTGCGCTTCAGCGATGCCGATGTCGTGCGCCATCCTCTCGTGACGCGCGTCGTCAAGGCCTATAACAGCCGAGACCGCGGTCTGCTCGGAGACGGCGCCAAATGAACCCGTCCGCGCGACCATCGGACAGTCCCGGCGCGGCCGCGCCGGCCGCCGGTCTTGAGGTCGATATTCTGCACGAGGCGGGTGCGTGGGACGAGGCCGCCGCCGAAGTGGTGCGCCGCGCCGCTTTGCGCGCCTATGGCGCGGTGCGCGGCGCCGCACCCGCCGAACTTTCGGTCATGCTTGCCGACGATGCGCGCGTCGCAGCTCTCAACAAGACATATCGCGGCAAGGACGGGCCGACCAACGTCCTGTCCTTTCCGAGCGCCACCATCGCCGGCGCGGAAGCCGTGCTTCTCGGCGATGTGGTGCTGGCCCGCGAAACCATCGCCCGCGAAGCCGAGGCGCAAGCCAAGCGTTTCGACGATCACCTCGCGCATCTGGTCGTTCATGGCGTCCTGCATCTTCTCGGCCACGATCACGTGAACGATGCCCAAGCGGATCGAATGGAAGCGCTTGAGCGCAAAATATTGCGAGACCTCGGCATCGCGGACCCCTACGATATGGACCGCGCGAGCCGGGATGCCTGAACGACAATGACCGAAACGACCGACCGACCCTCTTCCTCTGCCGCCGCCTCGTCGCGGGCGCGCTTCGGCTGGCTGCGCGCGCTGCTCGGCGGCGGAAACGGCGACAACACGCTGCGCGAAAGCATCGAAGAGGCGATCGAGGAGCATGACGGGACGCGCCGCAGCCTGACCGACGAAGAGCGCCATATGCTGGTCAACATACTGAGCTTCGGCCAGTTGCGCGTCGACGATGTCATGGTGCCGCGCGCCGATGTGATCGCGGTGGAGGAGAACGCGACGCTGGAAGAGGTTCTGCGCCTCTATCGCGAATCGGCGCATTCGCGCATGCCGATCTTCCGCGAAACGCTGGACGATCCGATCGGCATGGTTCACATCAAGGATGTGATGGCTTTCTTCGCGCCGCTTGAAACGGATGCTGGCGCCCGCCCGCCTTTCTCGCTGAAGGCGATCCGTCGCGACGTGTTGTTTGCGCCGCCGTCGATGCCGGCGCTCGACCTTCTGGTCAAGATGCAGGCGACGCGCATCCACCTTGCGCTGGTAATCGACGAATATGGCGGCACCGACGGCCTTGTGTCGATCGAGGATCTGGTCGAACAGATCGTCGGAGAAATCGAGGACGAGCACGATACCGACGAAGGCCCCGCGCTTCTGCGCCGCGAAGACGGCACCATCGATGCCGACGCGCGCTGCCCGATCGAGGAACTGGAAGAGATGACCGGGCTGCGGCTGATCGAGGCCGGCAATGAAGACGATGTCGACACATTGGGGGGTCTCGTCTTTTCGCTTCTCGGCCGCGTGCCCCTGCGCGGCGAAATGGTGCGTCACCCGGCAGGCATCGAATTCGAAGTGAAGGAAGTCGACCCCCGCCGCATCAAGCGCATGCGCGTGCATCTTTTGCCGTCCGCCGGCGTCGCGGCCGCCTCCGCCTCGACAGAGAGCTGAGCGCGTGCGGTTCGAGAACGGCCTTGCCGCCGCCGTCTATCGTATCGAAAAGGTCGCCGCCGAACTTGCCGAGCTTCGCGGCTGGCGGCGCTCGCTTGCTGCAGTGTTCGCCGGCGCCCTGAGCACGCTGGCGCTGCCGCCCTACGGCTTCCTGCCAATCCTCTTTCTCACCTTTCCGGTTCTCGTCTGGCTTCTTGACGGCGTCGGCGAGCCGACGCGTTCGCGCCGCCGCCGCGTCATGTGGCGCGCCGGTCTTCTGGGCTGGTGGTTCGGCTTCGGTTATTTTTTCCTGGGGCTCTACTGGGTCGGGCATGCCTTTCTGGTCGATGCCGACAAATTCGCCTTTCTGTTGCCGCTTGCGGTCACCTTGTTGCCGGCGGGGCTTGCGCTCTTCACCGCCGCCGCTGCCGCTCTCGCCCGCCTTTTCTGGTTCCGTGGCTATCGCCGCGTCGCGGTCTTCGCCGTCGCCTGGACGGTCTTCGAGTGGCTGCGTGGTCATGTGCTGACTGGTTTCCCGTGGAACATGGTCGGCCAGAGCTTCACAGCCTCCGATGCCTTGATGCAGGCGGGCGCCATGGTCGGCGCCTACGGGCTCTCTTTCATTGCCCTGCTGGTGATCGCCTCGCCCGCGACATTCGATAGTCGTGTTCAGGCCGCGCAGCGCGGGCCGGGGATCGAACTTCTGGCTGCGCCGGCGATCGCATTGGCAGGTCTGGCGCTGATCTGGCTCGGGGGCGCTGCGCGCATTTCGGCGGCGGACTTCGCTGCGCCTGCCGCAGGCGGCACGTCGATCCGCATTGTTCATCCCAACACGCCCTTTGCCGACAACTGGAACGATTCCGACCGCGTGCTCGCCATCATCGGGCAATTGCTTCGTATGTCGCGCGACCCGACGCCGGACCGTCCGGGCGGCATCGACGGCAACACGATTGTCGTCTGGCCTGAAAACGCAGTGCCGGTCCTGCTGGCGCGCGAGCCCTATGTGCTTTCCGCCATCGGCCGCGTCCTGCCGGAAGGCGCGATGCTGATCGTCGGTTCCAATCGCGGCGAAGCGGATGCCGAAGGTCCGGCCAATCGCCTGCGCGTTTTCTACAACAGCCTCTACGTGGTCGATTCCGCCGGCGCGATCGCCGCGACCTACGACAAGCATCATCTGGTGCCGTTCGGCGAGTATGTCCCGTTGCGTCACATTCTCGGCCGTCTGGGTCTGCGCCAGCTCGTGCAGTTTCAGGGCAGCTTCGAAACCGGACCCGGACCGGTGACGCTCGAACTTCCGGACACGCCGCCGGTCAGTCCGCTGATCTGCTACGAGGTGATTTTCCCGGGCGGCATCGTCGCTCCCGGCACGCGGCCGCAATGGCTGGTCAACATCACCAACGACGCCTGGTTCGGCGCTTCCATCGGCCCGCATCAGCATCTTTCGCAGGCGCGGCTTCGCGCCGTCGAACAGGGATTGCCGCTTGTCCGTTCCGCCAATAGCGGCATCTCGGCCATGATCGATCCTTACGGACGGTTGGTGAAAAGCCTGCCGCTCGACGCGCAGGGCGTCATCGACGCGACGTTGCCGGCGGCGCTGCAGCCGACGCTCTATGCAAGGCTCGGCGATGTTTTCCTGGCCCTGTTGCTGGTCGTGACCGCCTTTGCCGCCACTTTCGGGCGCGAGCCGCTGAAGCGGTAGCTACCGCCGAAAGGTTGTGTCCGATTTGGTGCGCGCGCCCGGAATCGGGCCATTTCCGCCGCATGATCGGGCCGGATACGGCGCGTCGCTTGCTGCGGATGCCGACTTGAGGTTGTAATCTGATTATTCCGGCATTCGTCCCGCCGCGTTTCAGACAGGCTTCATCCGTGCCGCGCAAATCGCCAAATCCGATCGATGTCCATGTAGGCGGCCGCGTCCGCATGCGCCGCATGCTGATCGGCATGAGCCAGGAGAAGCTCGGCGACGCATTGGGCCTGACTTTCCAGCAGGTGCAGAAATACGAAAAAGGCGCCAATCGCATCGGCGCCAGCCGTCTCTTCCAGATCGGCCGCGTGCTCGGCGTGCCGATCGAATATTTCTACGAGGGTCTCGACGGCGAGGATGGCGGCGTCGTCGCGGCCGAGCCGGTGCATTTCACGATGGATCGGCTATCGACCGCCGAGGGCATCCAGCTCAACAGCGCCTTCTTCGCCATCGAGGATCCGAAGCTCCGCAAGCGCATTCTCGATCTGATCAAGCAGCTCGCGGGCGAGAACGAGGCCGATGAATCCGGTATCGAACCGCCTCACATTTAGGTGTTACGGAAAACATTTCGTCAATATGCACTTATGTGCATATCTTTTTGCCGCTGACTGTTGACCCCGCTCCCGATCCTTGCAAAAACCTTCTCGCCGGACGGCAGGGCGCCGTTTCCGGACATAAAACTCATCTCAGACCCATGAGGGAGATCAAGTTGGCACGGTCAAATTACCTGTTCACGAGCGAATCCGTTTCCGAGGGCCACCCCGACAAGGTGTGCGACAGGATTTCCGATGCCGTCGTCGATCTCTACCTTGCGGGCGATCCGTTTTCCCGCGTCGCCTGTGAAACGCTGACCACGACCAACAAGATCGTGCTGGCCGGCGAAGTGCGCGGACCCGCTTCGATCACCAAGGACCAGATCGAGGAGACCGCGCGTCAGGCCGTGAAGGCAATCGGCTATGAGCAGGACGGTTTCCACTGGAAGAACGCCAGCGTCGACGTGCTGCTTCACGCGCAGTCGGCGGACATCGCACAGGGCGTCGATGCCAGCGGCAACAAGGACGAGGGCGCCGGCGACCAGGGCATCATGTTCGGCTATGCCTGCACCGAAACCGACGTTCTGATGCCTGCCCCGATCGTCTATTCGCACCGCATCCTGAAACGCATGGCGGAGCTTCGTCATTCCGGCGAGCGTCCGGAATTCGAGCCGGATTCGAAAAGCCAGGTCACACTGAAATATGAAAACGGCAAGCCCGCCGCTATCACCTCCGTCGTCGTCTCGACGCAGCACAAGGCGGGCGTGAAACTGACCGACTTGCGCGAACTGGTGCGCGGCGTGGTGAAGGAAGTTCTGCCCGCCGGCTGGTTCCCGCCGGAAGAGGAGTTCTATGTGAACCCGACCGGCAACTTCGTCATCGGCGGTCCCGACGGCGATGCCGGTCTGACCGGCCGCAAGATCATCGTCGACACTTACGGCGGCGCGGCGCCCCATGGCGGCGGCGCCTTTTCCGGCAAGGACCCGACCAAGGTTGACCGCTCGGCCGCCTATGCCTCGCGCTACCTTGCGAAAAACGTTGTCGCGGCAGGCCTTTCCGAGCGTTGCACCATTCAGCTTTCCTATGCGATCGGCGTCTCGAAGCCGCTCTCGATCTATGTCGATCTGCACGGCACCGGCAAGGTCGAGGAGGAAGCGGTCGAGCGTGCCGTTGCGAAAGCGATGGATCTCTCGCCGCGCGGCATCCGCGAGCATCTCGGTCTCAACCGGCCGATCTACGAGCGCACGGCGGCCTACGGACATTTCGGCCGCACGCCGGATGCCGATGGCGGCTTTTCCTGGGAGAAGACTGACCTCGCCGACAAGCTCAAGGCGGAAATCCGCTAGAGCGCTTCTCGGAAAAGTGGAACCCGGTTTTCCGAAAAGAAGCGCGACCAAACAACAACTTGGAGTCTTTCAGTGTTTCTACGAAACACTGAAAGACTCTAGAGAGAAGCAACGGCGGCATGAGCCCGAGAAGCTCACATCTGGGCAGTGCCGCGGAAAAGTCCCGCCGTCACGTATACGGCCGGACCAAGGGCAAGAGCCTGCGGTCCCGTCAGGCGAATTTGATGGAGACCCTGTTTCCCGGGGTCTCCATTTCGCTTGCCGGCTCCCGCATCGATCCCTCCGATCTCTTTGTGGATGTCGACGAGACTTGGCTCGAAGTCGGTTTCGGCGGCGGCGAGCATCTGGCGCATCACGCGGCGCTCCAACCGCGCATCGGCATTATCGGCTGCGAGCCTTTCATCAATGGCGTCGCCAAGCTGGTCGCCGCGATCGACGAACGGAACCTTGCCAACATCCGCATCCTGGCCGACGACGCGCGCTTCCTGCTCGAACGGCTGACGCCGGCCTCGCTCGCGCGCGTCTTCGTTCTCTATCCCGATCCCTGGCCGAAGAAGCGCCACAACAAGCGCCGCTTCATCAACATGGAGACGCTGGGATTCCTGGCCTCCGCATTGCGTCCGGGCGGCGAGCTGCGTTTTGCCAGCGACATCCCGGACTATGTCGCCTGGACACTCGCGCATATCGCCCGCTTTAACCGCGAAAACGGCGAAACCTTCCGCTGGACGGCCGAACAGGCCGCAGACTGGCGCGCACCCTATGAGAACTGGCCGGGCACCCGCTACGAGGCCAAGGCCATCCGTGAGGGCCGGGTTCCGGCCTATCTGACGTTCCGGCGTCTTTGACGCCGCAGCCCTTGCCCCGGCCGCCCAAAAGGGTCTATATAGGCCCCAATTAGTCAGCGATGCTCTCAAGAGTGGGCTGTCTCCGGAAACGGGGGCCCGCTTTTTTTGTTATCTGGGAGCCCGCAATTCGGAGTGTGCAATTGACGGCGACGGGTCTGGACAGGAAAGAGGCGAACGGGGCGGCGGAAGCCGTGCTCGACACGCCGCTTGTTGCCGCGCCCGGCCCCGCGCGCCGCATTTTCGAGCTTCTGCGCGGCCCCGCCGAAGGCATCGGCTTCGAGATCGTGCGCGTACGGTTTGGCCTGCAGGACGGCCACACGCTGCAGATCATGGCCGAGCGCCCCGACGGCACGATGTGTGTCGCCGATTGCGAGGAACTTTCGCGCACCATTTCGGCGTTGCTCGATGTCGAGGATCCGATCCCCGGCGAATACAATCTCGAAATTTCCTCGCCCGGCATCGATCGTCCGCTGACGCGCCCGAAGGATTTCGAACGCTGGTCGGGCTTCGAGGCGAAGATCGAGCTGACAGAGCCGCTTGCCGGCCGCAAGCGCTTCCGCGGACTGCTTCAGGGTGTCGAGGACGGCGAGGTTCTCGTCGAATGCGAGATCGAAGGATTTTCGGAACCGCAAGTACTCGGTCTGCCGTTCCGGCAGCTAAGCGAGGCGAAGCTCACGATGAGCGACGACCTTATCAGGGAAAGTCTCAAACGACAGGGCAGGGCGGCAACCGCCGGCAGCCCCTCCGACGGAGAATAAAGAGAATGGCAACGGCAGTTAGCGCCAACCGGCTTGAACTGTTGCAGATCGCGGATGCGGTCGCACGCGAGAAGTCGATCGACCGCGAGGTCGTCATCGAAGCAATGGCGGAAGCGATCCAGAAAGCCGCGCGCTCCCGCTACGGCGCCGAAAACGAAATCCGTGCCCGCATCAACCCGACAACCGGCGACATTCGCCTGGTGCGCCTGCTCGAAGTTGTCGAAGCGGTCGACAACGATGCCATACAGATCGACATCAAGTCGGCGCAGAAGCGCAATCCGGCCGCTCAGCTCGGCGACCTGATCGAGGACGAATTGCCGCCGGTCGATTTCGGCCGCATCGCCGCGCAGACCGCCAAGCAGGTCATCGTGCAGAAGGTGCGCGACGCCGAGCGCGAGCGCCAGTACGACGAATATCGCGACCGCATCGGCGAGATCATCAACGGCATCGTCAAGCGCGTCGAATACGGCAACGTCATCGTCGATCTCGGACGCGGCGAAGCCATCGTGCGCCGCGACGAATTGCTGCCGCGCGAAACCTTCCGCAATGGCGATCGCGTGCGTGCCTATATCTACGACGTGCGCCGCGAACAGCGCGGTCCGCAGATTTTTCTCTCGCGCTCCCATCCGCAGTTCATGGCCAAGCTCTTTGCGCAGGAAGTGCCGGAGATTTATGACGGCATCATCGAGATCAAGGCGGTGGCGCGCGATCCCGGCAGCCGCGCCAAGATCGCCGTGCTGTCCAACGACAGTTCCATCGATCCCGTCGGCGCTTGCGTCGGCATGCGCGGCAGCCGTGTCCAGGCGGTGGTGAACGAACTTCAGGGCGAAAAGATCGACATCATCCAGTGGTCGCCCGATGCCGCCACCTTCATCGTCAACGGTCTGGCGCCTGCTGAAGTCGCCAAGGTCGTGCTCGACGAAGATGCGCAGCGCATCGAAGTCGTCGTGCCGGACGATCAGTTGTCGCTCGCAATTGGCCGTCGCGGCCAGAATGTGCGCCTTGCCTCGCAGCTCACCGGCTGGGACATCGACATCCTGACGGAAGCCGAGGAAAGCGAACGCCGCCAGGCCGAATTCCAGTCGCGCAGCGCCACCTTCGCCGAGGCGCTCGATGTCGACGAAATGATCGCCCAGCTTCTGGCATCCGAAGGCTTCGCCTCGGTGGAAGAGGTCGCCTATGTCGATCTCGACGAAATCACCGGCATCGAAGGTTTCGACGAGGACACCGCACAGGAAATCCAGAACCGCGCGCTTGAATATATCGAACGCCAGAACGCGGAGTTCGACGAGAAGCGTCGCGCGCTCGGCGTCGCCGACGACGTGGGCGAAGTGCCGGGCGTCACGCCGAAAATGCTGGTGGCCTTCGGTGAAAACGAAATCAAGACGGTCGAGGATCTCGCGGGCTGTGCGACCGACGACCTGATCGGATGGAACGAAACGGTCAACGGCGAGCGCAAGCACCAGAAGGGTATTCTGGAAGACTTCGACGTTTCGTCGGAGGAAGCCAACGACATGATCATGCAGGCGCGTCTGCGCGCCGGCTGGATCACCGAGGCCGATCTCGCGCCCGCCGAAGAACCGGACGAGGAAACGGGCGAGGTCGGTGAAGAGGCATAAAGAGGAAGACGAGACCGGGCGCCGCTGCATCGTCACCGGCGAAAGCGGCACGAAGGCGGATCTGATCCGTTTCGTGCTCGATCCCGAAAGCCGCGTGGTGCCGGATCTGGCCGGCCGGCTTCCGGGTCGCGGGCTCTGGGTCCGGGCGAGCCGTGACGCGGTTGCAAAGGCGGTGGCCAAGGGTCATTTCTCGCGTGCCGCCAGGGCGCCGGCAAAGGCCGATGAAGGCCTCGCCGATCTCGTCGAGCATCTGCTGGCGCGCCGCGCCGCCGATGCGCTCGGACTGGCGCGCAAGGCGGGCGCGCTGGTCACCGGTTTCGAGAAGGTGACGACGGCCATCGAGAAGGGCCGGATCGTCTGCCTGATCGAGGCCCGCGACGGCGCCGCGGATGGCCGCCGCAAGCTCGAACAGCGCCTCCGGGTGGCCAAAGAGCTGGAGATTCTGGCCGATGTGCCCGTTTTGAGCCCCCTCTGGGCGGACGAAATGGGTTTGGCATTGGGCCGCGGAAATGTGATACATGCAGCCCTGATCCAGGGAGGCATGCAGGCGAAAGTCGTGGCGGATCTCGCCAGGCTGGAGCGCTATGGGCGGAAGGACCGCCCGGAAAATACCCGTGCGGGCTCTCAGGGCCCGGCGGGCGAACGGGTAACCGAAGGACCGGAATGACCGATCAGGCCGATACGAGCGAACGCAAACCGAAAACAGGCGGCAAGACGCTGAGCCTGAAGCGGACGGTCGAGTCCGGCCATGTGCGCCAGAATTTTTCGCATGGCCGCACCAAGACGGTTGTCGTCGAGAAGAAGAAGAGCCGCACGCTGAAAACCGGCGCGGCTGCCGCCGAAGAACCGGCGAAGGCGAAAAAGGCTCCGGCTGCCGCAAAAGCGGCGGAAGAGCCGGCGTCGGCCGCCGCCGAAACCGAAGCGCCCAAGCCCGCAAAAAAGAAAGCCGCGGCGCCGGCCGCCGCGCCTGCCGCAAAGGAAAAGCCGGCGAGCCGCGCCCGCTCGGGTGTCGTGCTGCGCACGCTGACGGAAGAAGAAAAACAGGCCCGCGCGCTTGCCCTCGACAGTGCCCGCGAACGCGAAGACGAAGACCGCCGCCGCGCCGAGGAAGAAGCGCGCCGTTTCGCCGATGAAGATGCGCGCCGCGAACGCGAGCGCACGGAGGCCGCCGCGCGCGCCGCCGAGGAGGCCGCGCGTCTCGCCGCCGAACAGACAACGCGTTCGCGCGCTGCCGACGACGCCAAGCGCCGCCTCGACACCGAGGCGCCCGCCGGCCGCGTTGCGACGAAGGATCTGAAGGCCGACGAAGGCGACGACGACGAGAAGCCGAAGCGCGGCGCGGGCCATGCGCCCGCCAAGCCGCCGGTTGCCCGCCGCACCGAGGAGCGCCGCCGCGGCAAGCTGACCATCACCAAGGCTTTCGACGACGAAGGCGAGCGTCAGCGCTCGCTCGCCTCGATGCGCCGCCGCGTCGAGCGCGAGCGCAAGAAACACATGGGCATTCAGGAAGCCCCGCAGAAAATCATCCGCGAAGTCGTCATTCCCGAAATCATCACGATCCAGGAACTGGCGAACCGCATGGCGGAACGCGCGGTCGATGTGATGAAGATCCTGATGAAGCAGGGCATCATGCTGAAGATCACCGACGTGATCGACAGCGACACCGCCCAGCTCGTTGCCGAGGAACTAGGACATTCGGTCAAGCGCGTCGCGGAATCCGACGTCGAGGAAGGCCTTGTCGGCGAGGACGACACGACCGAGACGAAGAAGCCGCGCGCCCCCGTCGTCACCGTCATGGGCCATGTCGACCACGGCAAGACCTCGCTGCTCGACGCGCTGCGCAAGACCGACGTTGCAGCCGGCGAGGCTGGCGGCATCACGCAGCATATCGGCGCCTATCAGGTGAACCTGAGTTCCGGTGCCCGCATCACTTTCCTCGACACGCCGGGCCATGCGGCCTTCACCTCGATGCGCGCCCGCGGCGCGAAAGTCACCGACATCGTCGTGCTGGTCGTCGCAGCCGACGACGGCGTCATGCCGCAGACGATCGAAGCCATCAATCACGCGAAGGCCGCCAGCGTGCCGGTCATCGTCGCCATTAACAAGATGGACAAGCCCGAAGCCGATCCGGCGCGCGTCAAGAACGAACTGCTGCAGCATGAAATCGTCGTCGAGGAGTTTGGCGGCGATGTGCTCGCGGTTCCGATCTCGGCGAAAACGGGCATGGGCCTGGACAAACTGGAAGAAACGATCCTTCTGCAGGCCGAACTTCTCGACATCCGCGCCAATCCTGATCGTGCCGCCGAAGGCATCATCGTCGAAGCGAAGCTCGATCGCGGCCGCGGGCCCGTCGGCACCGTGCTGGTGCAGCGCGGCACGCTGCGCGTCGGCGACATCATCGTGGCCGGCACCGAATGGGGCCGCGTACGTGCGCTGATCAACGATCGTGGCGAAAACGTGATGAGCGCCGGACCGTCCGAACCCGTTGAGGTTCTGGGTCTTGGCGGTGCACCGGAAGCCGGCGATGTGATGAGCGTCGTCGAAAGCGAGACGCGCGCCCGCGAAGTCACCGAATATCGCCAGCGTGTGCAGCGCGACAAGCGCGTCGGCACCGGCGGCCGCACCTCGCTCGACCAGATGCTGTCGCAGCTGAAAGAGCAGGACAAGAAAGAGCTCCCCATCGTCGTCAA
Organism: Parvibaculum sp.; assembly: GCA_019635975.1. Lineage (GTDB taxonomy): Bacteria > Pseudomonadota > Alphaproteobacteria > Parvibaculales > Parvibaculaceae > Parvibaculum. The sequence continues at coordinate 8,235 of JAHBYM010000016.1, read as the reverse complement.
GGCCGACGTTCAGGGTTCGGCCGAAGCGATCGTTCAGGCGCTCGAGAAACTCGGCACCGACGAAGTCACCGCGCGCGTCATTCATGTCGGCGCCGGTGGCGTCACCGAAAGCGACATCACGCTGGCCACGGCCTCGGGTGCGCCGGTTATCGGCTTCAACGTCCGCGCCAACGCGCAGGCGCGCGAAGCGGCGCGGCAGGCGGGTGTCGAGATTCGGTACTATTCGGTCATCTACGATCTCGTCGATGACATCAAGGCGGCGCTTTCGGGCATGCTCTCGCCGGAACTGCGCGAAACCTTCCTCGGCAATGCCGAAATCCTGGAAATCTTCAACATTTCCAAGACCGGCAAGGTTGCGGGCTGCCGCGTCACCGAGGGTGTGGTGCGCCGCGGTTCCAGCGTTCGCCTGATCCGCGACGACGTTGTCGTGCATGAAGGCAAGCTCTCGACCTTGAAGCGCTTCAAGGATGAAGTGAAGGAAGTGCAATCCGGTCAGGAATGCGGCATGGCCTTCGAGAATTATCAGGACATGCGCAAGGGCGACGTCATCGAGTGTTTCGATGTCGAGGTGGTGAAGCGCAGCCTCGCCTAGAGCATTTTCCGGTCAAGTGGATTTCCGGTTGACCGTGGAAAATGCGACAAAACAAAAAATCTGGAGCGTGATCCGTTCAAGCTGAATCGGCCCGTGCTCCAGTGCGCGAGGCCGCCACCCGCCCCGGCGCGGCTGCCGGGAGCGATAGAAAGACGCCGTCATGGCCAGAAAACACACACACGCCTCGAAAGGTCCGAGCCAGCGCCAGCTCCGCGCCGGCGAGCTGGTGCGTCGCGCCCTTGCCGACATCGTCGCGCGCGGCACGATCCGCGATCCCGAATTGATCGAGCGCACATTTTCGGTCACCGAAGTGCGCATGAGCCCTGACCTGCGTCATGCGACCTGCTTCGTCGCGCCGCTCGGGGCGGGCGATGCCGTGGCGCTCGCCGCCGCGCTGACGCGCGTGCGCGCTTACCTGCGCGGCCAGCTCTCGCGCGAAGTCACCTTCAAGTTCATGCCCGACCTCACCTTCGAGCCCGACACCTCCTACGACAAGGCCAGCGAAATTGACCGCCTGCTGCACTCGCCCCCCGTCGCGCGCGATCTCGCGCACGACAAGGAAGGTCATGTCGCGCGCGATCTGCCAAAGTCCGAAGAAGAGGATTGAGACAATGTCCCGCCGCAAATCGGGCGAGGCGGTTACGGGCTGGGTGATTGTCGACAAGCCGTCCGGCCCGACATCCTCCGACGTCGTCAATCGCGTCCGCCGCCTCTTCAATGCGCGCAAGGCCGGCCACGCCGGAACCCTCGACCCGCTGGCGACCGGCATCCTGCCCGTGGCGCTCGGCGAGGCGACGAAGACCGTCCCCTTCATCATCGGCGCCGCCAAGGGCTACCGCTTTACCGTCCGCTTCGGCCAGGCGACCGCCACCGACGACGCCGAGGGCGAGGTCACAGCAACAAGCCCCGTCCGGCCCTCCGCCGCCGAGATCGAGGCCCTGCTGCCCCGCTTCACCGGCCCGATCGAGCAGGTCCCGCCGGCCTTTTCGGCCATCAAGATCGATGGCGAGCGGGCCTATGCGCGGGCCCGGGCCGGCGAGACGGTCGAAATGAAGCCCCGGCCGGTCACGATCCACGAATTCCGCATGCTGGGCCTGCCCGATGCGGACCATGCGGAGCTCGAAATCCTTTGTAGTAAAGGCACTTACGTCCGCTCGCTGGCCCGCGATCTGGCGCTGGCGCTCGGCACCGTCGGCCATGTTTCGGCCCTCAGGCGGACCCGTCACGGCCCCTTTGCCGAGGCGTTGGCAATTCCGCTGGATAAACTCTGCGCCTTGGGCCATATTGCGCCCGCTCCCGACCTTGGGGCCCATTTGCTGCCGCTTGAGACCGCGCTGGACGACATCCCGGCACTGGCCGTGAGCGGCGAGGATGCGGCCCGACTGAAACAGGGTCAGGGGGTTTTGTTGCGCGGGCGCGACGCACCCATCCTTTCCGGATCGGTTCTGGCGACCCATCGGGGAGACCCGGTGGCGCTCACCGAATACGAGAAAGGCGAGCTTCGTCCCGTGCGCGTGTTCAATCTCGCATCATAGGAGATACCGATGTCGATTACGCCGGAACGCAAGGCCGAGCTGATCAAGGAATTTGCCGGCAAGGACGGCGACACGGGTTCGCCCGAGGTACAGGTCGCCATCCTCACCGAGCGCATCGTCAACCTCACCGAACATTTCAGGGGCCACGCGAAGGACAACCATTCGCGTCGCGGTCTGTTGAAGATGGTGAGCCAGCGCCGCAGCCTTCTCGACTATGTCAAGAAGAAGGACCAGGCGCGTTATGAAAAGCTGATCGCCCGTCTGGGGATCCGGCGGTAACGGGGTGCGTTCTATCGCCCCATCGGTCTTGCAAGGCGCGGCGCCTGCCCGAACGGTCTCCGGACCCGAAGGGCGGGCGTGTGCTTTTGTGGGGGCTTCGAAAAGAGACAATCGTCCGTTAGCGGATGACTGTGAAGCGGCTGGACCTTTCGCCTTCGTCTCGTGGCGTCCGGTCCTGCGTCGGGTTCGCGTAGCGCAGGGTTCGCGCACGCCGCGTCAGTCATCCAGTTTGTCCGGCCGCCCGGAAGGCGGCACAGAAAGCGCCCGCCGCATGATGGTGGAAATGAACGCATGATGAGCGGCGGCGCGGAACAGGAAACCGATATGTTTGAAATTACACGCGAAGAAATCGATTGGGGCGGCCGTCCGCTCATCCTCGAAACGGGCAAGATCGCCCGCCAGGCCGACGGTGCGGTGCTCGCAACCTATGGTGAAACGACGGTGCTCGCCACCGTTGTCGGCGAACGCAAGCCCAAGCCCGGGCTCGACTTCTTCCCCCTGACCGTCAACTACCAGGAAAAGACCTATGCCGCGGGCAAGATTCCCGGCGGTTTCTTCAAGCGCGAAGGCCGTCCGAGCGAAAAGGAAACGCTGGTCTCGCGTCTGATCGACCGTCCGATCCGCCCGCTCTTCATCAAGGGCTTCAAGAACGAAACGCAGGTCATCGCGACCGTGCTCAGCCACGACATGGAAAACGATCCCGACATCGTCGCGATGGTCGCCGTGTCGGCCGCGCTGACGATTTCGGGTCTGCCCTTCATGGGTCCCATCGCCGCCGCCCGCGTCGGCTATATCGGCGGTGAGTACAAGCTCAACCCGATGATCGACGAAATGATCGAAAGCGATCTCGATCTCGTCGTCGCCGGCACGGCGGACGCCGTGATGATGGTGGAGTCGGAAGCGAAAGAGCTGTCCGAGGACATCATGCTCGGCGCCGTGATGCACGGTCACAAGCATTTCCAGCCGGTGATCGACATGATCATTCGCCTGGCCGAGAAATGTGCGAAAGAACCCCGCGCCATCGACGTCAAGGACAACTCGGCGCTTGTCGCCAAGGTGCGTTCGCTGGTCGAAGGCGATCTGCGCGCCGCCTATGGCATCCGCGACAAGGGCCAGCGCCACGAAGCGATCTCGAAGGCCAAGGACAAGGCGAAGTCCACCTTCTGCAATCCCGACGACGAGAACGCCGTGCCGGAAACGGAAATCGGCGGTGTCTTCAAGGAAATCGAAAGCGACATCGTCCGCAATTCGATCCTCGATACCAAGAGCCGCATCGACGGCCGCGACCTCGAAACGGTGCGCCCGATCGTCTCGCAGGTCGGCCTCCTGCCGCGCACCCACGGTTCGGCGCTTTTCACGCGCGGCGAAACGCAGGCGCTTGTGGTCGCGACGCTCGGCACCGGCGACGATGAACAGTTCATCGACGCGCTGGAGGGCACCTACAAGGAAAACTTCCTGCTGCACTACAACTTCCCGCCCTTCTCGGTCGGCGAGACGGGCCGCGTCGGCTTCACCGGCCGCCGCGAAGTCGGCCACGGCAAGCTCGCCTGGCGGGCGCTGCGCGCCGTGCTGCCGCCCAAGAACGAGTTCCCCTACACGATCCGTCTCGTCTCGGAAATCACCGAATCGAACGGCTCCTCGTCCATGGCGACCGTTTGCGGTTCGTCGCTGGCGATGATGGATGCCGGTGTGCCGGTCAAGCGTGCGGTGGCGGGCATCGCCATGGGCCTGATTCTCGAAGGCGAGCGCTTTGCGGTGCTCTCCGACATTCTCGGCGACGAGGATCACCTCGGCGACATGGACTTCAAGGTGGCGGGCACGTCAGAAGGCGTGACCTCGCTGCAGATGGACATCAAGATCGCCGGCATCACCGAAGGCATCATGAAGCAGGCGCTCGCCCAGGCAAAGGGCGGCCGCATCCATATCCTCGGTGAGATGGCAAAAGCGCTCGACACCGCCCGCCCCGAAATGGGCGAGCATGCGCCGCGCATCGAAGTCATCAACGTGCCGACCGACAAGATCCGTGAAGTTATCGGCACGGGCGGCAAGGTGGTGCGCGAGATCGTCGAAAAGACCGGCGCCAAGATCGACATTTCCGACGACGGCACGATCAAGGTTGCCTCCTCCGACGGCGAAGCGATCCGCAAGGCGATTGCCTGGATCCAGGGCATCGTTGCCGAGCCGGAAGTCGGCAAGATCTACGAAGGCACGGTTGTGAAGGCGGTCGATTTCGGCGCCTTCGTCAACTTCTTCGGCCCGCGCGACGGGCTGGTGCACATCTCGCAAATGGCGCCGACCCGCGTCGAACAGGTCTCCGACGTCGTCAAGGAAGGCGACAAGGTCAAGGTCAAGCTTCTGGGTTTCGACGACCGCGGCAAGGTCCGCCTGTCGATGAAGCATGTGAACCAGGAGACGGGCGAAGAGATCGTCTACGAAAACGAACCCGCCGAGCAGCCGCGCCGCGAAGGCGGCGGTGGCGGCCGCGGACGCCGTCGCGAACGCGACTGACGCTTGCCGTGATTGCGGCTAGGATCGCGGGGTCGGCTCAAGCCGGCCCCGTTTTCTTTTGGGAGACATCCATGCGCCGCATCGCCGCCCTTTTTGCCGCTCTCTTCTGGATCGCGCCCGCCTTCGCCGACGAAGCCGCACCGTCCGGCTGGGAGGCCCATGTCACCGCGCATGATCGCGACCGCCTCGCGCGCTACGAAGACGCCGTCACGCAAGGCATGATGGAATCCCGCGTCGCGGGCGAGGAGCACGGCGCCTACAATGAACTTGTGAGCGTGATGGAAGGAACGCTCGCCCCCGCCGACGCCGAAAAACTGAAGGGCCGGTGGTACTGCCGCACGATCAAGGCGGGCGGACCTTTCGCCGGCTTCGTCGTCTATGGCTGGTTCCGCTGCGAAATCGTCGAAAAGGACGGCCGCCTCTTTTTCGAAAAGCTGACGGGCTCGCAGCGCCAGTCCGGCTACTTCTATCCGCGCGACGAGAAAACCTGGGTGCTGCTCGCCGCGCCGAACGAAGGTCACTCCGGCCCGATCCGCGCCTATTCCGGCCCCGAAGGCGGCATCATCGATCCGCAGATGATCGACCAGCCGGCAATCGCCGCACTTCTCGAAGACGGCCGCGCCCGCATCGTCTTCCCCTGGCCGGCACTCGAATCGACCTTCAACGTGCTGGAGATGAAGCGCCGCTAGCCCGCTTTTTCTTCGTGCTCCAGATAGGTCTTCAGCGCTTCCGTGACGACGCTGTTGAGATTGGTGTCGCGCCGCCGCGCGAGGATCATCGCTTTGCGGTGGAGTTCGGGCCCGGTCCGCACATTGAAGCTGCCCTTGAGCGGCGTATCGGGCGCGCGCCCCGTTTCCGTGCAGAGTGCGATGTAATCGTCGACCGCTTCCCTGAACGCGCGCTTGAGGCCCTTCGCATCGCGGCTTTCATAGGTCACGAGATCGCGAATGAATTCAATCTTGCCGTGCAGCACTTCGTCGTCATCGCTGTATCGAACGGACCCGAAATAGCCCTTGTACTCCATGATGTCGCTCATATCAGGCCTTCCTCCGTCAGCACACGTATTACCTCATCGACCGCATACATCTTCACGACATTGCCCGGATGAGGTTTGTGCAGACTGATCGCCGGTGCGTCGCGATGCACAAAACGCCGGCGCGATCCACCGGTCTTGCCGGTTCGATGTTCCTTGTAGCCGAGGCTTTCCAGAAGCCGCACAAGCTCGTCCCATGTGAAATCCCTGGGCCGGGCTTTCAGCCGGGCGATCAGCTTGTCCTTGCGTGTCACGCCGTCAGGCCTCTCCGTCGCTGGCGCAAGTCTATGACAGCTGCGGCCAGTATGCAACTAATTTTAGTTACAATGACCCGCCGCTAGCCCGCCATCATATATCTGTCCCAGAAACCTGCGGCGGGCTCGATCTGCTCCACCACATCGACCCAGAGCCCGGAGGGATCGTGAAAGCCGAAACGGCGCTGGCCGAAAGGCTCGTCGGTCAGCGGCAGCGATATGGGCAGCCCACGCGCCGCCAATGCCGCGTGCGCCGCCTTCGCATCCTCGACCTGCAATTCGAAGCACATGCCCTTGCCGGAAAAAATCTCCGGGCCGGGCGGCGCCGAGGGGTGGTCGGGCGACATGAAGGCGAGGCTTGCGGAGCCGTCTTCCCCGAAAAGAAGCACGAACCAGCTTGAGGAAAACACTGTCTCGAAACCGAGATGCCTCTCCCAGAACGCGGCGCATTCATGCAAGGACGGCGTCACGATGATTGGATAGCGGTCCACGAAACGCATGGGCTTTCTCCTTCGCAGGAATTTAACATACAGATAGTCTGTATTTGAAATATAGAAAACAGACTGCTAGTATGTCAATAGGCGGCAAGCGGGGGCGAGATCGTGGCGGGCGTCAGGGAAAAGAAAGCGCAGAAAACAAGGGCGCAGCTTGTGTCGGCCGCGCGGCGTCTCTTCGCCCGCCAGGGCTATGCCGCCACTTCCACTGAAGAGATTCTCGAAAAGGCCGGCGTCACGCGCGGCGCGCTCTACCACCATTTCAAGGACAAGGCGGCGCTCTTCGAGGCCGTCTGCGTCGCGCTGCACGAAGAGGCGGTCGCCGAAATTTCCGGCGTGACCGGTGAAGACGTGCCGCCCTTCGAGGGCCTCGTCGCCGGCTCGCTCGCCTGGCTCGATCACACGGCGAAACCCGATGTGAACCGCATCCTGATTGTCGAGGCGCCCGCCGTGCTCGGCTGGGAGCGCTGGAACGCGCTCGACCGGATGCATGGTTTCGGCGAATTGATGATCGGCGTCGAGGCGGCGGTAAAGGCCCGCGCGATCCGCCCGATCGGCGCCGAGGAACTGGCGGTGCTGCTCAACGGCGCGATGAATGCCGGCGTATTATGGGCTGCAAATGCCGGCGGCGCGCGACATCTTCAACGCATGAAAAAAGCCGTGCGCGAATTGTTCGAGGCCCTGCGCGCCTAGCTCTCGCCGCTCTCCATCTGCGCCTTCAGCTCTTCCGCCCGCGGCATGCCGATGATGTTGAAGCCGCCATCGACATGATGCACTTCGCCCGACACGCGCTCGGAAAGATCGGAGAGGAGATAGAGCCCCGCGCCGCCCACATGGTCGAGCTCGATCGATTCCTTGATCGGCGCATGCGTCTTGTTCCACTTGAACACATAGCGCGCATCGCCCACCGCAGAGCCCGCCAGCGTCCGCATCGGTCCGGCCGAAATCGCATTGACGCGAATGCCGTGCCGGCCGAGATCGACCGCGAGATAGCGCACGCTGGCTTCGAGTGCGGCCTTGGCGACGCCCATCACATTGTAGTTGGGCATCACCCGCGTTGAACCGCCATAGGTCAGCGTCACCATCGCGCCGCCCCGCGTCATCAGCTTTGCCGCGCGCCGCGCCACATCGGTGAACGAGAAGCAGGAAATATCCATCGTCCGCAGGAAGTTTTCCCGCGACGTGTCGACATAGCGGCCCTTGAGCTCGTTCTTGTCGGAATAGGCAATGGCATGCACCACGAAATCAAGCGTGCCCCATTCCTTTTCCAGCGTTTCAAACACGCGGTCCATCGAGGCACCGTCTGTCACATCGCAGGGCAGCAGGATTTTTGAGCCTGCGCTTTCGGCAAGCGGCTTCACCCGGCGGCCAAAGCTTTCGCCTTGATAGGTGAAAGCCATTTCTGCGCCATGCGCGCCCAGCATGCGTGCAATGCCCCAGGCGATGGAATGATCATTTGCCACACCCATGACAAGACCTTTGCGGCCTGCCATTAGCGGCCCTTCCAACACCAGAGGACGTGAGCCTGCTTTTGAATTCA
>JAHBYM010000159.1 GCA_019635975.1 Parvibaculum sp. | reverse complement strand
CCGATCAGCAGGAAGAAAAGCAATGTCACGCTGGCGTCGAAATAGACATGCCGCGCGTTGACGATGGTCTGCACCAGGCTCATCGCCGTCGCGAGGATCACGGCGAGCGCAATCGGCACATCCATGTTCATGGTGCGGGATTTCAGCGCCTTCAGCGCTGAGCGAAAGAAGGGCTGCCCGGCATAGGCGACCGCCGGCAGTGCGATCAGCGCCGACACCCAATGGAAGAAGGCGCGTGTCGTCTCGTCCATATCGGTCACGAGGCCGGACCAGACCGACACCGAGACCAGCATCACATTGGCGGCGGCAAAGCCCGCGACGCCCATCGCCCGCAACAGCGACTTCGTTTCGTTGTCGTCGAGGGCGGATGCGAGGCGGGAATCGAAGGGCACGGCGGCGAAACCCGCTTCTGCAAGCCGCGCGACGATTGCGCCGGCGCCGAGCTTTGCGGGATCCCAGCGCACGGCGACGCGCTTGGTCGACAAATTTGCGCGCGCATATTCGACGCCAGGCAGTTCGTGCAAGCCCCGCTCGACCTTGCGCAGGCAGCCGGCGCAATGCATGTCCTGCACAACGAGATCGAGGCGCGCGCGACCGCCCGGCGCCTCGCGGACGAAAAGGCCGGGGTCCGGTCTTGCGGGATCGAGCGTCGTGGCGGCGGTGTCGTTCATCGGCCTGTGCTTACGATGACGCGTTCTTCCTGCACGAATGTTTCGCCGTCCGGGCCCGCCGCTGCGATGCGCACCAGCCAGTTGCCGTCATGGGCCAGATCGAAAACCGATTCGTAGATGCCGGGCGCCGTCTCGGCGAGCGGCAGGCGCATGTCCGCACCTGCGGCGACCGGGCGCCAGAATGTGCCCTCGACATTGAGGCCGGTCAGGGCCGCGCCGTCGGCCTTTGCGAAAGTCACGCGCAGACGGGTTCCGGCCGGCGCCTTGCCGGTTGCGATCGTCGCCTGCCAGCCGAGGCGGCGCTGTTCTTCCATGCGTTCGAGAAGATGATTATAGGCGCGGCCCTTCTGGTAGGCGCCGTCGACCTCCACGCCGTCGAATGTCGAAAGCGCCTTGTAGATGAAGAAGCCGTTGACCGCGAAGACGACACCGAAAAAGCCGATAAAGGCAAAGAGAACGCGGCGGCCGGTCAGCACGCCGAAGCGGTTCGTGGGGCGATCGTCGCCGTTACCGATGGTCATTGTGCCGGGCCTCTGAAGCTTGCCGTTCTCTCGGCTCTCGTACCGTCCTCGAGATCGGTCGCGACGAAAGTCAGCATACCCTCGCCGCCGCGAAGCCTGTCCAGCTTGTCGGCCGGCAGGCTGACGAAGAACTTCACCGTCCGCAGCGTATCGATACCGACAAGCACCGTCGAGCCTTCCTCGCCCGCAAGCGCCGGCCGCGTCAGCGTGGCGCCTTCGAGCCCTTCGATGTCGATGCGGAAAATGCGCTCGCGATGCTCCTTGTTGAGGATCTTCAACTCGTAGCCGTTGCGGATGCTGCCGTCTGCGAGCGTGACGAAAAGCGGATTTCGGTCGGGCAGGGCGCTGATTTCGAGGGTCGAGCGGTTGACGAGCGCGACCAGCATGATCGTCGCAACCAGCGCAAATGCGGCCATATAGACGATGGTGCGCGGGCGCAGGATGCTGAGGCGCTGCGGCTCGCCGGCCTTGCGGCGCTGCTGGTTGCTCAGCGTGTCGTAGGCGATCAACCCGCGCGGCCGCTCGACGCGGTCCATGATGGCGTCGCAAGCGTCGATGCAGAGCGCGCACTGGATGCACTCAAGCTGCATGCCGTCGCGAATGTCGATGCCCATCGGGCAGACCGCGACGCATTGGCCGCAATCGATGCAGTCGCCGCGGTCTTCCCAGCTCGTGCCTTTCTTGTGCGGTCCGCGCTTTTCGCCGCGATCGTCCTTATAGGAGACCAGCAGCGATTCCTCGTCGAACATCGCGCCCTGGATGCGCGGCCAGGGACACATATAGATGCAGACCTGCTCGCGGGCGATGCCGCCCAGCAGATATGTCGTCGAGGCGAAAACGGCAATCGAGATATAGGCGATGGCGGGCGCGTCGAAGCGCATGAGGTCGGCGGCGAGCGTCGGCGCGTCGGCGAAATAGAAAACCCAGGCGCCGCCGGTCGCCAGGGCAATCAAAATCCAGACCGCGTGTTTCGCCGTCTTGCGCGCCAGCTTGGCGATCCCCCAGGGCGAGCGGTCGAGACGAATGCGCGCCGAACGTTCGCCCTCGAGAAAGCGTTCGACGTGAATGAAGAGATCGGTCCACACCGTTTGCGGGCAGGTATAGCCGCACCAGACGCGGCCGGCGACGCTTGTCACGAGGAAAAGACCGAGCGATGCGAGGATCAGCAAGCCGGTGATGTAGTAGAATTCCTGCGGCCAGATTTCGAGGAAGAAGAAATAAAAGCGCCGCGCCGGAAAATCGAGCAGCACCGCCTGATCCGGCAGGCTCGGGCCGCGGTCCCAGCGCAGCCAGGGCGTGACGTAGTAGATCGTCAGCGTCAGCGCCATGACGATCCATTTCAGACGCCGGAACGTGCCCCCGACGAGCTTCGGGTAAACCTTGACGCGGCTTGCATAGAGCGGCCGGTTCTTCTCCGAATTGACGGCTGTCACCCGTTCGCCGTCGGCCCCGTGCGGATCGGCGGCTGCGCGAACATTGCCCGCCGCTTCCGCGGCGAGGCGCTCAAGGCTGGTGGCGCTATCGGCCATTGTTTCACTCACATGACGCGCGGGCCCGGGAAGCGCGCGTCTACTCGCCGCCTCCGAGAGAATACACATAAAGTGTCAGGGCGTTGATTGTGCTCGCATCGAGCCTCTCGCCCCAAGCCGGCATGACGCCGCTGCGTCCGTTTGACACGGATTCGATGATCGAGGCGCGGTCTCCGCCATAGAGCCAGACGGCGTCGGTCAGGTTCGGCGCGCCAAGCTCGCGGTTGCCCTCGCCATCGGCGCCGTGGCAGGTGACGCATTGCTCGCCAAAGGTTTCGGCGCCGCGCGTCGCCGCATCGGCATCGTGGTCCCGGCCCGATAGCGCCAGCACGAACTCGGCAACGTCGGCCACCTCGCGGCGCGTCAGGATGCCGTCCCGGCCGTAAGCCATCATCACGTTCTGGCGGGTATCGCTATCGGCTTCCCAGCGGATGCCATGCGCCAGCGTGGTGCGGATGTCTTCCAGTGTGCCGCCCCAGAGCCACACGTCGTCGTTGAGGTTCGGAAACCCCCACGAGCCTTGTGCGCCGGAGCCGTGGCAGGGCGCGCAATTGTCGCCGAAGGCGGCCTTGCCGGCTGCGAGCGCCACTTCCATCAGCGCGGCCTCGGCCGCGATGTCCTCAAGCGCCAGCGTGGCGATTTTCTGCATTTCGTCGGCGCGCCCTTCGGCGATGGCGCCGAGTTCCCGCGCCACGACTTCGCGCTGGTCATAACCGATCACGCCCTTCGTATAGGTCCATCCCTCCGTCGTGAGGTAAGGCCAGGCCGGCATCACGATCCAATAGGCGAATGACCAGACGATGCAGGCGTAGAAGGTGTAGAGCCACCATTTGGGCATCGGGTTGTCGAGTTCGCGGATGCCGTCCCATTCGTGTCCGGTGGTTTCGACGCCCGTGACGTCGTCAATTTCGTTTTTCGGGCTATCGGTCATTTGTCGGCCTCCGTGCGGTCGCCTGTCTTTTCATCGGGTCCGTCGCCGTCCTGGAGCGGCAAGCGCGCCAGACGGTCGAATTTCTTCTTGTTCGCGGGCCGTAGTGCATAGACGAGAACGCCGATGAAAAGCGCCACCATGAGCACCAGGCCGCCGGCGCCCGCCCATGTCCGTACCAGTGAGTAGGTTGTTTCGGGTTCCATCTGGCGGCCTATTGCTTGAAGTCGGAGGTTTCATAGGCGTTGAAATCGACCAGCGTGCCCAGCATCTGCAGATAGGCGACCAGCGCATCAAGTTCGGAGATCATCGCGGGATTGCCGTCGAAGTCGCGGGCGATGGCCTTCGGGTAGCGCTGCATCAAGCCGTCGGTGTCGGCGAAGGGCGTGGCCTGGGCCTCGAGATCGGCCTTGGCATTTTCGATTGCCTCGGCGTCATAGGGGACACCGGCGATCGACAGGGCCCTCAAGGCGCCCTCGATGTTGCGGTAATCGAGCGGCGTCTTTTCGAGGAAGGGATAGCCGGGCATCACGGATTCAGGCACCACGGAACGCGGATCCGCCATGTGCAACCGGTGCCATTCGTCGGAATACTTGCCGCCGACGCGCGCCAGATCGGGGCCTGTGCGTTTCGATCCCCACTGGAAGGGATGATCGTATTTGCTCTCCGCCGCCAGCGAGTAATGTCCGTAGCGTTCGACTTCGGCGCGTAGCGAGCGGATCATCTTGCTGTGGCAGGCGTAGCAACCTTCGCGGATATAGATGTTGCGGCCGGCAAGCTCAAGCGGACTGTAGGGGCGAACGCCCTTGACGTCCTCGATGGTGCTCTTGATCAGGAAGGTCGGCACGATTTCGACGAGACCGCCGATGGCGACGACAACCAGCGTCAGCACCAGCAGCAGCATCGGGCTCTTTTCGATCGTGGCGTGTGTGAACTTCTTTTTCATCGGATCCCCCTCACTCGGCCGGTTGCGCGGCGGCGCGGACGGGAACCGGCAAGGGCTCGCTCTCGCGGACGCGGCCTTTTGCGGTCATCCAGCAGTTGTAGACCATGATCAGCGCCCCGGTCAGGAAGAGCACGCCACCCAGCGCGCGGATCACATAGAAGGGATGCATCGCCTCGACGGTTTCGACAAAGGAGTATTCGAGGAAGCCCTGCGCGTCGTAGGCGCGCCACATCAATCCCTGCAGGATGCCCGACACCCACATCGAGGTGATGTAGAGCACGATGCCGAGCGTCGCGATCCAGAAATGCCAGCTCACCAGCGCCAGCGAGTAGAGCCGCTCGCGCTTCCAGAGCCACGGCACGAGGCAATAGACCGCACCGAACGAGATGAAGCCGACCCAGCCCAGCGCGCCGGAATGCACATGGCCGACGGTCCAGTCGGTATAGTGCGACAGCGAGTTGACGGCCTTGATCGACATGACCGGACCTTCGAAGGTCGACATGCCGTAGAAGGCGACGGAGACGACGAGCATGCGGATCACGGGATCGGTCCTGAGCTTGTCCCAGGCGCCCGAGAGCGTCATCAACCCGTTGATCATGCCGCCCCATGAAGGCATCCACAGCATGATCGAAAAGGTCATGCCGAGCGTCTGCGCCCAGTCGGGCAGCGCGGTGAAGTGGAGATGGTGCGGGCCCGCCCAGATATAGAGAAAGATCAGCGACCAGAAATGGATGATCGACAGGCGGTAGGAATAGACCGGCCGCTCGGCGCGTTTCGGAATGAAGTAGTACATCATGCCCAGGAAGCCGGCGGTCAGGAAGAAGCCGACCGCGTTATGGCCGTACCACCACTGGA
>JAHBYM010000158.1 GCA_019635975.1 Parvibaculum sp. | reverse complement strand
TCGACATGCTGCGCGGCGAGATAAAGCGCTTCGCCCGTATTTCGCGCGGCTTCACCTCCGAAATCGATTTGCGGCGCCACGGCGAATGGGGACAACGCCTGCTCGGCGCGCGGGCGCGCCTCTCGGCGGCGATCTCGCAGGAAATGGCGCGCTTCGAAACCGATCTTCCGCGCGCCCTGCCGCTGCACCAGATCGGACAATATGGACGCGGCGGTCCGCTGCGCCCCGATATTTCGGCCGCGCCAGACACCGCGCGCACCGAGCGCATGAGCGCCTGCCTGCGCTTCCTCGAAGGCCTGTCGCCGATCTGCGAGGCGGTCGGCGCGCAGAGCCATTGCCGGAGCGTCCGTGGCCAGATCACGGTCTATCTCAACACTTACGAAGACCGCCTGCTCGAAGAGCTCAGAGCCGCGACCGGCACAGCACGCATCAACGCCGAAGCGTTCATTGAAATCGCCGCCCGCTTTCGCGAGGCGCTGGGCGAGGACCGCACCGCGGACGTACTGCGCCGACGGGCCGACGTGGCGTTGCAGCAGGCCGCGAGCTAGAACTCGCCCTCATAGGCAAAGAGACCGGGCATGCCGCCGGTGTGCAGGAAAACCAGCGCCTCGACATCGTTGTGCGCGCCGGCCAGAAGCTGTGCGATGAAGCCGGCCATGCCCTTGCCGGTATAGACCGGGTCGAGCAACACGCCTTCCTCGCGCGCCAGACATTCGACGGCGGCTTTCATCGCCGCCGTCGGCATGCCGTAGCGCGTGCCGAGATGCGCGCCGTCCAACACCACCGCATCCGGCCCGGGTGGGGTGATGCCGAGCAGCGCCGTCGTTTTCTCCGCGAGCGCCAGAATGCCTGCCGCCATTGCGTCATTGTCGGCGCGGTAGACATTGACGCCCGCAATCGACGGCCCGCCGTCGCGCAATATGCGGCCCGCGACAAGACCGGCCTGCGTGCCGCCGCTCGACGAGGCATGAACGATCCGCGCCGCACCGATGCCGAAAGCGTCGAGTCCGTCGGCAATTTCAAGATAGGCGGCCGCGTAGCCGAGCGAGCCGACGGCGTTCGAGCCGCCGACCGGCACCAGATAGGGCTTGCCGCCGCCGGCTTCGATCTCGCCCATGATGCGCGTGAAAACCGCGCCGGCATCGGCATCCGCCGGTTCGACGCGAACATCGGCGCCGAGAATGCGGTCGAGCAGCAGGTTGCCCGAGCCGCGATAGGCATGGCCCGGATAAGGAACGCTGTCGAAAAGCACGAGGACGCAGCGTAGCCCGGCCGCGGCGGCGGCCGCCGCCGTTTGTCGCGCATGGTTCGATTGCAGCGCGCCGGTCGTCACCACCGTATCGCAACCCTTGGCCAGCGCGTCGCCGATCAGGAATTCCAGCTTGCGCGTCTTGTTGCCGCCGCCGGCAAGTCCTGTGCAATCGTCGCGCTTGATGAAGAGGCGCGGAGGCGTGCGATCCATACGGGCCGCAAGCGCCGCGCGCAGCCGCGTCATTTCGGTGAGCGGCGTTGGCAGATGGGCGAGCGTGAAGCGCGGAAAGCGGGCAAGCGCATCGGTCACGATCAGACGATCCCTTCGGCGCGAAACGACGCGATCTCGGCAGGTGAGTATCCAAGCTCGTCGAGAATGGCATCGGTGTGCTCGCCGAGAACCGGCGCGCGCTCGCGGATCGTGGCCGGGGTGCGCGACAGGCGCAGCGGCGTTTCCATGATGGGCGCCGGACCGGGCAGGCCCGGATAATCGAGCGGCTTCAGATAGCCCATTTCGCGGATATGCCGGTCGTCGAGCGCCTGTTGCGGCGAGTAGACGGGTCCGGCCGGTATGCGCGCCTTTTCGAGTTCGGCAAGCGCTTCCTCGGTGGTGCGCGTCTCGGCCCAGCGCGACGTGCGTTCCGACAGCACCGCGCCATTGTCGCCGCGCGCCAGATCGTCCTTGAAGCGCGGGTCGGTGAGCCAGTGATCCTCGCCCATCAACCGCGCCCAGCGCTTGAAGAGCGGCGCGCCGATCGCCTGCACCAGAATCCAGCCGTCTTTCGTGCGCACAATGTCGGCCGGCCCCGCATAGGGCGACCGGTTGCCGATGGCGACGCGATCGGTGCGGCGCAATTGCTGTTCGATCAGGTGGAAGTTGAAATAGGCGAGCGCCGTCGACAGCAACGCGCCCTCGACGATCTGGCCCTTGCCGGATTTCTGACGTTCCATCAGCGCCGCCATCGTGCCGAAGGCCGAAAGCGAAGCGGTGCCGAAATCGACCCAGGGCGCGTAGCTCTTGACCGGTTCGTCGGGATGTCCGGTGAGGTAGGCGGCGCCGACCATCGATTGCGCGACGCCGTCGAAACCGGTGCGCTCGCTATAGGGGCCGCCATGGCCGAAGGCCGAGACGGTGGTGAGAATGATGTCGGGCTTGGCCGCCGAAAGGCTCTCATAGTCGAGGCCCATCGCCTTCAGCGTCGAGGGCGGCAGGTTGGCGACGACAACATCGGCGGTGGCAACAAGGCGGCGGACGATGCCGCGCCCGGTCTCGGTCATCGGATCGAGTGTCAGGCCCTTCTTGTTGCGGTTCATCTGCAGGAACATCGCGCCTTCGCCGCCCGCGCCGGGACCGCCATCCGGGACGATCGGCTGCACGAACCGGTCTTCGCTGCCTTCGCGCTTTTCGATGCGGATGACTTCGGCGCCCATGTCGCCCAGAAGCGCCGCGCAATAGGGGCCTGCGATATAGCGGCCGAAATCAAGCACGCGGATGCCCGCCAGTATGCCCTGAGCCGAACTCCCGCCGCTCCGTTCCGTCATGCCGTCTGTCTCCCTGATCCTTTGCCCTGTCTCGTTTTCGTACACCGGACGGGTGGCGAAACGATAGGCGGCGCGCCGGTTTTGAGAAAGGCCGTCGGGGCAAATTTTGCATTTTATTTAGGCTTTGGCCCGTACTGTACCGGCACTCGACGGGTGGGGAGACGCGTCGATCGGGGCCATTTGTGGGAAGGGAAGCCGCGTGAGGGGGTCCGAGGACACGGCCGGAGAAGCTTTGCCCGAATCCGGCGCCGACGCGCCGTCGGTCGAGCGCGCTTTCCGCTGGACCGGTGAATTCGCCGACCGGGCGCTGGAAGAGACTTACGCGCGTGCCAACTGGGCCGAAACGCGTTCCCGCCTGCGCGCCGTCCTGATCGCGGTCTATATCTTTGTCGGCTGGGCCGTCTTCGACTTACTGCTGATCGGCTTCGGCTGGGCCTTCGTCGCGCTGTTGGCGGCCAGGCTGGCGACGCTTGCCGTCGCGCTCATTGCACTCAAACGGTTCACATCCTACGACGACAGCCGGAAATTCCTGCGTTGCGTGATGACGATGCAGGCGCTGGTTGCCATTGTCTCGCCCGTTTCGCTGGTGCTTGGCCAAACCGATTTCGCGGCCAGCCTGCTCGCCGTGGTCGTTGTCATCTTTGCCTTTTATGTCGGCATGCCGACGGCGCTGCGTGCGACGCTCGCCAATTCGCTGGCGCTGAGCATCGCCTTCGTCGCGATCTGCCCGTGGCTGGCCGATGTGTCGTTGGCGGCGCTCGCACAGATCGCCGCGCTTTTCGTTGTCGTTAACGCGATCGGCGTCGAGATGGTGCGCGCCGCAAACCGGCTGCGCCGCAACGGCTTTCTGACGCTGGCCCGTCAGCAGGAGCTTT
The DNA here is from genome assembly GCA_019635975.1 of Parvibaculum sp. Taxonomy (GTDB): domain Bacteria; phylum Pseudomonadota; class Alphaproteobacteria; order Parvibaculales; family Parvibaculaceae; genus Parvibaculum. The sequence continues at coordinate 1,905 of JAHBYM010000158.1, read as the reverse complement.
ACGAACAGTTGAAGCGCGAAGTCGAGGTGCGGCGCGAAGCCGAACAGGCGGTGCGCGCCACGGAAGAAAGCTTCCAGAGCCTCTTCTACGCCGCGCCGCTGCCGATTTCGCTGGTCGACCCGGCCAACTACAAGCTGGTGCAGGCCAACATCGCGGCGCTGAAACTTTTCGACATTTCGGAAGAGGACGCGACGGGGTTTGACGTTCGAACCTTCTTCACCGAGGAAAACCTCGACGCCCGTCTCGAGCGCCTGCTGGTCAGCGGCCGCGCCGGCGTGCCGGTGGAGTTCCGCCTGACGCGGCGCGACGGCTCGACGATATGGGCGCTTGTTTCGGCGGCGACGGTGCAGTTCCACGGCCGCGCGGCGCTGCTGATCGGCATTCAGGACGTGACTGCACGTCACAAGGAAGCCGAGACGCTGCGCGAGGCGCGCGACCAGGCGACGGCGGCGAGCCGCTCGAAGTCGGAATTCCTGGCCAATATGAGCCACGAACTCCGGACGCCGCTGAACGCCATCATAGGCTTTTCGGAAGCGCTGGAGCGTGAGCTCTTCGGCCCCGTCGGAAATCCGCGCTACCGCGAATATGCCGAAGACATTCACGACAGCGGCGTTCACCTGCTGAGCCTCATCAACGATATTCTCGATCTCTCGAAAATCGAAGCGGGTCACTTCACGCTGCATGAGGATGAAACCGAACTCGATCACCTGGTTCAGGCGGCAACCCGCATCGTGCGCCATCGCGCCCAGCAAGCGAATATCACAATCGAATGCGAACTGCCGTCGCCGCCGCTCTTCCTCGTGGCCGACGAACGAGCCTTGAAGCAGGTGCTGATCAATCTCGTGTCGAATGCCGTGAAGTTCAGTCCCAACGGAAGCACGGTGAGGATCGAGACGCAGATTTGCGCCGAAAGTCTGCGCATCGCCGTCATCGACAAGGGCATCGGTATCGCCGAACACGACATCCCGCGCGCGCTGACCCCGTTCACCCAGGTCGATGGTTCTTTGTCGCGCACCCATGAAGGCACGGGGCTCGGTCTGCCGCTCGCCAAGCACCTGACCGAATTGCATGGCGGCACACTGACCATCGAGAGCAAGGTCGAGGCCGGCACGACGGTCTTTGTCGACCTGCCGCTGTCGCGCATCGTCGGCCGCGACACGCCGCCGAAGGAAAGCGTCGTCCTCTAGTTCACCGCTCGCCCGGCCTGTAGCTCTCGGCGATGTGACCTTCGAGGTCTTCCTCCTCAAAACGCACGGGCCTGGTCCGCATCTCGGCGAAGAGCGGTGCCTGATCGGCATAATGCGGCGAAGTCTCATCGAGCGTCGCCGAACCGAACTGGTGAATGCTCTCCGACGTCAGCCGTCCCTGCCGGTCCCATTCCACGAACATGATCAGCGTGTCGCCGCCGCGCGCCGTCAATGTGCCGTCCGCTTCGAGCCTGCCATAGATGGCGCGCAACGTGTCGGGTCCGCCATCGACGGGGAGGTCGACATCGCCGCGCCGGAGCCGGTTGACGTCGCCCCATAGCGGGTCGAGACGGCCGTGATGGGTTTTCAGCGTTGCGATGGCGTCGCGCAGCGTGTCGAGCGCGGCGGGCGGGTCGCGCCCCATCAGTCCGGCGCGTACCACGGGCTCGGCCATCAACACGCCAAGCGCCGCGCCGCGGCTCTCCCGGTTCGCCTCGCGGTCCCAGCCTGCCAGAATATGCTGCGCTTCGGCGAGATCGGCGTCGCCATCGGCGTCCACCTGCAACACCTCCTCGATCAGCCGCGCCATTTCCGAGCCGTCGCTGTATTTCAGATCGTATTTGTAGCTGCGGAACTCCTCGGCCGTGATCGACCGGTCGGCACCCCATGTTTCCTCGGCGCGCATCGCCCGGTTGGTCATGTCGGTCTGAATGCCCAT
>JAHBYM010000157.1 GCA_019635975.1 Parvibaculum sp. | reverse complement strand
GATTTACGAAGCCGCCGCGAGGCGGCTTTTTCTTTGGCTCGCGTTCGATCGAGAGGGGTTTCCACCGATGATTTCCGGTTCCGCTGCCTGCCCCTGCGGCTCGGGCCTCACTTTCTCCGCCTGCTGCGAGCCGCATCTGAGCGGCGCGAAGCTGCCGCCGACGCCCGAAGCCTTGATGCGTTCGCGCTATGCGGCCTTCGCGACCGGCAATATCGACTATCTCGAAGAGACGCTGCTGCCCGGCACGCGGGACGATTTCGACCGCAAGGGCGCCGCCGACTGGGCGGCGGCCAGCGAATGGACCGGCCTTGAAATCCGCCACACGCAGGGCGGCGGGCCCGGCGAGGCGGAGGGTGTCGTCGAGTTTGTCGCGCATTACACCCAAGGCGGCGACAAGCGGCTTCACCACGAGACCAGCCGCTTCCGCCGTCAGGACGGGCACTGGTTCTATGTCGACGGCATCATGGGCGCGCGGCCGCGCCAGGTCGAAAAGATCGGCCGCAACGATCCCTGCGGCTGCGGTTCGGGCAAGAAATACAAGAAGTGCTGCGGCATGGCCGCCTGAGCCTCGCGGCTTCCACGGCCCGGCTGTTCATGCTCCACTTTGGAAAACGAAATTGGGTCTGCGACAATGCAGGGCCGGGTATCAAGGGGGCGGGCGTTGGATTCTCATAACCGTGCGGCGGATGACGAGCCCTTGCGCATTCAGGTGCCGGGGCAGGCAAGCGCACAACTTCTGTCGGCGACGGGTGCCCATGCCGCCAACGGTCTCGGGCAGTGGAGCTGGGCCGTGTTCGAATGGGCACGCAATCCTTACGTCATTCTGATCACCATCTATATCTTCTCGCCCTATTTCTCGAATGTCGTGGTCGGCGATCCGGTTCGCGGCCAGGCGATCTGGGGCAACATCAACGGCGTCGCCGGTTTCTTCATCGCCTGTCTCGGGCCGGTGCTCGGCGCCATCGCCGACACGGGCGGACGGCGCAAACCGTGGATCGCTTTTTTCGTCGCGCTGATGGTGCCGGCGATTTTCATGCTGTGGTGGGCGATGCCGGGCGGCGAGGGGCTTTCGATCCTCACCATCGCGGTGCTGATCGTGCTGATCGCGGTCGCCTTCGAATTCTCCGCCGTTTTCCACAATTCGATGCTGCCCGCCGTCGCGCCGCATGAACGCATCGGCTTTCTGTCGGGCCTTGGTCTCGCGCTCGGCAATGCCGGCGCGCTGCTCATTCTCTGTTTCATGCTCTGGGCCTTCGTGCTGCCGGGCGTCGTCGGCTGGGGCTTCGTTCCGGAAGCGCCGCTTTTCGGCATCGATGCGGGCGCGCATGAGAACAGCCGCATTTCGGGGCCCATCGTCGCTGTCTGGATGTTCCTTTTCACACTACCGCTGCTGTTGTGGACGCCGGATGTTTCGGGCTCGGGTGTGCCTGTGGCGACGGCGATCCGGCGCGGCATCGGCTCGGTTGTCGGCACGGTGAAGAAGCTCCGGCACTACCGGAACATCGCGATCTATCTCGTGGCGCGCATGTTCTACAATGACGGCAAGACGGCGGTGCTGATTTTCGGCGGCGTCTACGCGGCCGGCGTTTTCGGCTGGGATGTGCTGACGCTGACGGTCTACGGCATCGTGCTTTCGGTCTTCGCGGTCGGCGGCGGCATATTCGGCGGCTGGCTCGACGACACGTTCGGATCGAAGCGTGCCATCATCGTTTCGATCGGCGGCACCTGCATCGGGCTGGTGCTTGCGATCTCGATGACGCCGACCGAGATGTTCTTCTTCATTCCGCACGACCCGGCAACCGCGCCGCCGGTCTGGAACCTGCCCTTCTTCGCGACGCTGCCGGAGCTGATGTATCTGATCGTCGTGCTGGTCGTCGCCATCTGCATCACGGCGGCCTATGCCAACAGCCGCACCATGCTGGCGCGCATCGCGCCGGTGTCGAAGATGTCGGAGTTTTTCGGCATCTATGCGCTGTCGGGCACCGCGACGGCCTTTCTCGGGCCGCTGCTGGTCGGTGTCGCGACGCATATGTTCCAGAGCCAGCGCATCGGCTTTGCCTCGATCCTCATTCTGCTCGGGCTCGGTCTTGCGGGCATGTTTTTCGTCAAGGAAGAACGCGCGGAGGCGGTCGATTGAACGCGGTGATCGAAGGCGCGGTGCCGGAATTGCAGCCGCCGCACGATACGGGCGGGCGCGAACCTGCCTCCAATATCGCGCAGGGCGCCTGGGTTCTCTATGAATGGGCGAACCAGACTTATTTCTCGCTCATCACCATCTTCCTGTTTCCGCCCTTCTTCACGCAGGTGCTGGCCGCCAATCCGATCGAGGGTCAGGCCTATTGGGGCTATGTGCAGGCGGCGGCCGGCATTTCGATTGCGTTGCTCAGCCCGTTGCTCGGCGCGATGGCGGATGCAGCGGGACCGCGCAAACCCTGGATTGTCGTCACCACGCTCATTTGCGCGGCGGGCTGTTTCGCGCTCTGGTTCGCCGTGCCGGGAACGCCGCTGCTGCCGGTGATGATCGCGCTTGTCGTCGCCGCCATCGGCATGGAATTCACGATCATCTTCGCCAACGCCATGTTGCCGACCATCGCATCGGACCGGCGGATGGGGCTTTTGTCGGGCATCGGCATCGGCGTCGGCCAGCTGGCGGCCATCGTCGCGCTGGTGCTGGTGCTGATCCTGCTGCAATTGCCGGGCGAGGTGGAGGCCGCTTTCATTCCCTCCGAGCCGATCTTCGGTCTCTCCAAGGAAGCGTATGAAACCGACCGCATCATCGGGCCGATTTCCGGTCTCTGGTTCGTCGTTTTCATGCTGCCGCTGCTGTTGCTGGTGCCGGACCAGAAGAGCCGCGGCCTCGGGCGCACGCAAGCCGCGCGCGAAGGGCTGCAGCGCCTCGTTGCGACGCTGCGCTCGGTGCGGCATTTCCGCAATGTCGCGCTCTATCTTTTCTCGCGCATGCTTTTCTATGACGGCATGACGGCGATCTTCGTTTTCGGCGGCATTCTCGCCGCCGGGATTTTCGGCTGGGGCGCGATGGAGATGGCCGTCTACGGCATCTGGGTGACGCTTTTTGCCGCTTTCGGTGCTTTCGTGGGCGGTTGGGTCGATCTCCGGATCGGCTCGAAGCGCACGCTGGTCTGGTCGCTTCTCGGCGTGATCGGCACATTCCTCATGTTGTTGTCCTTCGACCGGGACAAGATCTTTTATGTGATCGAGGTGCAGGTGGCGGCGGATGCGGGCGCCTTCACGACGCTGCCGCAACAGCTCTTTCTGCTCACCGTCGGTTTCTTCGGGCTGTCCGTCGGGCCGGTGATTGCGTCGAGCCGCACCATGATGGCGCGGATCAGCCCACGCGAAATGATGACAGAGTTCTTCGGTCTTTTCGCGCTGGTCGGCAAGGCGACCGCCTGGGTCGCGCCGCTCTTCATCGGCATCGTGACGACGATGACGCAGAACCAGCGCTTCGGGCTGATGGTTGTGGTGCCGCTGATCCTTGCCGGGCTGATCGGACTTCTGTTTGTGAAGGAGGAGCGTTCGCCACCGCCCGCCGAAATCCACCGCCATTGAGGCAATGACGTTCATTCAATAAAGTGGCGGACTTCTCGCCGCGCGAAATTCCGGGGACATGCACATAGATGGCCAAGAAGAAATCCCTCAGCCAACGGCTGGTCCGAAGCTTCTATTACAAATATTTTGCCCGCAACATTCTCTTCGAGCTGCAGATGCGTGCCCGCGCGCAATCGGCCGACTATGCCGAAGCGCATATGGCGGACGCGATCATCTTCGAAGATGCGATCAAGATGCTCAAATATTGTGTCAGGCAAGCGCCGACGGGCGCCGTTGTCGAATTCGGTGTCGCGGATGGCGGTTCGATCGCCGACATCGCTTCGGTCCATAATGGCATCGTGCACGGCTTCGACAGTTTCGAGGGCCTGCCCGAGGACTGGACCGGACACACCGAAACTGCCGGCACTTTCGACCGCGGCGGTGCACTGCCGAAAGTTCCGAAGAATGTCGAGCTGCACAAGGGCTGGTTCAGCGACACGATTCCGGTGTGGAAGGCGGCGCATGCCGACAAGGTCGGCTTCCTGCACATGGATTGCGACATCTACTCGTCGACGCGCGACGTGCTGGCGCTGATGAAGGATCGGCTGCAGGTCGGCACCATCATCAAGTTCGACGAGTATTTCAACTATCCGGGCTGGCAGAGACACGAGTTTCGCGCCTGGAAGGAATTCGTCGAAGCGAACGGCGTCGAATACCGCTACATCGCCTTCACGTCGTTGCATGGCCGCGTCGCGGTCGAGATCACGAAGATCTGAACGATCCGCCTCAGTGGCGGAAGTGGCGCATCCCCGTCATCACCATGGCGAGGCCCTTTTCGTCGGCCGCGGCGATCACTTCGTCGTCGCGCATCGAACCGCCGGGCTGGATCACCGCCGTCGCACCGGCTTCTGCCGCCGACAGAAGTCCGTCGGCGAAGGGGAAGAAGGCGTCGGATGCAACGACGGAGCCGATGGTGGCGGGCGTCTTTTCACTGGCGGCTTCGGCGGCGTCTTCAGCCTTTCGCGCGGCGATGCGTGCCGAGTCCACGCGGCTCATCTGGCCGGCGCCGATGCCGACGGTGGCGCCGTTCTTCACATAGATGATCGCATTCGACTTCACGTGCTTGCAGACGCGGAAGGCGAATTTGAGATCGGCCATTTCCTGCTGTGTCGGCGCGCGCTTCGTCACCACTTTCAGATCAGCCAAGTCGATGCGTCCGTTGTCGCGCGATTGCACCAGCATGCCGCCCGCCACCGCCTTGAAGTTGAGGCCGGGCGTCCCCGCATCCGGCAAGCCGCCGGTGATCAGCAGGCGCAGATTCTTTTTCGCACCGATGATGCGGCGCGCGTCCTCGTCGGCGTCGGGCGCGATGATGACTTCGGTGAAGATGCGGGAAATCTCTTCGGCCGTCTCGCCGTCGAGCGGGCGGTTCGAGGCGATGATGCCGCCAAAGGCCGACACGGGATCGCAGGCCAGCGCCTTTCTGTAAGCATCGGCCAGCGTCTCACCCGTCGCGACGCCGCAAGGGTTCGCATGCTTGATGATGGCAATGGCGGGGGCGAGGCCAGCGTCGAATTCGGCGACGAGTTCGAAGGCCGCGTCTGTGTCGTTGATGTTGTTGTAGGAAAGTTCCTTGCCCTGCAACTGGCGTGCATTCGAAACGCCGGGCCGGTTCTCGCCGGTCACATAGAAGCTCGCCACCTGATGCGGGTTTTCGCCGTAGCGCAGCGTCTGTTTCAGGCTGCCGCCGAAGGCGCGGTAGTCGGGCGCGGTTTCGCCCAGCGCATCGGCAAACCAGTTCGAGATCGCCGCGTCATAGGCCGCCGTGCGCGCATAGGCTTTCTGCGCGAGGCGCTGGCGCAGCGCGAGGCTCGTGCCGCCCTTGCCCGCGATTTCCTCGATAACGGCGGCATAGTCGGCGGCATCGACGACAACCCCGACATAGGCGTGGTTCTTGGCCGCGGCGCGGATCATCGCCGGGCCGCCGATGTCGATATTCTCGATGCAGTCGTCGTAAGCCGCGCCCTTCGCCACCGTCGCCTCGAAGGGATAGAGATTGACGACAAGGAGGTCGATGCC
>JAHBYM010000156.1 GCA_019635975.1 Parvibaculum sp. | reverse complement strand
ATATCGAATCTGAAACGCCTCTCCGGCGGCGCAAGCCAGGAAACCTGGTCGTTCGATGTTGCAACGGCCGATGGCGTCGTACCGCTTATTTTGCGCCGCGCGCCGGGTGGCGCCCGCGACGCGCGCGCCACGGCCGTGCCGCTTGAAACCGAAGCACACCTGATCCAGTTGGCCGGAAAAGTCGATGTGCCGGTGCCGACGGTCCGCCATGTGCTGGCGCCCGAAGACGGCCTCGGTCACGGCTTCATCATGGACCGCATCGCCGGTGAAACGATCGCGCGGAAAATCCTGCGCGACGACGAGTTTGCGGCCGCCCGGCCCAAACTTGCGCGCCAGTGCGGCGAAATTCTCGCGCGGCTGCACCGTGTCGACATGGCAGCATTGCCGCCACTGCGGACTTCGCCCGCGCGCAGCGAGATCAAACAATATCTGGAAACCTACAAGGCGCATGGGCATCCCCACCCGGTTTTCGAGCTCGCCTTTCGCTGGCTTCAGGACAATGCGCCCCCCGAAGCCACAGCACACACGTTGGTGCATGGCGACTTTCGCCACGGCAATCTAATGATCGGGCCGGACGGCGTACGCGCCGTCCTCGACTGGGAACTGGCGCATATCGGAGATCCAATGGAGGATCTCGGCTGGATCTGCGTCAATTCATGGCGGTTCGGCAACATCGACCAGCCGGTTGGCGGTTTTGGCACGCGCGAGGACATGTTCGCCGGATACGAGGCCGCAGGCGGCATCAAGGTCGATCCGGCGCGCGTCAAGTTCTGGGAAGTGCTGGGAACGCTGAAATGGGGCGTGATGTGCACCATCATGGTTACGGCCTTCAAGAGCGGCACGGATCGATCTGTCGAACGCGCGACCATCGGCCGCCGTTCGTCGGAAACCGAAGTGGATCTGCTGCGCCTTCTGGCGCCGCGCGGCTGAGGAAAAACACATGCAGGATCAACCGACAGCCGCCGAACTTGTCGAAGCCGTCGCGGAGTTCATTCGCAATCACGCGATGCCGCAGCTTCAAGGTCACACCGCCTTTCATGCCCGTGTCGCGGCAAATGCGCTGGACATCGTCAAACGCGAGCTCGAAATCGCGCCCGCAGCCAATGCCGGCGAGGAAGCGCGGCTCAAGGCGTTGCTTGGCCGCGAAGGAACGCTGGAGGAACTCAATCGTGAGCTATGCGCGCGTATCGAAAGCGGCGCCATCGGTCTCGAAACACCGGGTCTGACCGATCATCTCTGGGCGACAACGCTGACCAAGCTCGCAATCGACCAGCCAAACTATTCAGGCTACAAACGTGCGATCGAAGAAGGCAGATGAAGACAGGGATTAGTCAATGCTGAAAAAGGTGCTGTGGAGTGTTGGTGGTCTGGCGGTTCTCGCCATCCTGGCCGGGGCTTTTCTCTATGTGAACAAGCCCGCGCAATACTACGTCTTGCTGAAACCCTGGACCGGTTTCGATGAAGCCAAGGCGCCGCCAGCACCGGACTATGCGTCGGACGACAGCTGGACCGCTCTTCCCGGGCGGAGCGACCTTGCGGATGTCGTGCCCGCCGGGAGCGGTCTTACAGACAATCAGTCGCGTGCCGAAGTCGATGTGTTCTTCATTCATCCGACGACCTACTACGGCAAGGCCGGGTGGAACGCGCGCTACGACGAACCGGGATTCTCGCTCGACCGGCTGGAGAGCGGTGTGTTGCGCTATCAGGCAAGCGTATTCAACGGCTGCTGCCGCGTCTTCGCGCCGCGCTACCGGCAGGCGACCGTCTATGCCTTTATCGGCAAGGGCGACGATGAACATGCGGCACTCGACTTCGCATACCAGGACGTTCTGGCTGCCTTTCGCAACTTCATTGCCGAACGAAATGACGGTCGCCCGTTCATACTGGCCGGACACAGCCAGGGTGGCTTGCACGGCTCTCGGCTCCTGCAGGAAGAGATCGCCGGAACGCCCTTGGCCGAACGCATGATCGCTGCCTATCTGATCGGCTCGGCCCTGCCGGCGGACCTTGGCATCGCGGGCATCGAGCCTTGCGACGGGCCGACGGCAACCGGTTGCACCATCAACTGGAACTCGATGAATGCCTCGGCGCCGCGTCGCGGTTGGGTCGAACAGGGCACGACGTGGTTCACGGGCGCCTATCGTATGCTCGCCGGCGCACCGCTCACCTGCGTCAACCCGCTGAACTGGGTGTTCGGCGGCGCAGCCGAAGCGTCCGAAAATCTGGGCAGCCTGCCCTTCGTCGGCTCGGACGACGCTTTTCCGAGCCCGCAGCCGGAGCTGACTGGCGCCGCCTGCGACGGCGGCGTGTTGCTGGTTTCGCTAACGGGCGACGAGCCCGGCTTCACGCTCGGCGTCCGGAGCGGCGACTTTCACATCTACGACTTCAATCTCTTCTACATGAACATTCGCGCAAATCTCGACGAACGAGTTGCCGCGTTCCTCGCCGCGGGAGACAGATCGTGACCTTGACGAAACTCAATATCGATCGCGGCATTGCCACCGTCACTTTCGCAAACCCGCCGCGTGGCTACATGAACGCCGCGCAAATGCAGGAAATCGACCGGCTCGCGGATGAACTCACGGCCGACGACGCGGTGCGCGTTGTCGTGTTCACCGGTGGGGTCGAAAACGTCTTTATTCGTCACTATGACGTTGCGGAGATTCTCGGTTTCGCCGACGCCCTGCAAAAGAACGAAATGACCGCCGATGCGCTCTTCGAACGGGCGCGGGCGGAAACGGCGCTGTCCCGGACTTTCGACAAGGTCGACCGGATGCCCAAACCGACCATCGCCGCCATCAACGGCTTCTGCCAGGGCGGCGGTTTCGAGTTTGCGCTGTGCTGCGATCTTCGCATTGCTGAGGCGGGCGATTATCGGATAGGCCTCCCGGAAACGAATATCGGCATTTTTCCGGGCGCCGGCGGAACGGAACGCCTGCCCCGCCTGATCGGTGAAGCCCGCGCGCTTGAGCTGATCCTGCGCGGCCGCACGGTCGGCCCCGAGGAAGCAGCCCGGCTCGGGCTCGTGCATGAATGTGTCCAGGGGCCAAGTATTGAGAGAGCGCATGAGCTTGCGCGAGAACTCGCCGCCAAGAGCCCGCGCGGCCTTGCCGACGCCAAGGCCCAGGTGAAGTCGGCGGCCTGCTTGCCGCTTGCCGACGGCCTCGCCAATGGCCGGGGCCGCTTTGCCGCGCTCGTCGCCGGCGACCGGGATGCGGTACGGCTGATGAAAGAGTTCGTGGCAGGCGGCGAAGACATCAACCGGCCTGCATGAGGCGGTTTCCGCCCTTTGGAAAACCGGAAAATCACCATGCGGTTCGGTGACAATTTGCTAAAGGTTACAGGGCATTCTGGGGCAATCGCGAAATTCTCACCGCAGGTTTGCTGTGCCCTACACCGAAATCGATCTCGACAACCTTCCCGTCCGGCATCCGGTCCGGATGTTCAACGGCTATTGGGCGAGCCGCAGGCATGGCGCCGCCGCCCCGCTGCGGCAGCATATTGTGCCCGGCGAGATTGCCGGTCTGCTCCGCTGGCTTCTGGTCCTGGAAACGGTGCAGATCGGCCACGAGCTTCAGTTCCGCTATCGCCTTGCGGGCACGGGTTGCACCGAGCTTTTTGGCATCGACTACACAGGAAAGATACTCGGCGACAATCTGACGCCCGAAGGTGCGGAAATACGCCGGCGTGAATTTCGCCGGGTGATGGAAAGTGTTCAACCGATCTATTCGGTCACCAACCTGCCGGTCAAAGCGAGAGAGTTCATCGTCGTTCACCGCGGGGTCTTTCCCGTGTCGACCACAGGCGCGGAAGTCGATCAGATATTTGTCGTCATCGCGCCGGTATCCGAAACCTGCCTCGTTCGGCCAGCATTCGAAATGGCGTCGGTTGCCTAGGCCGGCCCGCATTTGCCGAAACGAAAAAAGGCCGGGAACGATCCCGGCCTTTTGAATTTGTGCGACGTCTGAAAATCAGGCGCCGTGCGCACCGATGATCGTCACCGAGCAGACATTCTGCGACGGAGCTCCACCGAGATTGTGCGTCAAACCAATCTTCGGATTGGCCAGTTGCCGCTCGCCGGCACGACCCTGGAGCTGGAGATACATCTCGTAGGCCATGCGCAGGCCCGAAGCGCCGATCGGGTGTCCAAAGCATTTGAGCCCGCCGTCGATCTGGCAGGGAACCTTGCCGTCCGCGTCGTAGAAGCCGTCCATGACATCCTTCACGGCGCCGCCTTCCGGCGAAATGAAGAGGTCTTCCATGGTCACAAGTTCGGTGATCGAGAAGCAGTCATGCACTTCCATCATGCTGACTTCCTCGCGCGGATTGTCGATCCCGGCCTCCTTGTAGGCTTTCTTGGCCGCGATCCGCGCGGTGTGGAAATAGCTACCGTCCCAGCTGTTATGCTGCGACTCGAGCCCGTTCGACACGGATAGCTGCATCGCCTTCACAGTCACGATATTGCTCTTGCCCATTGCTTTGGCGATTTCCGGCGTCGTGACGATGGCCGCCGCTGCGCCGTCCGAAACGCCGCAGCAGTCGAAAAGTCCAAGCGGTTCCGCAATCATCGGTGCGCCCATGACCTGTTCCTCGGTCACGGGATTGCGCAGATGAGCCTTGGGGTTCTTGGCGCCGTTGGCGTGGCTCTTGACCGAAACATGGGCGATGGCGCGCTTCAGATCGTCCTTGTTGACGCCATGCTTGGCCCGGTAAGCCGAGGCCAGCTGCGCGAAGTTGCCGGGCGCTGAGCCGGACGGCGACCATTGCGGGTTCAGCGTACCCATGTTGCCGACCGGCAAGCCGCCATAGCCGGTGTCTTTCAGCTTCTCGACGCCGACCGCAAGCGCGATGTCGGCCGCACCCGAAGCGACGGCATAGACCGCGCCGCGCAACGCTTCGGAGCCCGAAGCGCAGAAGTTCTCGACGCGGGTGACCGCAATATTGGGAAGCCGCAACGCGACTGAAAGCGGTGTGCCGCCCTTGCCGGTGCCGATCTCGTCGATATGGGTCGAGAACCATGCCGCATCGAGCTGCGTCGGCTCAATGCCCGCATCCTGCATTGCCTCAAGGTAGGCTTCGACCATCAACTCTTCGGGGCCCGCGTCCCATCGTTCGCCGAACTTCGAGCACCCCATGCCGAGGATCGCGACCTTGTCCTTGATACCTGCCGCCATGTCCGTGTCTCCCTACTCGGCCGCCTGGCCTGTTTGTGATTTCGTCGCACTCGCCGCAATCGGCACCGCTTTCCAGAAATAGCGCCGGAAACCGCGCTTGTCGTCGAATTCCTTAATCCGGAACACGAGCTTCACCTCCATGCCGGAATCGACCGTCCCGGTCTCGACATCGGTGAAATCCATCATGATCCGGCCGCCCTCATCGAACACCACCATGCCGTAGTGATTGGGCGGGTTCATGCTGAAGGACAGGAAGTCGGCCGACCAGGACAGGACCTTCGCCTTCCGATCGGCAAACTTGTAAGGCTCCTGCGTATCGACCGTATGGTTGTTCGGATTGACCGAAATACGCGAGCGCGGGAACTGGACGACGCCGGTTTCCTTGCAGCGGCCGCCCACGAGGCCCATCAGCATGTCCTCGTTGCGGTAAAGCGTCGTCAGCGCCGTCTTCTTGTCCTGCTCGGCGCGCATGCCTTT
>JAHBYM010000155.1 GCA_019635975.1 Parvibaculum sp. | reverse complement strand
CCCCCCCCCCCCCCCCCCACGCCTTGCCGGAACTCGGCTGGACACGCATTGAAGAACTGGAATTGATCGGCGGGTTGCTGCTCTTCCGCCGCGAGGGCGAGAGGCTCGAAATCCAGATCGTGTCGTTGTCCGGCGACGCCGCAACGCGAACGGAAGTACGTTTCTCAATCGCGCCCGAATAACGTCAAGCCCGCAACGCCCGCATAACTCACGTCCCGCAACAGGAGAGATTAATGGCCTACGAGAACATCCTGGTCGAAAAGAAAGGCGCGGTCGGCCTGATCACGCTCAACCGCCCGGATGCGTTGAACGCGCTCAACAAGGCATTGATGGACGAGTTGACGGCGGCGCTCGATGCTTGGGAGGTCGACGACGATATTCATTGCATCGTTCTCACCGGCTCGGCGAAGGCCTTCGCCGCCGGCGCCGACATCAAGGAGATGCAGCCGAAATCCTACATGGATGTCTACAAGGAAGATTTCATCACCGCCAACTGGGAGCGCGTGACGCGCTGCCGCAAACCGGTGATAGCGGCGGTCGCGGGCTATGCGCTGGGTGGCGGCTGCGAGCTGGCAATGATGTGCGATTTCATCATCGCGGCCGAAACGGCGAAGTTCGGCCAGCCCGAAATCAAGCTCGGCGTCATGCCGGGCGCGGGCGGCACCCAGCGTCTGACGCGTTTCGTCGGCAAGTCGAAGGCGATGGAGATGTCGCTGACCGGCCGCATGATGGACGCCGATGAGGCGGAGCGCGCCGGCCTCGTCAGCCGCGTCGTGCCGGCCGACGACCTGCTCGACGAGGCGCTGAAGACGGCGGCGACCGTCGCCGCCATGTCGCTGCCGATCGCGATGATGACCAAGGAAAGCGTCAACCGCGCCTACGAGACCACCCTTTCGGAGGGCGTGCGTTTCGAGCGCCGCCTGTTCCATTCGATGTTTGCCACCGACGATCAGACCGAGGGCATGGCCGCCTTTGTCGAAAAGCGCCAGCCGCAGTTCCGGAACCGTTGAAAAAAGGCGGTTTTGTCGCATTTTTGAGCGCTTCCCGGCCTGTTGACGAACGATGGGTGGGCGCGTATAACCCCCGCTTTCATGGGGCCAGGCCGCATATTTATGTATTGGCGGGCTTTTCTTGAACGGCATTTCCGCGGGTCCAAAAACGGACCGGGCGAGACACGAAGGTCCGAAGATCGATGGCGAATACAACGTCCGCAAAAAAGGCAATCCGCAAGATCGCGGCGCGCACCGAAGTCAACAAGGATCGGCGCAGTCGCATGCGCACCTTCGTCCGCAAGGTCGAGGAAGCTTTGGCGAGCGGCGACAAGAAGGCGGCCGAGCTTGCACTCCGCGCCGCGCAGCCCGAGATCATGCGCGCCGCGCAAAAGGGTGTGATCCACAAGAACACCGCCTCGCGCAAGGTGTCGCGTTTCGCGCAGCGCGTGAAAGCGCTTGCCTGACAGGCACTTCTCGCGCGCAACGTTGCGCGCAATCGCACGTCTGCGAAGTGTGAAAATCCGAAAGCCCGCGATCGAACGATCTGCGGGCTTTTTTTGCACGTGTCGCGGTCTCATCGCGGGACGGGTGCGCCGCAAAACTTTTGATGCAGGAATAAAAAATTCGGGCTGCGTCGGCACTTGCGGACGCGCCTGTGTGTTTGCGTTGCGATGGCCACAGGATGTTGCGTGCGCGCGGTGTCACACACGCGAACTTTTTTTGACAGAGGCGATTCTTCCGCTTGCCTCACCCCCGCTCAGCCGGTATGTTTAACAACCTCAGAGGGGCCCACCAATACTGTGTTTTTGTAGTAAATATTTAAACAATACAGTATTGATGTTTGCTCAATGGGGCAAAAAGCAAGTATCCAAACATAGCTTGATTGACGAGCCGGGGCGGTTCCGTTATTGCCCCCGTCCGGGTTGCTGTGTCTCGGACAACGGGTGGTGAAGCGGCCATGGCGAGCGGGGGCGTTGTGCCGGAAGTGATCGGGAAACAGCCGGATGACTATGCGGGCGACGTAACGCCGGAAGAGGCGTTCCGGGTGCTCGGGGCCGATCCGAAAGCGACGCTCGTCGATGTCCGCACACGGGCCGAGTGGTCCTTTGTCGGGTTGCCTGACCTCTCCGGTATGGGCAAGGAGCCGATGTTGCTGGAATGGCAGGTGTTCCCCGCCATGGAGCGCAATCCGCGCTTCGCCGACGGTCTGGCTACGGCGCTGGGCCCGGACAAGAAGGATGCGCCGGTCTTTTTTCTGTGCCGGTCGGGCGCGCGGAGCCGGGCGGCGGCGATCGCACTGACGGCGGCGGGTTTCGGGCGTTGTTTCAACATCGCCGGCGGGTTCGAGGGGGATCTCGACAGTGCCCGCCATCGCGGTGGGCGCAACGGCTGGAAGGCGACGGGTCTGCCCTGGGCTCAATCCTGAGCGGGACGGACTTGAAGGGGTGAGGGATCGGGACGCGAGAATCCCGGCCGAGGGGAAAATCCGGTGCCGCGATATGGGCCGGCAAGAAAACGGGGCCAAGGTTTTGAACGAGGAAGACATGGGTGCATCTCCCGCGGAGAAAGGCGTTCCCCACCATCCGGTAGCGGCGGCCGGCGAGGAACGGACTTCGGTTCGGCGGGTCGCGGATATGAGCCTCAACGATCAGTGGCGCCGTGTGCGCGCCCGGTTGCAGGCCGAACTCGGCGAGGCGACGTTCAACAGCTGGTTCAAGCAGATCGATCTGATCGGTATCGCCGACGGCCGCGTCATGCTGAGCGTGCCGACGCGCTTCATTCGCAACTGGATCGTCTCGCATTATGCCGACCGGCTGGCGAAGCTCTGGGCCGATGAGGACGAAGACTTTGCCCGTGTCGACATTCTGGTTGCGGCGGGCGAGCCCAAACCGGAAAGCATTGCAGAAAGCGTCGAAGAGCCGTCGCGCGACAAGCGCCCCGCCTCCGCGCCGGCGCAGGCCGATGGTGCGGTCGCCGCGAGCGCCATTCCCTCGGGCCTTGAGGATGCGGGCGTCGGTGCGCCGCTCGATCCGCGCTTCACATTCGACGCATTCGTCGTCGGCAAGTCGAACGAGCTTGCGCATGCGGCCGCCCGCCGCGTCGCCGAAGCGACGGATGTCAGCTTCAACCCGCTCTTTCTCTATGGCGGCGTCGGCCTCGGCAAGACGCATCTGATGCACGCCATCGCCTGGGAGATCCGCACCCGCCAGCCCGAGCGCAAGGTGCTTTATCTCTCCGCCGAAAAATTCATGTACCAGTTCGTGCGCGCGCTGCGCTTCAAGGACACGATGGCCTTCAAGCAGCAGTTCCGTTCGGTCGACGTGTTGATGATCGACGACGTGCAATTCATATCCGGCAAGGATTCGACGCAGGAAGAATTCTTCCACACCTTCAACGCGTTGATCGACCACAACCGGCAGGTCATCATCTCGGCCGACCGCTCGCCCTCCGATCTCGAAGGCATCGAGGAGCGCATTCGCTCCCGCCTCGGCTGGGGGCTTGCCGCCGACATCCACCCGACCGACTACGAGCTGCGTCTCGGCATCCTTCAGGCCAAGGCCGACGATATGATGCAGAAGAACGGCCCGGTGACCATTCCGCCGGGCGTTCTGGAGTTTCTCGCCCACCGCATTGTTTCCAATGTGCGCGAGCTTGAAGGCGCGTTGAAGCGCGTCGTCGCCTATGCCTCCTTTGTCGGCCGCCCGATCACGCTCGACATGTCGCAGGAAGTGCTGCGCGACCTGCTGCGTTCCAACGACCGCAAGATCACGATCGAGGAAATCCAGCGCCGCGTGGCCGAATATTACAACGTCCGCCTCGCCGACATGCTTTCGGCCCGCCGCGCCCGCGCGGTTGCCCGTCCGCGCCAGGTGGCGATGTATCTCGCCAAGCAGCTGACTTCGCGCTCCCTGCCCGAGATCGGCCGCAAATTCGGCGGCCGCGACCACACCACGGTCATCCATGCGGTCCGCAAGATCGACGAACTTTGCCACCTCGATTCGGGCATTGAAGAGGACGTCGATCTCCTGCGCCGGATGCTTGAGGGCGGACACGCCCCCAACTGACGGACCCCGCCGCGAGGCTCCCGAAAACCCTATGAGAATCAGGGTGTTGCAGGGCCGCATGCGGGTCCTGAAATCCGTCGAAAAACGTGCATCGCGCGAACGTTCTGATATACTCGTGACGCGAATTCCCGCGGAATTCCGGCTGCCGCCGGAATGCGCCCGGCGCGGCCTCCGGCTCTCTCGATCCGGGTTGTCCGAACCGGCCGCGTCCGACCCCCTGTTCGCGAGAGGTCCTTGAGGAAACGGCGTGTCTGCAGAGGCGCGAGCGGCGTCCCCGGACACTCCGGAAAATCTCCGGCGGATAGGGGCAAGACCCGCGAAATGTCGCGTGAGGCACGGATTGCCGGGCTCTGGGCCACGATCCGCGATGCTGAACAGACCACACAAGCGAACCCAACCGGGGGACCGAAGAGAGACCATGAAGATCACGATCGAACGGGGCGCGCTGCTCAAGTCTCTCAACCATGTGCAGTCGGTCGTCGAACGCCGCAACACAATTCCCATTCTCTCCAATGTGCTGATCAAGGCCGCCGACGGCCAGTTGAGCCTGACGGCGACCGATCTCGACATCGAGATCGTGGAGGCGATCGATGCCGACGTCGCGCAAGCCGGCGCGACCACGGCGTCCGCCCACACGCTCTACGACATCGTCCGCAAGCTGCCGGAAGGCGCGCAGGTCGAGCTCTCGACCGGCGCCGACGAAGGGCGTCTGCAACTGACGGCCGGCCGCTCGCGCTTTGCGCTGCAGTCGCTGCCGCAGGAAGACTTCCCGGCGATGGCCGCGGGCTCTCTGCCGCATCGTTTCGACATACCGGCCGACGCCATGCGCCGCCTGATCGACAAGACGCGCTTTGCGATTTCCACCGAGGAGACGCGTTACTACCTGAACGGCATCTATGTGCACGCGGTCGAGAGCGGCAAACAGAAAGCCCTGCGTGCGGTCGCGACGGACGGCCACAGGCTTGCCCAGGTCGATTACGACCTGCCCGACGGCGCCTCCGGCATGCCCGGCGTCATCGTGCCGCGCAAGACGGTGCTCGAATTGCAGAAACTGCTGGAAGGCGACACGGGCTCGCTTTCGGTCGGTGTGTCGGAAACAAAGATCCGCTTCGAGTTCGGCGGCATCGTCCTGACCTCCAAGCTGATCGACGGCACCTTCCCGGATTACGGTCGCGTCATCCCGGCGGGCAACGACAAGATGATGCAGGTGGACGGCAAGCGGTTTGCGGAAGCGGTCGATCGCGTCTCGACGATCTCGACCGAAAAGTCCCGCGCCGTGAAACTCAATCTCGACGAGGGCAAGCTGACGCTCTCCGTCACCAACCCGGATTCGGGCAGCGCGACCGAGGAGCTTTCGGTCGCCTATTCGAGCGCGCCGCTGGAGATCGGCTTCAACGCGCGCTACCTGCTCGATATCACCGGCCAGATCGACGGCGCGGAGGCGACATTCGCCTTTGCCGATTCCGGCTCGCCGACGCTTGTGCGCGACAGCGAGGACGGCATGGCGATCTATGTTTTGATGCCGATGCGCGTCTAGGCCGAAAGCAGAGGATCGGGAGTGCATCCTACGGGTGAGTTGATCGCTGTCGAAAGGCCGGCGGCCCATGCACGCATCGGCCTGAGCCGTCTTGTGGTCACGGACTTCCGCTCCTATGCGCGCGCCGAACTGGCGCTGGACGGACGTCCCGCCGTGCTGACGGGCGAAAACGG
>JAHBYM010000154.1 GCA_019635975.1 Parvibaculum sp. | reverse complement strand
GACTTCGTCGCCGACATAGCGCGGCGTCCGCAAGACCTTGCCGGCAATCAGCGCCGAGACCGTGTAGACATGACGCACGCGGGTGCGGCCGGTGTCCTCGACCGTGACCTCCATGGGCCCCCGGACAATTTCCGCCATGTCGACCGCGACCGGTTGCGGCCAGGCGAACCAGATGAGGAATGCGAAGGCCACCGCGACGGCAAGGCCCGCCATTATTCTCTTCAGCCCAATCGTCTGCATGATTCAATCCCGCGTTTTGAGAACGGCCACAAGATCCAGCCTGTTAATCCGGCGGCGCATGACAAGCGCCGAGAGCGTGGCCGCGGCGAGCACGACCAGACTGGCAAACACATAAGTCGCATTTTCGATGTTCAGCGGCGTGCGCATCAGCTCGCCGGCCATGTTGGCATTGAGGAGCCGGGCCAGGCCGTAGCCGATCGCCCATCCCGGCGGCTGGGCGATGAGCACGATGAGCGCCAGTTCAAGCAGCAGAAAGCGCAAGGCCTCCGCCCGGGAGAAACCCAGGACGCGAAGACTGGCCAGTTCGCGGGCCCGCTCCGAAAGCGATATCCGGGCGCTGTTGTAGACCACGCCGAAAGCGATGACGGCCGCCAGTCCGGTATAGATCGCCGCCATGGTCGTCACGATGGTGACCATGGCCTCGCGGAAATTCGCCAGCGAAACGCGTTGCAGGGCAACGCCGCTGACGGCCGGCATGATCTTCAGCGCATCGTAGAGAGCGCCGAGCATGGTTTCGTCGAGGCGCAGATGGACGCCGTTCACCGTCGGCGCCTCGCGCATCAGACGCGACAGCGCATCGGCGTCCATCATGCCGCTGATTCCAAAATAATCCTCGACCAGCGCCGCAATCGGCAGGGAGACGGTTCGGCGCTGCCCTTCCAGAATGTCGATTTCGACAAAATCGCCGACGCCGACATCGAGGACGGAAGCCAGCCAGTCCGAAATCGCCAGGCCCGTTTCGGGCAGGACGACGGGCCGCAGATCGACGTCGATGATGCGGCTCAGATCGGCGTTGCGCGCGCGGCCGCCGATCATCACCCGGCGTTCAAGGCTGCCGTTGCGGATGCGCACGGGGACGCCGCGATAGGGCTCGGCGTCGAGAACGCCCGGCAGGCGCGCCATCTGGAGGACGGCGTTGCGGGGCCGTTTCTCGACAAAGCTGACCGTTGCGTCCTGCCGGTCGGCCATGAAATAGGTGACTTCGACCAGTTCATCCATGGCGTCGTTGATGAAGAGCGAGACGATGAGGATGCCGGTGCTGAAGGCCATGCCGAGCACCGTGAGTGCTGCCCGCACCGGATGCCGGGTCACATTGCGCAGCATCATGACGGAGGGTTGCGAGAGGATACCGCGAAAGGAAATGCCTTGCGGCAGCAGGCGCCGGAAGCGCGGCGGCGACGGCGGCTGCATCGCGACGGCGGGCGCCAGCCCGACGATTTCGCGGAGCGAACGGGCGGCGCCGATGGTCGCGGCGGCGATGCTCAGCACCGCGCCCGCCACATAGATGTCCGGGCTCTTGATGAAGACCAGAAAAGGAAAGCGGTAATATTCGGCAAGGAGGCTCGTGATGTGACCGCCGAGCCAGGTGCCGGCGACGCTGCCGATCGCGATGCCCGTCACCGCGATGGCCAGAACCAGCTTGAGATAGTGGATGGCGACGGTCGCGTTTCCGTAGCCGACCGCCTTCAACAGGCCGATCTGCTCGCGTTCGAGCGCGACCAGCCGGCCGAGCGTGAGATTGACGAGGAAGGCGGTGAGGAGAAGAAAGATCGGCGGCAAGGTGCGGCTCATATTGCCGAGCATGTCGAGCGAGTGATCGAGAAAGGCGTGCGAGGTCTGGTTCTTCCGGCCATAGGCCGCCGTGCCGCCATAACGATCCAGCAAGGCATCGAGCTGCTGGATGACCTCGCGCTCGGAGGCATCGCGCGACAGCTTGAGGCTGACGGCGGAAAAGGCGCCTTCGAGATCGTAGATGCCGGCAAGCGCCTTTTTCGACATCCAGACAATGCCGAAGCGGCGGTCGTCGGGCATGCGGTCGCCCGGCCCGATCGCGTAGACGAATTCGGGCGAGAGCGCGATGCCGACCACGATCACTTCGCGCTTGCGGCCATTCAGGATCGCCGAGAAGCGCGAGCCAGGCGAGAAGGCATGGGCCTTTGCAAAGGACTCGTTGACGACGACCTCGTCGGCCCGGGCCGGGTCCGGCATCCGGCCGAGCCGCAGATAGAGGCGGTTGAGGACCGGCTCGCCGCTTTCGGGCAGGGAGATGAAATGACCGGTGGCCGGCTCGCGCACGCCCGCGATGTCGAGCAGGGCAAGGCTGGCGATCCGCGTTTCGACCGCAATGACGCCGGGGATTTCCGCGATGCGGGCGGCGAGTGTGTCCGGCGCGCGGCGAACCGTGGCGAAGACGTCGGCAAAGCGATAGCGCTCGTAATAGGCCAGTCGCGTCTCGTCGAGCGAACGGTAGGAACCGACGGCAAGGATGATCGTGGCGACACCGCCGGCGACGACCAGGGCGATCGCCAGCACCTGCGCCCGGAGGCGGATCAGGTCACGAAACAGCTTGATGTCGAGAATGCGCATGGCTCACCAGGTGATCTCGTCGGCCGCCTGCCGCCGTTCGTTCTCGACGGTCCCCGACACCCGGCCATCGGCAAAGGAGATCACCCGATGGGCGAGCTTCTGGATCGCCGCATTGTGCGTGATGATGAGGGTCGTGGTTCCCAATTGCTCGTTGACGCCGAGCAGCGCTTCGATGACGCGCATGCCGGTCACGGAATCCAGCGCACCGGTCGGCTCGTCGCAGAGCAGCACCTCCGGCCGCTTCGCGATTGCGCGCGCCACGGCGACGCGCTGCTGCTCGCCGCCGGAAAGCTGCGCCGGGAAATGGTCCATGCGCTGCTCAAGCCCGACCAGCGCCAGCGCGTCTTCCGGCGACATCGGGTCTTCGGTGATTTCCGTCACCAGCGCGACGTTCTCGCGCGCCGTCAGGCTCGGGATCAGATTGTAGAACTGGAAGACGAAGCCGATATGCCGGCGGCGATAGGCGGTGAGGCCGCGGTCGTCCAAAGCGGTGATATCCGTGTCCTTGAACAACAGAC
This sequence comes from Parvibaculum sp., assembly GCA_019635975.1. Lineage (GTDB taxonomy): Bacteria > Pseudomonadota > Alphaproteobacteria > Parvibaculales > Parvibaculaceae > Parvibaculum. The sequence goes on along the minus strand of JAHBYM010000154.1, from coordinate 2,643 downwards.
GGCCGCTTGTCGCGTGATCGAGGCCGCCGGCGATGTTCAGCAAGGTCGACTTGCCGCTTCCCGACGGCCCGAGCAACACGACCACCTCGCCGGTCCATATGTCGAGGTCGACACCGCGCAGCGCGTGAACCTGCACCTCGCCCTGCGTGTAGGTTTTCGTCAGTCCCTCGGCAGCGAAAAGTTTCTGCCTGGTCACGGGAGTTGCCGCACCAGGCCCGGATGGCGGTTGAAGGCGAGCTTCTGCACCAGCGAACCGTCGACGGTGACGATTTCGGCGGTGATGCCGCCATCGGTCGCCTTCGCGATCTTGCCGATCTTCAGGCGCGGGTTGGCGTGCCATTCGAGCCGCTTTTCGAGGAAGCTGCGGACGCTTTCGGGCGTCATCTCTTCCGCCGCGCCATGCGGCATGCCGTAGAGCAGGCCCGGACCGCCCATCATGCCCTGCATGTCGGCGCCGGCGCGCATGCCCATCATCATCTGCATCGAGGGGCACATCATCATGGCACTTTCCATGTTCATGCCGCCCTCGCCTTTGGGCCCGCCCATCATGCCCTGCATCATCTTCATCATCTCGGGCGTCATCATACCCTTCATGCCGGACATGCCTTCCATGCCGGCGGCCGTTCCAGCTTCGGACGCGGCAGCGGGCGCTTCGGCCGGATGATGGGCGTCGTGATCGTCCGGATCGGCGGTCTGGGCGGCGACGGAGGCCGCACCGAAGAGCAACAGGGCGGCAAGGGCCGCCGCGCGCAATGAATATGTTCTCATGGCATATGTTCTCATGGGTTTCGTGCTCCTCGTTCGGTATTGCGGGCGTCCGGCGCGGCGCAGGTCATGATGCTCCCTCGCCGGACAGGCGGGGAATGAAGGCCGGAACGCGCGCGGCGTAGCGGCGGTAGATCTCGCCGAATTCGGCTTCCATCTCGTGTTCCTCGTGCATGGCGAGACGCCAGTACATGACGAGAAGGACCGGCAGCATCAGGCCGGTCACCAGGGTCGGCCATTGCAGGAAAAAGCCGATCATGATCAGCGCGAAGCCGGCATATTGCGGATGGCGCAGGCGGGCATAAGGCCCGGCCACCGCCAGCTTTCCTTCGCCCTGCGCCTCGTGGAGCCGGCGCCATGCGGCCGCGATCAACACGAAGCCGCCGCCGATCAGCACGAAGCTCAGGAGATGGAACGGACTCCAATGCGGGTTCATGGACCAGCCGAAAAGCGCCGGCCAGAGATGTCCCGCATCGTGGGAGAAGGGATCGAGTGCCGGGAATTGATTGCCGGCCCAGCCGGCCAGCAGATAGAGCGTCAGCGGAAAGCCGTACATCTCCGCAAACAGCGCGACGATGAAAGCGGAGAAGGCACCGAGCGAGCGCCAGTCGCGCGGCGTTTTCGGTTTGAAGAAACTGAAGGCGAAGAGGATGAAGACCGCCGCATTGACGGCAGCCAGAAACCAGAGGCCATAGGCCGGCACGTCACCGTTCATCGCCCGATCCTCCGTCGCTGTCGCGGCGATCATGGGAACCGTGACCGCCATGGCCACCATGGCCACGATGCATGAAGAAGTGCATGCCGCCGCACAGCAGCAGGAACAGGAGCGGCCAGGCGCCGAGAAGATGCGCGCCGTGTTCGAGCACCAGAAAGAGCGCCGCGACCACGAGGAAAACACCGAGAGTCAATCCTGCGGGCGAGCGCCAGAAGACATTCCTGTCATCGCGTCGGATGGTCATGAGATGAGTTCCTTTTCATACAGCGCGATCATTTGTCGAGCCCCAGTTTCGCGCGCTTCAGCAGCAGCGAATTGCCGATAACCGAAAGCGAGCTGACCGTCATGGCGACAACGCCGATCATCGGATGCAACAGGCCGAGGGCGGCAATCGGGATCGCCGCGACGTTGTAGAACCAGGCCCAGAAGAGGTTCTCGACGATCTTGCGGAAGGTCGCCTTCGAGAGGCGGATCGCCTCGACGACCTTGGTGAGTTCGCCGCTCACCAGCGTGACGTCGGCGGCCTCGATGGCGACATCGGCGCCAGCGCCGATGGCGATGCCGACATTGGCCTGTTTCAGCGCCGGCGCGTCGTTGATGCCGTCGCCGACCATCGCGACCTTGTCGCCATATTTTTCCTGAAGCGCCCGAATGGCGTCGACCTTGCCCTCGGGCAGGACGGCCGCCATCACCTCCTCGATGCCAACATGGCGGGCGACGTAACGCGCAGTGCGCTCATTGTCGCCGGTGATCATCACCACATGGATGCCCATCTTCAGCAGGGTGGAAATGGCGGCGGCCGAGTCCTCCTTGACGGTGTCGGCCACCGCGACGATTCCAGCCGCACGATCGTCGATGGCCACCAGCACGGCGCTCTTGCCGGTGGTTTCAAGTTCGGCCAGCTGCGTTTCGAGCGCCGCAATGTCGATTCCGGCTTCGCCGAGATAGCGGCGGTTGCCGACGCGCACGTGCCTGCCGCCGACGCGGCCCTCGACGCCGCGTGCGACATGCGCCGTGAAGCCCTCGACCTTCGGCACCTCGATGCCCCGGTCGCGCGCGCCGGCGACCATCGCCTGTCCCAGCGGATGTTCGGAGCCCGCCTCCACAGAGGCCGCGGCGGAAAGCACCTCATCTTCGACGAAACCGTCGGCCGCCACGACATC
>JAHBYM010000153.1 GCA_019635975.1 Parvibaculum sp. | reverse complement strand
TTCGGGGGGTCCATTGCGATGAACATCGGAAGCTTCAGACCCGCATTATTGTCGCGAATCGTAATCCCCCCCTGCTCGACGTCGGACGAATAGACGCCATGATTGGTCTCGACATGCATGATGTCCTTGTATTTTGTCACGGACCAGAAAGGTCCATAAGCGCTTTCCGCACAATAATGCACGGGATCCTCGCGACGCAGCCTTTCGAAATACGGCCACATCCGATTGGACCTGAAGAGCTCCGGATCGCTGACATTGAGTTTGTCGAGCGGAATGGCATATGGATCGTCCAAGGACTGGACGCGTTCGGCTACGTTCATGCTGCTCATGATCTTATCCTCGTTTGTGGACGAATATTCACCGGCGCAACCACTCCTATTCGGCGGCGATTGTCACGCGACCGCGCATGCCGCCGACACTTCCATTGACTTCCTGACGCTTCAGACGCGGTAAAACCTTTTCCGCGAAAAGTTTCATGTTTTTAGTGGAAAGTTCCTGCGGCATGCCGCCATAGCTGAAAATGGAAATCAGCCCCGCCGCATCGACGCGCTTTTGGTTTTCCATGATCTGCTCGTAGACCTGATCCGGCGTGCCCCAGACCTGAAGCTTCGCCAGAAAATCGACAAACTCGTCGACTCCGTGCTTTTCGATATTCCGGGCGAGCGCTCCGTAATACTCATAGCCCTTGATGTCCGCGAGCCCCTTGTTATGAAATTCGTAATGGTTCAGGGCCGAACGGCTGTATCCCCTTATGTATTTTTCGTATATTTCCTGAGCGACCGATGCGTCCTCATGACAGGCGATGAAACTGGCGATGATCGGCTTGGGCGCCTCGGTACTGTTTATCTCCCTGTAGATTTCCCGGTAGTTGTTGAGTTCGGCGACCGTCGTTTCCCAAGGCTTCTGAGCGATGATCAGAATGCCAATGCCGAGCCGCGCCATGATGCGCGCCGACTCCGGCGAAACCGCCGCCGCATAGGTCCGGCCGCGGAAACTCTGGAACGGGAACGGCCTGATGGCCGTTCGCGGCTGTTTGTAAAACTGCCCGTTCGCCTCGATATAGCCCGTTTCGAAGGCATTCAGAATTGCCTCCGCGTATTCGACAAAGCGTTCGCGGGATTCACCCATATTGATGCGGAAGCCCTCGAACTCGATCCGGCCGAGACCGCGGCCAACGCCCAGAATGGCGCGGCCTTTCGAAACATGGTCGAGCACCAGCACTTCTTCCGCGAGCCGGACGGGATCGTGCCAAGGCAGCACCATCACCATCGAGCCGAGACCGACCCTATTGGTACGGCCAGCCATATAAGTGAGAAACTGCGCCACGTTCGGGCACATGGTGTATTCGTCGAAATGGTGCTCGGCCGCCCATATAGAATCGAAGCCGAGCGGCTCGGCCATGTCGGCCATCGCGATTTCATGGGCGTAGACCTCCTGGTCGGTATAACCGCCAGCGAGGTTCTGAAAGAACGTACTCATGCCGACATGCATGGGAATCTCCTTTTTGTTCAATTCCGCTTCACACGGCGTTTATCCCCAACGTCTTTTTTATCGACCGGTGGAAGTATGCAAGAGCCGGCTCGTTGGCGCCGAAAGTCACAAAATCTTGTGCACCCGAGTGAAAATCACGCTGGATATTTTCCGCCAGCGGAAAATCTTCCTGCTGCACGGTCGCCATCAGCAAGTCCATGTTCTTGGTCCAGTACTTTCTGGCCTTGTCGGTCACGGCGGGTTCGGGCGTATAGAGAGAGACGTGCATTTTTGATTCATCCACGCTGTCGCCCGGATAAACCCTCCACGTCTCCAGATGATCGCCCTGCATGATGAAGACCGTATTCGGAAAGAGCACGTATACAAGCGCGGAGTGGCGGACCAGATCCCACTCGCTTTCCGGCCTCTGGCGCAACGCGTCGATCGTCTTGCGGGCGCCAATCATGCGCAGATTTCGTGCCATGCCGTCGAACGTGCCGAGGTTCGAGTGCAGGATCGGCGCGATCGTATTCTTGTGAAGTGTGCTCAGATGGTAGGTTTCGAGAAACGTGTCGATCACGAGCTTCCAGTTGAGGCGAGCCCAGAGCACGCGTGTCTCGTAGTGGCTGTAACTCGCAAGGCCGAACGCGACGAGATCGTCCGCCATCCCCGCAAGATGGCCGTCGATGTCGATCGACCCGCCGGGCGTCGGCATGACCCAGATCATGCCGTATTTCTCCACCACCGGCAGAGGCCGCAAGCCGTTGCTCGTCTTGTCGACGCTCTCGAAGCCCTGCTCGAACGGTATCGACCTCAGCCTGCCGCTCCGGTCGTAGGTCCATGCGTGATAGGGACAACTGAACACGGTCTTGCCGCTGCCGCAGCCCGACGCAACGCGCGCGCCACGGTGGCGGCAGACATTGATGAAGGCATTGACCTGCCCCGCTTCATTCCGCACCACCAGGATCGGAACGCCCGAAAAATCGTCGGTTACATAGTCGCCGGGATTGGGCAATTCGCAGCTCAATCCGATCAGGAGTGGCTCATGCCGGAACAGCATCTCCCGTTCTAGGCCAGCCTGTTCCGGACTGGTGTAGTCACTGACATGATGACGATACACGGCATCGCCCATCGCGGTCTCACCCGCGTCGAGATAGCCGAAGATCTTCCGCAACTGCTCAACCTGGGCTTCGTGTTTCATGATCGCACTTCTCCCGAAGAGGTCCCCTTGATTATCCGTCAGCGGAATAATGGTTCCCGGCGCTCCCGGAACGCCGCCAGACCTTCCGAAACATTTTCGCTCATCAGCGCACCCACGACTTCGCTCCGCTCCATATCCAGACCTTCCGGGAGCGATCCGTCGAGCCCGTTCCTGCAAAGCTGCTTCATGGCGGCAAGACCGCCCGGATTCATTTTGGCGAGATCGGCACAATAGGCTTCCGCCTTGCCGGCAAGCGCGCTGTCGTCAACGATATGGTTCACAAGCCCCCAGGCCAGCGCCTCGTCTACCTTGAGCCAGCGGCCGCTGAACATCAGATCAAGGGCACGCCGCGAACCGACGATGCGCGCGAGACGCTGCGTGCCGCCCCAACCCGGCACGAGCCCGTAGCGGGCATGCTGGCATCCCATCTGCGCCGACTGCCCCGCAAAAACCACGTCACATGCCATCATCAATTCCAGCCCGCCCGCAAGACACAGACCGTTCACCGCGGCGACAATCGGCAGAGGCGAGACCTCAAGACGGCGCAGGACGCGATGACCGCCCGTGATAAACGCTTCCAGCCGACCCCGCTCCCTGCGAGCGTCGAGGACCTCGTCAAGATCGGCACCGGTGCAGAAGTGCTTGCCACGCGCGAGCAACAGAACGGCACGAACCTTCCTGTCTCCCTCGAACATTGCGAGAGCCTCGTCGAGACCGGCCATGACAACCGACGAGAGGCAATTGAACTTGTCAGGCCTGTTGAGCGCCACGATTCCGACGCCGTCTCGCATCTCGGTCTGGACCGGGGCTTCCGCGGCGCTCGTCATATCGCCTCCCTCACGCATAAGGCACGGCCACCCGGCCGACTTTCTCGCGCGAAATGATCATCTTCTGGATTTGCTCGGTGCCGTCGCCGATCTGAAGCCCCATCACGTCGCGCAATCTCTGCTGATGAGGCAGATCAGTGCTGTAACCGCCATGTCCGTGCGTGAGCAGGCAACGGTGGATGACCTGGAAAGCCGTCTTGGGTGCCCACCATTTGCACATCGCGGCTTCGGCGGTATGCGGCAAATCATTGTCGCGGAGCCAAAGCGTCTTGTAGCAAAGCAGCCGCGCCGCCTCGAGCAGCGTCTGGGCTTCAGCCAGCGGTTCCGTGACGCCCTGATATTTAGCCAGCGGGTTGCCGAAGGCGACGCGCTCGGTCACATATTTCCAGGTTTCTTCCAACGACATGAAGGCGGGAGCCAGACATTGCAGGCCGATCAGCGCACGGGAATAATCGAACCCCTGCATGACCTTCCGGAAACCTTCCCCCTCCGGGCCGACCATGTGGCGCGCCGACACCTTCACATTGTCAAAGAATACCGAGCCGCGGCCGACGGCTTTCGAACCCACGTCATCGAAGCTCGAACAGGTGATACCCGGCGCGTCGAGCGGCACCAGAAAGGCCGATACACCGCCCGCACCGGGATTGCTTTCATCCGTGCGCGCGAGCACAAGAATGTAATCAGCCTGCTCGGCCATCGAGATCGAGGTTTTCTCGCCCGACAGGACGTAGCCGTCGCCATCGGCGCGCGCTTTCGTCTGCAGATGCGCTGCGTCGGAGCCGCCTCGCGGCTCCGTCAGACCGAGCGCGACGATCGCCTCGCCCGAGCAAATCTTCGGAACGATTTCATCGGCGACTTCAGGCCTTGCATGCGCGGCGACGATCGATCCCATCAGCGAACCCAGGAGCTGGACATAACCGACGCTAATGTCGCCGCGTGATATTTCCTCAATAATAATGCCGGTCGTAACGCTATCGAGTCCCGGCGCCCCGAATTTTTCGGGCAAATCGGCGCCGACGAGGCCAAGCTCGCCCATATCCCGGACGAGCTGTCGATCGATCGCTCCGGCGGTTTCGCGCACCTTGTAGGCGGGCGCGAGCCGCTCGCGCGCAAATCGTGCGGCGGTATCTCGAATGGCTCCCTGGTCGGACGTAAAGGCAAAGTCCAAGATACCACCTATTTCATATGCTTGCGGAATTCCGGCTTGCGCTTTTCATTGAGCGCGTTGACGCCCTCTTTCGACTCCGCCGAGTTGTAGTAGAGGCGGAGCGCCTGCATGCCAAGACCGCCAATGCCGCGAATATTATCGCTGTCGGCGTTGAACGATTTCTTGGCAATCGCAATCGCCGTCGGGCTACGCTCGACAAGCTCGGCGCACCAGGCATCCACTTCCTCATCCAGCTTGTCGTCGGGAACGACCGCATTGGCGAGACCCATCGCCAGCGCCTCGCGCGCCGGGTAACGCCGGCACATGTACCAGATTTCGCGCGCCTTCTTCTCCCCGACCACGCGGGCGAGATAGGCGGTGCCGAAGCCGGGATCGACGGAGCCCATCTTGGGACCCACCTGGCCGAAGATTGCGCTCTCGCCCGCAATCGTCATGTCGCACAACGTCGCCAGCACATTGCCGCCGCCGATGGCGTAGCCCCGCACCTTCGCGATCACCGGCTTGGGCACGTCGCGAATGACCGTGTGCAGTTCCTCGACCGGCATGCCGATGGTTCCGCGCGTCTCGCCGTCGCCATAGGAACCGTCATGATCCGATTGATCGCCGCCGGTGCAAAACGCCTTGTTGCCCGCGCCAGTCAGCACGATCGCACCGATCTCCTCGCTCCAGCCCGCCTTCAGAAAAGCGTCAATCAGTTCGACGCAGGTGCGGGGGCGGAACGCGTTATAGACCTTCGGACGATTGATGGTGATGGTCGCGACGCCATTTTCCTCGTCGTACAGAATGTCTTCGTAGTCCATGAAAATCCCCGTCAACCGTGCATTGAGAGACCGCCCGAGACGCTGATCGTCTGGCCGGTAATGAAACTTGCATCGTCGCTCAGAAAGAATGCGACCATGCCCGGATAATCGTCCGGTTGCGCCAGGCGGCGCATCGGGATCGCCTTGGTGAGCGCTTCGGTCAGACGTCCGCCGCCCGACGCATCCACGGAGGCGAGCAGCGGCGTGTCCGTCGGCCCCGGACAGATCGTATTGAAGGTGACGCCCTTCCGGGCGAACTCGCGCGCCATCGTCTTCATGAAGGCGATGACGCCGCCCTTGGCCGCGGAATAGACGGCCTCGCCAGACGAGCCCACACGGCCCGCATCCGACGAAATGCTGACGACCCGACCGGCACCCTGCTC
>JAHBYM010000152.1 GCA_019635975.1 Parvibaculum sp. | reverse complement strand
AGGGCGAACGGCGCGGACGGTACAATGATGTGCGGGAATAGACCACACTTCCCCTACGATAGCGGCAAATTTGTGTACCGCGCGTAAATAGCCGATAAAACGGCCTTTTCCGCCCTCTCTGGACAGTCTCCCCGCCCCCGGGCATCCTGCCCGGACAACGAAATTCGGGAATCGGAACGAAAACATGGCCGACGAACAACGGGGCGTCTTCGACCCCAAAAAGTCGCGCGAGCAGGAATATCGCGAGACGACGCAGGGCCGTGCCGTGCGCCCGCGCGACGCCTCGACGCTCATCATCGTGCGTCGCGACGGCGCGGCGCCGCGCGTGTTGATGGGCCAGCGCCACGCCGATCACAAATTCATGCCCAACAAGTTCGTCTTTCCCGGCGGCCGCGTCGATCCGGCCGACAGCCGCATTGCGCCGGCCGAAGATTTGCGCGCGCCGGTTGCGCGCCGGTTGATGGCGCGCATGCGCGGCACACCGACCGAACGTCGCGCCCGCGCGCTGGCCATGGCCGCGATCCGCGAAACCTTCGAGGAAACCGGTCTCGTCATCGGCCAGCCCGTCGCCGCGCAGGCGCGCAGCAAACATCCCGACTGGAACGAATACTTCGCGCAAGGCGTCGCGCCGGCGCTCGGTTCGCTCGATTTCGTCGCCCGCGCCATCACACCGCCGTATCGCACGCGCCGCTTCGACACGCGCTTCTTCATCGCCGATGCCGAAGCGATCCAGGGCGACCCGCTGAAGGTCGCGGGCTCCGGCGAATTGCAGGGCCTGCATTGGCTGACCATCGCCGATGCGCGCGACCTCGACCTGCCCAACATCACGCGCGTCGTCCTCGACGAAATCGACGAACGCCTGCGCCTCGCCACCGCCGCGCAAAACGCACGCGCCGTCCCCTTCATCTATTTCCGCGGCGGCAACGCCATCCGCGACACCATCGGAGATTGAAGCCTGTGAATGTCGAAACGCCGCGCCCCCGCGCGATCCGTCCGCGCGACGCGGCCAGCCTCGTGCTGATCGACGACGCGGGCAGCGAACCGCGCATCCTGATGGGCCGCCGCCATGCGCGCATGAAATTCATCCCCGACGCCTTCGTCTTTCCCGGCGGCAAGCTCGACGCTGGCGATCTTCTGGCGCGGCCCGCAACAACATTCAGCGGCGAAACCGCAAGGATGATGCAGAGCGCCGCCGCCGGCGCAAAGGCCGAAGCGCTCGCCATGGCCGCAATCCGCGAAACCTTCGAGGAAACCGGCCTCATCGTCGCGCGGTCCGGCCATGTCGGCGACACGGCAGGCGAAGGCTGGCAGCCTTTCCGCGAACGCGGGCTCGCACCGCGCCTCGACGTGCTCGATTTCGTCGCCCGCGCCATCACCCCGGCCTCGAGCCCGATCCGCTTCCACGCCCGCTTCTTCGCCGCCCCGGCATCGAGCGCCGAAGGCGTGCTCAAAGGCAGCGGCGAGCTCAGCGAGCTCGGCTGGTATCCGCTCTCCGATGCGCTGAAATTGCCGGTGATCGACGTCACCGAATTCGTCCTCAACGAGATCGGCCGCCGCCACCGCGAAGGCGCCGGCGCCCGCATCCCGCTATACTCCTACCGCAACGACAAACCGATCGTGCGGGCTTAAGGCTGCTCTGCTTCTTCCACCCTCCCTTGGGGGAGGGTCAAACGGTTGAAGACCGTTTGGGGCGGGGGCGCCGAACATCGGCACACAGAAGAACCCATGCAGGATCCGACAACCCTCACAATGCTGGCCGACGCGCCACTCTCGCCCGCCGAGCGCCGCCGCAGCCTCGTCGCCGTCATCGCCTGCATCAGCGTCGTCGGCATGGGCCTCGGCGTCTCGATCCCGCTGCTCGCCTTGCTGATGGAACGTCAGGGCGTCCCTGCTTCGATCATCGGCCTCAACACGGCCATGCCGGCGCTCGCCACCTTCCTGCTGACGCCCTTCATCCCGGCGCTGCTGCGCCGCGTCCCGGCCATCACCTTCCTGATGGTCTGCATCCTCGTCTCGGCCGTCGCCATGCCGGCCTACTACATCTTCCCGAATGTCTGGCTCTGGTTCCCGATCCGCTTCGCCAACGGCCTCGCGCTCACCGGCCTCTTCGTCGTCAGCGAGTTCTGGGTGAACACGCTGGCCGACGAGAAAAACCGCGGCCGCCTGATCGGCATTTACGGCACGGTGCTGTCCTGCGGCTTCGCTTCCGGTCCGGTGCTGCTCTTCCTGGTCGGCACGCAGGGCCTCCTGCCCTTCGCCACCATCGGCGCGCTGATCCTCGCCGCCGGCGTGCCCCTCATCCTGTTCGGCCGCGGCCTCGCCCCCCGTGTCACCGAGCGCCCGTCGAAGAGCTTCGTGAGCTTCCTCGTCGTCGCGCCCGCCGCCACGCTTGCGGGCCTCGTCTACGGCGCCACCGAAACCAACATCTTTAACCTGCTGCCGGTCTATGGCGTGCGCACCGGCATGACCGAACAGACCGCCGCCTTCGTGCTGTCGATCTTCGCCGCCGGCAACATCTTCTGCCAGATCCCGATCGGCATCTGGGCCGACCGTGCCGACCGCCGCATGGTCCTGCTGGTCTGCGCCCTTGTCGGCCTGCTCGGCGCCAGCGCCATCCCGCTGGTGGCCCACAACCTCTGGCTCTTCGCGCCGGTGCTCTTCGTCTTCGGCGGCGTCGTGGTCGGCCTCTACACGGTCGGCCTGACGTTGCTCGGCCAGCGCTTCCGCGGCGCCGACCTCGCCTCCGCCAACGCCGCCTTCGTGCTGATGTATTCGACCGGCGCCCTGATCGGCCCGCCCATGGCCGGTATCGGCATGGACCTCTGGGACCCCCACGGCCTGATCGTCGTCATGGCCGGCCTGTGCGGCCTCTACCTGGCCGTCGCAGGCTGGCGCTATTTCACCGCGCCCCGCGACCGCCCGCCCGCTTGACTTACGTCCCGCCGTGAGTAGTCTGCGCCCAAATCGGCCGCCCGGTCCCTCCGCCGCGGTCTCCGGGGCCTGACCTGCAAGCCCCTGTAACTGCAAGGATTTTCGGCCATGGCGAAGCCCGCCTCCATCAAGATCAAGCTCGAAAGCACCGCCGACACCGGCTACTTCTACGTGACGAAGAAGAACAGCCGCACCATGACCGAAAAAATGGTCATCAAGAAATACGACCCGATCGCGCGCAAGCATGTCGAATTCAAGGAAACCAAGATCAAGTAAGAGCCGCCTTCCAGGCGCCCGGAAACAGAATTGAACGCAAAAAAGCCGGTCCCCAGGGACCGGCTTTTTCGTTGTCGGCAAGGAAAGAAAAGGTGGCCGGCCGGGGTGATCGCGGCTTATCAGAGGAGGCCACTCCATGAACCACGCCCCGACCGGCCGTGCCTCGCGGACCCAGGAGATGCGGCGGACCTGAGCGCCCCACGAGGACACATATCGCCGCCTGTCTACTGCGTCCGACTCACCCCCCAGCAAGAGCGAACGCGCATCCGGCAGCGAAACCGATATGCCTTGAAGAACGCTACCACGCTCTGTTGTGCCAATAAAGGAATTCACGCGGCTTTTCTTGCCTCGACCGCGTTAACCATGAAAATACAAGGTTAACGGCGCATCCTTCCCCGCGAAATCTCGCGAAGACTGCAACTCGACTGATCGGGAAAATAAAACCTCAGGCGGCTTCGGCGGCCACGCGGTTGCGCCCGTCGCGCTTGGCCCGGTAGAGCCCCTGGTCGGCGCGTTCGAGCAGCTTTGTCGCCGTGTCGAGCGCCCCACCCGTCACCGCGATGCCGATGCTGACGGTGATGTCGAGCGTCTTGCCCGCATCGTCGATCGTGAAAGGCCGCATCGCGATGCACTGGCGCAGCCGTTCGGCAACCGTCATCGCAAAGGCAAGGTCGGTGTCCGGCATCACGACGACAAACTCTTCGCCGCCCAGCCGGCAGGCGAGATCGATGCCGCGGACATTCTGCGCCAGGCGTTCGGCGAACTGCTTCAGCACCGCGTCGCCCGCCGCATGGCCATAGGTGTCGTTGACCGGCTTGAAGTAGTCGATATCGAAAATCAGCAGCGCCACCGGCTTGCCGGTCTTGATGCCGTCGCTGACCAGCGTCGACAGATGGCCTTCCATGTAACGGCGATTATAGAGCCCGGTCAGCCCGTCGGTGATCGCAAGCTCGAGCCCCTGCTGGAACTTGTCGCGCAGATAGTCCTGATAGCGCTTGCGGCGCAACTGGCTGCGGGCCCGCGCCACCAGTTCGTTGCGCTCCATCGGCCGCACCAGATAGTCGTTGACGCCCATGTCGAGCGCCCGCACAAGCCGCGCCGTATCGCCTTCCTCGACGATCGCGAGGATCGGCGTCTGCCGCGTCGCTTCCAGCGCGCGCAACTGCGAGCACAGCCGCAAGCCGTCATATTCCTGCAGCGTCAGGCTGACGATCAGCAGGTCGAAACCGCCCTGATTGGCAAGCTCCAGCAGCTCGTCCTGGCTTTCCGCCACCGTCAGCATATGTTCGCTCGAAAGCGTCTCGGTGATACGCTTCAGCGAGGTCGGCCGGTCGTCGATCACGAGGATGCGCCCCGGCTCCTTCATCAGGAAATTGTCGCCGCCATTGCCGCTCAGCGCGCCGATGCGCTGGCCGGTCGCCTCGCGCATGCGCAGTTCGTCGGTCACCATCTTCAGGCGCACAAGACTCTTCACCCGCGCAAACAGCGCCAGATCGTTGAGCGGCTTTGTCAGGAAGTCGTCGGCGCCGGCCTCAAGCCCCTGCACCCGGTCCTTTGGCTGGTCGAGCGCGGTCACCATGATAACGGGAATATGTTCGGTCTCCGGCATCGCTTTCAGGCGGCGGCAGACCTCGAAACCGTCCATGCCCGGCATCATCACGTCGAGCAGGATAATGTCCGGCTGCTGCTCCTGCGCGACCTCCAGCGCCTCCGGGCCGGACGAAGCCTTGAGCACATCGAAATACTCGGATGTGAGCTTGGCGTCGAGCAGCTTCAGATTGGCCGGAACGTCATCGACGATCAATACGCGAGCAGTCACAGGGTCGTATCCTTGCCGAGCGAACGGAAATTAGCGAAGGAAACGCTGAACCGTCTCCAGGAATTGCGTCACGGAGATCGGCTTCGAGATATAGGCCTCGCAGCCGCCCTCGCGAATCTTCTCTTCGTCGCCCTTCATGGCGAAGGCCGTCACCGCCACCACCGGGATCGAGCGCAGGCTGTCGTCTTCCTTGATCCACTTGGTGACTTCGAGCCCCGACACTTCCGGAAGCTGGATGTCCATCAGGATCAGGTCGGGGCGATTCGTGCGCGCGATTTCGAGCGCCTCGATGCCGTCCCGCGTCTGCAGCGTCTGATAGCCGTGCGCGTCCAATAGATCGTGGAAGAGCTTCATGTTGAGCTCATTGTCTTCAACGATCAGGACCTTCTTAGACATTGCGTCCATAGCTCCAGAACTCCACCTGTACCGGGCATGCCCGTCTGCGAACCGAATCCCCGGCTTCCGGGGCGCCCGAAAGGGACGCCGCTAAGGGTCATATGACCCGAATATCCTTAACTAAGTCTTTAACGGGGGGTGTCTGACCCCCGGCTTTCCTTCGGTTTCTAATTAAACTGTGCCTATGATTAAGTTTGCGTGTGCAAATCGGATGAAGCGGCAAATGACCGGAGACGAGGCGGAATTCGTGGCGATCCATGCGCTGGGCCACATCGCGGGTGACGAGGATTTATTGGGAGATTTTCTCAACCGCTCGGGCCTCGCCCCGGACGAGCTGCGCGCCCGCGCTGCCGACCCGGTATTTCTGGGGTTCGTCCTCGAATATCTGCTGAACGACGAACCCCGCCTGCTGGCCTTCTGCGAGGCGGCCGGCCTCGCGCCCGAGCTTCCGGC
>JAHBYM010000151.1 GCA_019635975.1 Parvibaculum sp. | reverse complement strand
CCCGTCGAGCCCGCGCCGCTTCAGCTCGGCGCGCAGCCGCGCGGCGCGTTCGATGCCGAGGGAGGGATTGGCGGTGTCGTCAAAGGTCTGGAACATGGAATGAATGTAAGTTGCGCCGGGTGGCGGGGCAATGGGGTTACCCCTGTGGCTGGGATATTAAGACTCGGTCAATTCTAACGGCGTCCTTTTGCGCCGCAGATCGAAAACTCCTATCGTTCGCAAGCGAGCGGGCAAAGCGATGCGAGGATAGTCCAAAGCGACTGGGGGGTTCGTTGAGCAAATTCATTGAGTCAACCCACTTTCAGTGGTTGGCGTTTGGAATAGGGGCACTGATTTTCATCGTACTTCGCTACTTTGGCGTGGTCGATGGAAACGAGTTTTTGGGTCTGAATGTTGATGCCCTTATCTCGTTCTCCTTTGTAGGGCTCTGCTATGCGGTCGCGGGTGTGTGGTATGCCCTTCAAAATTTCCGACGGCAAAAATTCAAAAAATCTCTCTACTATGAGCGAAGCGAGTTCTTTTGGAAATTCTCTGAGGCAGGGGATTTCGACGGGACGTTTACTTACAGATTGCAGAACAATTCCAGCGAAGTTCTTTCACGCCTGCCGCTCGACGGATTTCAGTGGAGTGTGGCGCCTGATCGGAAGCGATTGAGGTTTAGAATTATCCCGAAAGAGAATCTAAAGAGATATCGATTCGTTAGGCCGACAGCTACAATTCGACTGGCCGGATGGCTCTATGACAAAATCTTCTCCACCAATACCTATCTTATTGAATGGTCCCCCGGTGTCGCTCCGGATGTGATGCCCGGGGACTCAATTCTATACGAAGTGCTTGTCCAAACGTCAGAAACAGAGCTAGATGCTTTTACCTCCAAAGGCACGACGCTTGGTTTCCCCACCCGTGTGAAAACTCGGGAGGTGTCGCTGGTGTGTCTGGCACCTGAAGGATATAGATTCGTACTTGTATCTCCACAGATTGAGATCGTTGATTTCGACACTGGCGATCGAAGGCTGAATGAAGAAAGTTTGATTGCCAAACCCAAATTGAGTGATGATAGCGGAAGGTTGGAGTGGTTGGTTGAGGATCCATTGCCTGATCGTAGGTATTGGATCAACTATCGATTTGAGAAAAAGGATGATTACGACGAAGCCCAGTTCAATGGTTAGAAATTTTCGAGAATGATGTTGTTATCCAATCATCGGTGATATAGCGCCGAACGACTCTCATTCCGAGACTTCGATAACGAGACTCAATTCGTCTAAATTGAGTTCGGTCATAGCCCGACAGAATTAATGTTCCCCTCTTGGCTGTAATTGCCGTTAAGCGCGTTGCTGCATTGAGAAGCGGATTGAAGAGGACATTCGCAACTACAACATCAAATTTTTGTTGCACGTAAAGTGGCTTGTCGATGCTGTGTTGAAATGTTGTAATTTTTCTTGCGATGCCATTGATTGCGGCGTTGTTGCGGGATGTGGCGACACAATAGGGATCGATGTCGAATGCCCATACCTGAACGTTATGTTTCTTTGCCGCAATAATCGATAATATGCCGCTACCGCATCCTGCGTCGCATACTCTCTGTTTTCCCTTTTTTCGTCCAAGAACATCCAGCAATGCCGCTGCGCTTCCTGCCGTGGTTGCGTGATGTCCGGTCCCAAATGCTGGACCCGCTTCGATGAGAAGTGGAGTTATGTTCGAGGCCGTTTTGGGTGAAGTGTGAGCGCCGTGTATCTCAAATTTCCCGATGCGTACCGAGGGCAACAGTTTGAGAGAATGCCGAACCCAATCCAAATTTGGAAGAATTTCCATCCTCAAACGGGTAGCCTTTGTTCCGATAAAATCTTCTAAGGGGAGCAGTGTGTTTCGAATTTGGGAGAGGTGCAATTGTTGATCGTAAATTGCCTCAATTCTCCAAGCTCCGGTAGTGGCCAGTGCTCCTGCAGGATGGGCGACCTCGATTGTCTGAGCTGATGAATCCTGCTCGCGCACGGTAATTGCGATAGGAGTAAGCCACGGAGCATTTTCGAGTTCGGCAACAAACGCGTCAGCCCATTTATTTTCAACGGTAAAGCTTATTTGCCAGAGTGGCTGCGATGTTTGGTGTTCGCTCATTTCTCACACCCGCTCCAGGAAACTGTCGATCACCTTCTTTCGGCCCGCCTTGTCGAAATCGACCGTCAGCTTGTTGCCGTCGATCGAGATCACTTCGCCGTAACCGAATTTCTGATGAAACACGCGCTCGCCGGTGTTGTAGCTGGCGGCCGCCGGGTCGCTGGTCGCCACCAGTTCGGCATGGGTCTCGTAGGCCGGCGGGCGGACGCGCGATGCCGCTTCGGCGTTTTCCTTCGCGCGGCGCCAGCCGGGGCTTGTGTAGTTGCTGTCGCGGGCGAAATCCTGTGCGAAGCGGCTCTGGCCGTAATTCTGGTAGCTTGCGCCCGCCATCGCGCTTTCGGTCACTTCGACATGATGCTTCGGCAATTCGTCGATGAAGCGCGAGGGCAGGGAGGATTGCCACAGCGCGTGGATGCGGCGGTTGGCGGCAAAGGAAATATAGGCGCGGTGCCTGGCGCGCGTGATGCCGACATAGGCGAGCCGCCGTTCCTCTTCGAGCCCCGCCAGCCCGTTCTCGTCCAGCGAACGCTGATGCGGGAACAATCCTTCCTCCCAGCCGGGCAGGAACACCGTGTCGAATTCGAGACCCTTGGCGCTGTGCAGCGTCATCAGGTTGATCTTGTCGGCGGTGTCGTTCTGCTCGATTTCCATCACCAGCGAAATATGTTCGAGATATCCCGCCAGCGTTTCGTGGTGCTCCATCGAGCGGATCAGTTCCTTCAGGTTTTCAAGCTTGCCCGGCGCGTCGGCCGATTTGTCGTTCTGCCACATCTCGGTATAGCCGGATTCGTCGAGCACGATTTCGGCGAGTTCCGTATGCGGCATGCCGGGCACCAGCGCCCGCCAGCGTTCGACCATGTCGACGAAGCCGGCCAGCGCGCGCCGCGCGGCGGGCTTCAACTCCTCGGTCGTCACCAGCGTTTTCGCGGCGCGCAACAGCGAAATGCCTTCGGCGCGGGCGAGGCGGTGGATCGTCTGCAAGGCGACGTCACCCAGGCCGCGCCGCGGCTTGTTGACGATGCGCTCGAAGGCGAGGTCGTCGTCGCCCTGCGCGATCAGGCGCAGATAGGCGTTGGCGTCGCGGATTTCGGCCCGCTCGTAGAAGCGCGGGCCGCCGACCACGCGATAGGGAATGCCGAGATTGATGAAGCGGTCCTCGAATTCGCGCATCTGGAACGAGGCGCGCACCAGGATCGCCATTTCGCGCAGCAGGTGCCCCCCGCGCTGCAATTGCTCGGCTTCCTCGGCCACGGCGCGGGCTTCCTCCTCGCCATCCCAATAGGAGGCGACCTTGATCTTCTCGCCCTCATTGTCGTTGGCTTCGGTCCACAGCGTCTTGCCGAGACGTTGCTCATTGGCGGCGATCAGACCCGAAGCCGCGCCGAGGATATTCGCGGTCGAGCGGTAGTTGCGTTCGAGGCGGATCACTTTCGCGCCCGGAAAATCCTTTTCGAAGCGCAAGATGTTGTCCACTTCCGCGCCGCGCCAGCCATAGATCGACTGGTCGTCGTCGCCGACGCAACAAATGTTCTTGTGCTTCTGCGCCAGCAGCCTGAGCCACAGATATTGCGCGACATTGGTGTCCTGATATTCGTCGACCAGCATGTATTTGAAGCGCTCCTGCCATTCGGCCAGCACTTCGGGGTGTTCCTGGAAGATGCGCAGCACTTCGAGCAGCAGGTCGCCGAAATCGGCTGCGTTCAGCACCTTGAGCCGCGCCTGATAGGCGGCGTAAAGCTCGCCGCCCTTGCCGTTGGCGAATGCATGGGCTTCGCCGGCCGGCACCTTGTCCGGCGTCAGCCCGCGGTTTTTCCAGCCGTCGATCAGGCTTGCGAGCTGGCGGGCCGGCCAGCGTTTCTCGTCGATATTTTCCGCGACGATGATCTGTTTCATCAGGCGGACCTGATCGTCGGCATCGAGAATCGTGAAATCGGAGCGCAGGCCCGCGAGCTCCGCGTGGCGCCGCAGCATCTTCGCGCCCAGCGCATGGAAGGTGCCGAGCCATTGCATGCCTTCCACCGCGCCGCCGATCAGCATGCCGATGCGGTGCTGCATTTCGCGCGCCGCCTTGTTGGTGAAGGTGACGGCGAGGATCTGGCTCGGCCAGGCCTTGCGGGTCGCCAGCAGATGCGCCAGCCGCGTCGTCAGCACGCGCGTCTTGCCGGTGCCCGCGCCGGCCAGCACCAGGACCGGCCCTTCCAGCGCTTCCACGGCCTCGCGCTGTTCGGCGTTCAGCCCTTCGAGATAGGGCGGGCGCATGGCCGCCATCGCCGCCGCGCTGGTGGAGCGCGCAGTGGTTTCTTCGGGGATCGCCCCGAGGTCGAAGGGATCGTCGGCTGGGGTCATGATTCCGGCATTGTAGCAGTTGTTGGCCGGCGATGCCCTACTTCCGCTTGATGCCGATCACGCGCCCCGCCTGTTCCGGGCGTGGCATGCCTTCATGGGCTTTCATCATTGCCGCGATCTTTCCCTGCTGTTCGGCGGGGAAGGGGGAGGCGCGGCGCGATTTCATGTCGACATGGATGCACATCTGCTCCGAGGTCGCGGCCAGATAGCCTTTTTCGGCATGATACATATGGCCGAAGACATGGATGCGTTTCGCGTCGGCGTCGAGCAGTTGATAGGTGATGCGCACCGGATCGCCCTCGACCAGTTCGTCGAGATAGCAGACATGCACTTCCGCCGTGAAGCAGGAGCCCTCGCCCTTCTGCGTATAGTCCCAGCCGATGCCGAGCGCGGAGAAGGCGACGTCCAGCGACTCGTCGAACAGCAGATGGTAATAGGCCATGTTGAGATGGCCGTTGAGATCGACCCATTGCTTCTCGACCTTGCGGATCGGGCATTCCAGCGGCTGTCCGGTCATTGGCGGTTTCCTTTTTCGTTTCTTGATGGCTGGCTGTGTGTCTGAGTTTTGGACCACCCTCCCCCGAGGGGTGGGTGAAGTGTAGCGGTGTGACGATGCGGTTTCATGCTAATCTATCCGCAAGCACGATCAAGGACAGCGCCATGAGCAAAGCGGCGGAAGAAGAAGCGGACGGAAGGGCGGCGGCGCTTGCCGAACTCGCCGCACTTCTCGGCGAGCGTTTCACGACCGCTGCCGCCGTGCGCGAGGCGCATGGCCGCGACGAGAGCTGGCATCCCGTCGCCGCGCCGGACGCGGTCGCCTTCGCGCAAACGACCGATGAGGTCGCCGCCATCGTCCGCATCTGCGCGGCGCACGGGCTCCCCATCATTCCCTTCGGGGCCGGCACCTCGCTCGAAGGTCATGTGTCGGCGGTGCATGGCGGCCTCTCGCTCGACCTCACGCAGATGAACCGCATCGTCGAAGTCAACGCGGAAGATCTCGATGTCCGCGTCGAGGCCGGCGTCACGCGCAAGCAGCTCAACGAATATCTCCGCGACACCGGGCTCTTCTTCCCGATCGACCCCGGCGCCGATGCCACCATCGGCGGCATGGTGGCGACGCGGGCGTCCGGCACCAATGCGGTACGCTACGGCACCATGCGCGAAAACGTGCTCGGTCTCACCGCCGTCATGGCCGACGGCTCGGTGGTGCGCACCGGCGGGCGGGCGCGCAAGTCGTCGGCGGGCTACGACCTGACGCGGCTGCTGGTCGGCTCGGAAGGCACGCTCGGCATCGTCACCGAGGTGACGCTCCGCCTCTACGGCATCCCGGAAGCGATCCGTTCCGGCGTCGTCCCCTTCGCGGCGCTCGAAGGCGCGGTCGATGCCGTCATCGAGACGATCCAGTCGGGCCTTCCGATTGCGCGCATCGAAATTCTCGATCCG
>JAHBYM010000150.1 GCA_019635975.1 Parvibaculum sp. | reverse complement strand
TTCGTGACCGGTGCGACGGGCCTGCTTGGCAACAACCTTGTGCGCCATCTTCACCGGCGCGGAATTGGCGTCACGGCGCTCGTTCGGTCGCCGGAAAAGGCGAAGCAGCAATTTGCGGGGCTGTCCGGTTTGCGAATAGTGACGGGCGACATGCGGAATGTCGCGACATTTGCAGCTGAGCTGCCCGGGCATGATGTGTTGTTCCACACCGCGGCACATTTTCGTGACAGCTATAGAGGGGGAGATCACTCGGCGATGCTGAGGGCCGTCAATGTCGAGGGGACGCATGCGCTGATGGAAGCCGCATATTCGGCTGGAATTCGCCGCATGGTTCATACGTCGTCCATTGCTGTCCTGATCGGCGGATCGGGGATTCGCGTCGACGAAACGATGCTGCGTCCAAGGAACCGCGCCGATGCCTATTACCGTTCGAAGATCGAAACGGACGAGGCGGTTTTCGCCTTTTTGCAGGAGCATCCGGACTTTCACGCGTCGATCGTACTGCCCGGCTGGATGCATGGGCCCGGCGATATGGGCCCCACCTCGGCCGGACGTTTTGTAGTTGGCTTCGTGCAGCGGCAGTTGCCCGCGATAATGCCGGGGGCGTTTTCGCTCGTTGACGCGCGCGACGTCGCTGCGGCGCTTGTCGCGGCGGCGGAACGCGGCAAGCGCGGCGAACGCTATCTGGCTGCCGGACGTCGTATTTCCACGGCGGATCTGTGCCGGCTCATGGAAAAGATGACGGCGGTGCCGGCGCCCAGGCGGAAAATGTCGAAAGCAATGCTCGTGGCAAGTGCGGCAATCTCCGAATTGTACGCCCGGACGACGCGAAAGCCTGCGCGCCTGTCCTGGGCGTCGGCTCGCTTGATGATCGGCGAAGGAACCCGGCCGATTTTCGATCACGGTAAATCGGAGCGCGAACTCGGTGTTTCTTTTCGGCCCATGGAAGAAACGCTCTCCGACGAAATAGCCTGGTATCGCGCCAACGGTTGGCTGCCTGATGAAGCTTGACCAGGCGCAGGAACTTTCCGAGATTGAAAGTTAAGGCCGGGTGCGGCCATTTCATTCCCTGATTCCAAATCTCTCATGCAACCGGCGCAGTCCTGCCGGCGCCCACCAGTTCGCCTTGCCAGCGACGCGCATGAAAACCGGCACCAATATGCCGCGGATGAGCGTTGCATCGACGGCTATGGTGAGCGCGGTGCCGATCCCGAGCATCTTCAGGAACACCACATCCGACACAGCATAGACTGCGAAACTCGTCGCGAGGATGAGTGCTGCCGTCGAGATGAGCGGCGCGCTGCGTGCGATCCCTGCGGCCGCCGCTGCCACGGTGTCGCCGGTCCTGTCATATTCTTCCTTGATCCGCGAGATCATGAAGACCTCGTAGTCCATTGACAGACCATAGGCCACGCAGAACATGAGGATAGGTATGCTCGGTTCGATCGAGCCCGTCGGCGTGAAGCCAAGCAGATCGGCAAAGTTGCCATCCTGAAACACGAAGACGAGGCACCCGAACATGACCGACAAGCTCATCAGATTGAGCACTGTCGCCTTGAGCGGCATGAGAAGGCTCCCGGTCATCAGGAACAGAATGATAAAGGTCACGATCAGGATGAATCCAAGCGCCAGCGGCAGGCGTTCCATGAGCGTGGCGCGGAAATCGGTGAGATCGGCCGGATAGCCGCCCACCTGAACCTCACCCGGCGCATCGAGCGCCCGGATTTCCCCGATAAATCCATAGGGATCGCGCTCCAGCCGATTGGTTTCCGGAACCACGGAAACGAGGAAACCGCGCCCTTCTTCGTTAAGGTGATGACGGAGCGCTTCATCGCGCATCTTGACGCCCCTACTGAAACTGCCCGCGGCGCTATCTACCCAGGCAACACCGTCAACGCGCGAGAGCGACGATGCGTAGTCCGCGAGGGCGGTGGGCGCAATGGAAGCGGCTTCGGTCGAGACGACGCGGATTGCATCCATCTCCTCTATCCCGAAGTCGCTCCGGATGACCTCCTGCACCTGCCGGGAAGATGCGCTTGGCGGCAGGATGCGGTCGTCCGGCAGACCGAACTGGAGGCCTGCGACTGGCGAACCGAGAAGTAGCAACAAAGCCACGATGGGAATGCCGAATGCACCCGGCCGCCGCATCGCCGCCATAGCGAGCCGATGCCAGGCACCGGGGCTCGCCGCCTCGCGGCGGCGTCCGATCCGCAGCCAGTCGATACCCCGGCCGAGAACGGCGAGAATCGCGGGCAGGAAGAAGACGGCGCCGATCACCGACCAGGCGACGACCGCGATACCGGCATAGGCGAGCGACTGCAGGAAAGGAAAGGGAAACAGGAGAAGCGCAAGAAGCGAGACGGCGACGGTAAGCCCGCTGAAAAAGACGGTGCGTCCCGCCGTCATTGCGGCACGCCGCGCTGCCATGCGGGCCTCGACGCCTTTCCCAACCTCCTCTCGGAAGCGGCTGATGATGAAGAGACTGTAGTCGACGCCGAGTCCGACCGCCAGAACGAGCGCAAGATTGAGCGCAAAGGTCGAAACGTCGAGCACGCGCGTCAACGCGAACAATACGCTCAGCGTGCCCGTCAACGAGAAAATGGCGATAAGGAGCGGCAGGAAGGCCGCCACAATACCACGCATGGCGAAGCAGAGAAGTACGAAAACAAGCGGGATGACAATCATCTCGGCACGGATGAAATCCTGCCTCGCCTGTTCCCCTACCTGCCGGAAGACTTCATCGCCGCCGCCCACGGAAACCTGTATGATCTCGTCTTCCATGGTGAAGGCGGGAGAGAGGCGGGTCAGGATGGCGCGGCTCTCCGTGGCATCGCCGGGAATTCGCAGCATGATGATGGCATGCCGTCCGTCCTTGCTGCGCAAGGTGGGCTTGTTTTCTTCCCAATAAGAAGTGATTTCGGCGATTTCAGGCCAATCGGCGAGGTCATGCTGCAGCGCCTCGGCGCGCAGGACGATCTCCGGATCATCCACCGTGCCGCCTTTTGCAGTCACAAGGAGAAGGGCATTGGGATTCCCGGTTTCGAAACGGGCCTCGAGCAGGGCCTTGGCCTGCAGCGCTTCGGATCCGGGTGCCTCGAAGCGTGAAAGTACAAGCGCTCCGAGCGCGCCGGCACCCATGATGCCGAGCCCCCCGATCAGAAGGAAGAAAGCCGCGATCCAGATCCATCGCCCGCCGACCGCGATTCCGGCCGAGCTCCGGAGAAATCCTCGTCCGCCTGGAATGCCTTGGCCGCTTTCGATGCGGTCGGTCGAATGATTGTCCGGCATGGGCGTCCCCGCGAAGATTGATGCGGCAAGGCACGTCGCATTGCCGTCTTTGTCAAAATTGACAAAAAAATAAGAAATGTCAATCTCAAGCGCAAGTGGGGACGGCGAGAAGGTTGCAGATCGCGAGGATTTTACCGGGAAACCGAGTTGGAGCCGGCGACAAGCAGGCGGAGCGCACGTTCCAGGTCGCGCCCGAACGCTGCGGAGCTCGGCGGCGGCGTACCGGATTTGAGCGCTACGGCAAGCGAGACAGCGATTCTGGCGAGATCGCGCGCATTCATGCCTTCCGCGAAGCCAAGGCGGCCGCTTTCCGCCTCCTCGTCGAGTACGGCGGCGACGAGCCCGAGAAGCTTCTTGTTGTGCTTGGTCGCAATGTCGCCGCAGAGGCGGTTGTTTTCCTCGAGAAACTCGTTGGCATGCGGCGAGAGATGCAGCAGGTCGAGAAAGGGCGCATAGCGCGCCCGCAGCGTGGCAAAGAGAACCTGTGCGGCATCCTCTCCCGACCGCTGCGCGCTCTTCGCGGCCTCCTTCGCGGCGGACAGGGCGCGGACATGCATGTCTTCCGTGATCCAGCGATAGAGCGCTTCCTTGCCGTCGAAATAGCGGTAGAGAGCCTGCCGTGACATACCGGCGCGCTCGGCGATGACGCCTATATTGGCTTGCCGATATCCATGTCGACCGAACACGTCAACGGCGGCGTCGATGATTTTCTGGGGCACCTGCATGGGAGCGAGTAAGACACAAGCGTCGATTCTGTCAAGCTTGCCGGTTGGCTGTATTACGCCTGTCTAAGGGCCCGGTACCCGAGCCACAGAAAGGCGGCGCTTGCCAGTCCGGCTGCGGGCACGAGCAGCAGGGCATAGCGAAGCGAGTCGTCGCCGTAGGACGTATGCAGAAAATCGCTGAGGAAGCCGACCGACGTCGGCCCGAGCCCGAGCCCGAGGAAGTTGAGGCTGAAGATGAAGAGCGACGAGGCAAGCGCGCGCCGCGCGGCAGGCGCAATATTCTGCACAGCCGCAGCAAGCGGTGCCTGAAAGACCGCATAAAACAGACAGGGCAGGGCGAGGAGTGCGAGCGCCACCATGTCGACCGGCATGAGAGCTCCTGCCGCGAACAAAGGGGCGGCGAACAGCGGCGCGAGCATGGCGATGCGCACCTGACCGCCTTTGTCGTTCTGCCGCCAGCGGTCTCCGATGGCGCCACCCGCCCATGTGCCGATCAAACCCGCGACACCGATGACGGGACCGAGAATGGCGCCCGTCTCGCCGGGGGACCATTCGAAAATGCGCTGGAAAAAGACCGGCAACCAGGCGACGACGCTGTAAACGGCGAAGGCGGCGAACACGCCGCCTGCAAGGATCGGCTTCATGCCCTTGAGCGCCAGTAGTCCGAGCAGTGCGCGGACGAAAGTTTCGTCGGTAGCGTAGGTCGCTTTCGCGGCGATCGAATGCCGCCTTGGCTCGGGCAGTACGAGAAGAGCGGCTATCGCGACAAAAAGGCCGGGGATGGCGACAATGATGAATGCATTCCGCCAGCCATAATTCTCGGCGATCCACCCGCCCGCGACCAGCGCGAGGAAAACGCCGATGGGCGCACCGAGTTGCATGATGGCAATGGCGCGCGCCCGGCGTTCCGGTGGAAAATAGTCGGAAATCAGCGAATGCGCCGGCGGGACACCGCCCGCTTCGCCGACGGCAACGCCGATACGCGCCAGAGCTAGGTGAATGAAATTTCCGGCAAGGCCGCAGGCCGCCGTCATCAGGCTCCAGCCGGCCGCCGCGGCGGAAAGGATATAGACGCGGTCGTAGCGATCGGCGAGCCGCCCGATCGGCAGGGCGAATGTCGAATAGAAGATCGCAAAGACCAGACCGCTCAATATCCCGATCTGCGAATCCGACAGGCCAAGTTCGAGCCGCATGGGTTCGGCGAGAATGGCGACAATCTGGCGGTCGAGAAGATTGACCACCATCAGTCCCATGAAGACCGAGAGGACCAATGCGCGCCGCACCGGAGATAGCGGAAAGTTGGCGCCTGTGCCGGAAGCCGGCTCGTCGTTCCTGTCGCTGATCGTCATTGACTTCCTCTCCATGGGAACCCGGCCCGGCCAATGGCGAAGCCGTGCGGCTTGTTTCGTATCGCCGTCATAGTTGACAAATTTGTCCTATTTGTCTATCTCAATGCAGAAGGAATTTTGGCCGCGCGAACAAGCGGCGAACCACAACGAGGGCGTTTCCATGTTCCGCCGTCTGCGCCGATCGCGAGGCACGGCCAAACGATCTCCGGATTCATTTGTTGTCGAGGAAGCAAGCGTGAAGCGATTTGAGGGTAAGGTTGCCGTCGTCACAGGCGGTGCACGGGGCATCGGCCTCGCCACGGCGGAACGGTTCGCGGCGGAGGGCGCGAAAGTCGCCATTCTCGACTTGCAGGGTGCGGAAGGCGAGGAAGCTGCGGCGCGTCTCAATGCCGAAGGCAGCGAAGCTGCATTCCACGGTTGCGATGTTTCGGACCGCAATGCCGTCGAGGAAACATTTGCGACAGTGGCGAGGGATTTCGGCGGTATCGACATCCTTCACGCCAATGCTGGCATCCATCGCGGCAACGATTTCCTGAACGTGCCGGTGGATGAGTGGGATCTCGTCATCGACACCAATCTGAAATCGGTGCT
>JAHBYM010000015.1 GCA_019635975.1 Parvibaculum sp. | reverse complement strand
AAAGGCGGCGCCGTCCGCCGCATGGCCGAACGCGTCAAGGCCCCGGTCGTCTTTCTCGACGACATCCCCCACAACATCTCGTCGGTCGCCAGGGCCCACGCCCCCGCGCACCTGATCCACTTCATCGCCGACCCCCGCCTCGCCAAACTCCTCGGCCAGGCCCCCGACAGCCACTTCCACACAACGGAGTGGAGCGCGGCCGAGGATTTCATTTCGGAGCGATTGAAGGCCGACGGATTCTGAGGGGGCCGGTCAATCCACCGCCACCGCCCAAAATTCAGTGTCACCCCGGCGAAAGCCGGAGTTTCGCGCAGACAGATCGCAACGCCTATGCACGAAATGCAAATCCCGGCGCGCCACAGGTGAGATGGGTAGCTAACAACAAATCGTTGCGAACGAAACGTATGCACCCGAATATGATCAGTCGATTATCCGTTGAAAAGGCGCCCGGAAAATATCCGTGTCAATCTTGTACTCATCAAAAGAATATTGAGGGTAAGCATCACAGAAATAATTGTGATAATCCGCAACCCAAGCATATTTGGAGAATATTGGTGGCCGATCGCGATATTGCGCCAACTTCCGTTCTGTGGCCTCTTTATGTTGGGAAAGGGCTCCGTAGTTGGGGCCGCGCTCTCCTTCAGCGATAAGGATTTCCTCCAGATAGCTTACAAACCACTGACCATCTGAATCCTTCAACAAGTCTCTCACTTGTGGAGCATGATCGCCGCGCCCGTAGTATTCCAGATGGATATCAGCGGATTTGACCGCGCTCGCCGTGAGTATCACTCGGGGATCGCGAGCGAGATAGGCCTCGCCCTTGTATGCTTCCATTAGCGCTTCACCAAAGACAGCAATTTCATCGACATAGGCACTCCCCAATGAAATTGCCCCACGCACAAAGAAGCCGTGGATCGCCATAGTCAACTGAAATTCGGCAACCCTGCTAAAGGCGTCTCCCAGTTCAATCTCGGCATCATCGCGGATGGGAAGGCCTATCACGATATTGTCGGTAAAGGCTTTGAGGTATGACCGGTCCTTTTGAACTATTCCTTCGAGCCCCTCTGGCAACCAATACCCCTCTTCGAGACTCCGTCGTCCTTCAGCCAATACGTCATATAAATTCTCGAGAAACTCTTGAGCACGTCCATCATTGTGGGCGACTGAAGTCATTTCGGCATAGCCTAGGATGTCCATGAAGATCAAAACGGATTGCTTCAACTGAGGCTTGTCATGGCCATCGTGATATGGATTGCGTGATACTCTTTCATTCGACATCTAGATTCTCTCCCTTCAAAAATTCCCCCGCGTCACCACGCGTCCGCAAGCCGCCGCGATCTCCGCCTCTCGCGCCGAAGCCTCCGGCTCCGCCCACCCCGCGCAGCGCGCATCGCCCGCCCCGGCCGCGCACCAGAGACCCGATCCGTCCGCCTGCGGACGAAACCGCAAGCCCCTCGCATCCTCTCCATCGAGCCGGCCCCCGAGATAGTTCAGCACCTCCAGCCGCAGCCGCGCCGCCTCGCCGCCCATCGGCGTCACCCGCAGATGCATGTCCTTGAGCGGCACCGCCTCCACCGTCTCGACCGCGAGCCCGGCCTCGCCCCGCGCCAGCCCCACCCTGAGCAACAGCCCGAAATCGCGGCAAATGTCGAACCGCGCCATGTTCTGCGTGCCGAGATGCAGAAAATTCCCGAGCCCGTAGGCAACGAGATGCGCCCCTGAAATCTCGACCCCCTTGGCGACATGCGCATGATGCCCGGCAACGATGGTCGCGCCGCCACCCGCCGCCACGCGGCGGAACCGCTCAATATCCGCCGCATCCGTCAGCGGGTCGAACTCGCGCCCGTAATGCACCGAGAGAATTCGCAGATCCACTGCCTCTTCCTTCAGCCGCGCCGCCACCTCGGCAAAATCGTTCCGCTCCTGCAGCATCCCCGCATGGCCCTCGCGCGCCGGCAGCCCGCCGCCCGCATTGCCCACCGCCGACACCGCGACCTTGAGCCCGCGCAATTCGAACACATGCGGCCGCATCGCTTCGTCGCGCGTCCGCCCGAGCCCCGGCCAGGCCCGCACGCCCGGCACCGCCGCCACATGGGCCAGCGTCTCGCCTGCCCCGCGCGTTCCGTAGTCGAGCGCATGATTGTTGGCGAGCGAGAAAACATTGATCCCCGCCTCCGCAAATTCCCGCACCCCTTGCGGATGCATGCGAAACACAAACATCTTGTCGCGCGCCGCAATGTCGCCGCGATCGGTCACGACCGTTTCGAGATTGGCGAACACGACATCGCCCTGAAGCCAGGGGCCAATCCCGGCCAGCGCCTCCGCGCCCGTCACCCGCACCCCGCCCTTCCACCCGCCCCGCGCATCCAGCGGCGCCCCGCTCGCATTGAGCCCCGTATCGCCCGCCAGTACCACCATCAGCCGATCGTCCGCCTGGGCGGGGAAGGCAAGAAGAAGAAACGCGAATAGCGGCGCAATCCACATTCTCCCACCCTCCCCCTGTGGGAGGGTCAAACGGTCGCCAGACCGTTTGGGGAGGGGTCGCGGCGAGAACCACGTCCAAAATCGATAGCGAGTATGACTTGGCAAAACGGAGTCCCCCTCCCCGAACAAGCTTGCGCTTGTTCGACCCTCCCACAGGGGGAGGGTAGAAAAAAGGGCAAAGAGGCCTCGGCACAACGCGCGCGCCGCCTTCCTTCATCGTAATATAAACACCCCTCGCAACCTGAATCGCGAAATCCACCCATGCGCATCGGCATCGACCTCGGCGGCACCAAAATCGAAGCCCTCGCCCTCGACACGCAAGGTCGCGAACTGGCGCGCCGCCGCATCGCCGCCCCGCAAGGGAGCTACGACGCCACCCTCGCCGCGATCCGCGATCTCCTCGCGGCGCTCGAATCCGAAACCGGACAAACAGGCACAGTCGGCATCGGCATACCGGGCATGATCTCGCCGGCGACCGGCCTCGTCAAAAACGCCAACAGCACCTGGCTGATCGGCCACCCCTTCGGGCGCGATCTCGAAGCGGCGCTCGCCCGCCCCGTCCGCCTCGCCAACGACGCCGATTGTTTTGCGCTTTCCGAAGCGGCCGACGGCGCGGGCGCGAATGCCGCTTCCGTCTTCGGCGTCATCCTCGGCACCGGCGTCGGCGGCGGCATCGTCGTCAACGGCACGCTTCTGTCCGGGCCCAACGCCATCGCCGGCGAATGGGGCCACAACCCGCTGCCCTGGATGCACCCCGACGAATATCCCGGCGCGGATTGCTATTGCGGCAAGAAAGGCTGCATCGAGACATGGGTGTCGGGCCCCGCCTTCGCCCGCCTCTACAAGGACGAAGAAGGCGAGGCGCAAACGCCGGAAGAAATTGTCACCGCCGCGCAAGCGGGCAAACGCCCCGCCCGCCTCGCGCTGCGCCGTTACGCCGACCGCCTCGCCCGCGCGCTGGCCCACGCGATCAACATTCTCGATCCCGAAGTGATCGTCCTTGGCGGCGGCATGTCGAACATCGAAGCTCTCTACGACGAAGTCCCCGCCCGCTGGGGCGCTTACGTCTTCTCCGACACGGTCGAAACCCGCTTGCACATCCACCGGCACGGCGACTCCAGCGGCGTCCGCGGCGCGGCATGGCTCTGGCCCGCAAAGGACTGACCCCCCGCGTAACCGCCTCAAATGACTGCTTCGCGCCAGAAGCGGACATCGCCGAGGCGACATTCCTCGATGGTTGGCGTCAAGACGGCGCCCAACGATAGGCGGTCTTGGGCTCGTCGATGGGCAATGCGACCGCGTGGCCGTCGACATAGTCCGCCCGTGCCTTCTGTGCGGCATGCAGGGTACCCATTGTATCGGCGCCATGAACGAACGACTTGAGGTTGAACGCGGTGGCGGCGGAAACCAGATTCGCAAGCGCGGTTGTGGCCTGGCTCGCATGGCCCGGCAGCGACTTTGCGTCCACCGAGATGCCGAACAATCCTGCTGACCTCAGTTCCTGAAGCCCGCTGTAGTTGCCTGAGACCTCCACCAGCACGCCATGGCAATAGGGTTTGAAGGCCAGGGCAATCTCGATAAGACGGGAGACCGGTGTGCCGCTCGGGGCGCTGTGCACCTCGAAAAGCAGGAAACGCTTGTAGTGCGGGGGAATGTCGCGGCAGAGCCCGAGATATTTCTCCCGAGTGGCGCGGATGCTCAACGAGTTGAAGTTCACCGGGATCAGCATCTGCGCCATGCCGCCGGCATGCAGCAGCCGGTCGAGCGCCGTGATTCCCCGGCCGACGATCAGGCAGTCGAGTTCGTGTAGCGTATCTTTCAGTTCATCCGGTGTTGTGGCAACGGCCAGGCGCTGCAATGCGTGTGTACCGGTCTGCTCGTTCAGCATGGCTCGGTAGCAGATGACGATACGGCGCGGCGGGTGCAAGATCGGTCCGAAGCGGATTCCGGCGGTCCGCAACAGCTCGTTGCGCCATGCACGTGCCGAGGATTCCGCCCTCTCTCGCACCTTGCGCAGCTCGCAGGCCATCAGTTCGGCAATCGATTCCGCCCCGTCTTTGTCGATGTCGGCCCATTCGATTTCGGCGATGGTATGGTCGACCCGCAGGGAAATGTGTGGCGATCGTTGAGCCAGCAGCGTGGCAATTTCCTCTGCGATCGTTCTTGTCTTGGCCTCGGCGTGCGCCTTGTCGGGCGTGGCGAAGCAGAGCAGGAACGCCTCTCTGCCGTGACGCTGGTAGGCGTCTTCAAGCGAAATATGGCGCAGGATGGTCTGCTCGGCGATACCAAAGGCGATGTCGGCCACCGTGCTCCAGCGCGCACCCAACTGTTTCTTGATCTCCGCCATGCCGAGCAACTGAATGGTGCCGGCAACGACGGTCGGCGAGATTGCTGTGCGCATCTCGCGGAATGACCGGGTCGGATTGGCGTTCGGACGGGCAGCGGGCGGAGGGGCATCGGCGGCCAATGCGAACAACATGCTTGCAAGCTTCCTCAAGCCGGCGCGAACGAATTTCATGGCTAGCTACCGCCCGTCCGCCAGGCGGCCCGGCGCGGTCGACTTGATTGCGTTCGACGGCAGATCGATCGGTGCCTGCCAGCATCCGCCTTGTATCTGAAAGAAGAAGTGCCACATCGACAATAGCCTCTGCCAAAGTCTGTAGAATAGGACGTCGGCGTCGCTGCGAAACCTTGTATGACTACGAGGAATTGCCGGTACTCGTATTAGTACCGGTAAATTCGACTTCTCTTGTCGGGCTGGGATGGGACCTCGGCCTCGCCACGCGCCTCTGGACACGGCGGCATTCGTCGCCGCGGAGACTTCGGAGCTGACGCCACGAATCTGCGATCGAGACTTGGGTGCGCTGCCCCCGAATGTCGCTGCCGCAACGCCTCCTCACCCCCGCCTCGCCGCCCTGAACACCTCCAACTGCGCCTCGAACGCCCGCTTGTAAGCCGGCCGCGCCTCGCCGCGCGCGACATAACCGGCGAGATTGGCATGCGCGTCGAGTAACGCCGATCCCTTCAGTCTTTGCAGCACCGTCACCATGGCGAGGTCGCCGGCGCTGAACGCGCCGTCGAGCCAGTCGGCGCCGCCGAGCCGCGCCGAAAGCTGGTCGAGCCGCGTGGCGACGCGCGCGTCGAGCATCGGCAGCCGCTCCCGGTGCCACGGCTTGTCGCGCTCGGCATAGCCCGCCGCTTCGCGCTCGACGATCGGCGGCTCCACCGTGTTGAGCGCGGCGAAAACCCAGGCAGTCGCGCGCGCCCGCGCGTTGGCGTCCGCCGGCAGCAGGCCCGCATGGGCCCCCGCGATATGAAGCAGGATCGCGCCCGTCTCGAAGAGTACGAGATCGCCTTCCTGATAGGTCGGAATCTGCCCGAAAGGATGCAGCGCCAGATGCGCCGGCGCCTTCATCGCCGCGAACGAAAGAAGACGCACCTCATAGGGCTGGCCCACTTCCTCGAAGGCCCAGCGCAACCGCATGTCGCGCGCAAGGTCCCTTCCCTCGTCGGGCGAATTTTCGAATGCGGTGATGATGGGGGTCATGGGGGCACTTCCACGCTTCATTTTTCTGCAAGGTCTGCATTCGGTGTCGTAGATTAGCATGCCGAGTCTGGATCGGCCCAACCGCTGCGTCCCGGAAAATGACCGCCACCCAAGGCTTCTGCCGCGACTGCCTCTCTCCCGCTCCCGAAGGCGCGACGCGCTGTCCCGCCTGCAACCGGCCGCGCCTGAAATTCCATCCCGAGCTGCATGATCTTCCCATCGCCCATCTCGATTGCGACGCCTTTTATGCCGCGGTCGAAAAACGCGACGACCCTTCCTTGCGCGACAAGCCGCTGATCATCGGCGGCGGCAAGCGCGGCGTCGTCTCGACCTGCTGCTACATCGCGCGTATTCGCGGCGTGCGCTCCGCCATGCCGATGTTCAAGGCGCTGGCCGCCTGCCCCGAGGCCGTCGTCATGCCGCCGAACATGACGAAATACGCCGAGGTCGGCCGCGAGGTCCGCCAGTTGATGCGCGAGCTGACGCCGCTGGTCGAGCCGCTGTCGATCGACGAGGCATTTCTCGATCTCACCGGCACCGAGCGGCTGCATCACGGCTCGCCCGCGCTCAGCATGGCCCGTCTCGTCAACCGCATCGAAAAGGAAATCGGCATCACCGTTTCGGTCGGCCTCAGTCACAACAAGTTCCTGGCGAAAATCGCCTCCGATCTCGACAAGCCGCGCGGCTTCTCCATCATCGGCCGCGCCGAGACGCTCTCCTTCCTGGCCGCAAAGCCTGTGTCGCTGATCTGGGGCGTCGGCAAGGCTTTCGAGGCAAAGCTTGCCCGCGACGGCATCACGCGCATTTCGCAACTCCAGCGCATGGAGGAAAACGAGCTGATGGCGCGCTACGGCTCGATGGGGAGCCGCCTCTGGCGTCTCGCCCGCGGCCTCGACGTCCGCACCGTCGAACCGTCTCAGGGCGCGAAAAGCATCTCGGCCGAAACAACGTTCACGGACGATATCTCGGATGCCGCCGCGCTCGACCGCATCCTTTGGCCGCTCTGCGAAAAAGTCTCGCGCCGCGCCAAGGCAGCGGGTCTCTCCGGCACGACCGTCGTCCTGAAACTGAAGACCGCCGACTTCAGGACCCGCACCCGCAACCAGACCCTCCACGACCCGACGCAGCTTGCCGAGGTGATCTACCGCATCGCCGCGCCCCTGCTGGCAAAGGAAGCGACCGGCACGGCCTTCCGCCTGCTCGGCGTCGGCATTTCGCAACTGACCGACGGCGATCTCGCCGACCCGCCCGACATGCTCGACCCGGCAGCGACCCGGCGCGCCACCGCCGAGCGGGCAATGGACAGGCTCCGTGCCAAATTCGGGGATAAGTCGATCGGCAAGGGTCGTGGCTTGCGGCGCTGAGGCGGGGATAAGTCCAACTTATCCCCGGGGATAAATCGGATTGTGACATTTTTTTGACAGTTCGATGACACAACGGCCGTTTCAGCACGAGCCGGGCTCGAAATAATGCAGCTCCGTGAGCTCTCCGACCATCTCGACATCCGAGTAATCCATCACCAGCGCGGCCGAAACCCCATTGGGGAAAAGGAGATAGCCCATTTCGAAATCCGGCAGCCCCTCCAGGTTGGCGCCATCGAAATAGCTGAGCCGCACCGGCCAGGCCTTCATGTCGGCAAGCCGCGCGCCCTCGCCTGTCACAACAGTCGCCTCCACAATCGCGCGCGGCACCTCTAAGGCCTTGCCAATAAAGGCATTTGTCGGATTTTCGGTCTCCTCCGTACCGTCGAAAAGCGGCGCACTGAAGATCTGCTTGCCGGCCCGCGCCGCCGCCATCAGCGCCAGTCCATGGCCAATCGGAAACAGCACATCGCCGGACATTTCAATCGGCGCCTCGCCCTCCCGCTCGACGGTTGTCATCCCCTTTGCGGCGTCGCGCCGGGCGAATCCGCTTTCAGTTTCAATGAGTTGGCCGTTCAAATATTCCGTCCGCGTGAACCGGAACTCGGTCCCATCCGCCGCCTCCCAGGTGCTCAGGCGCACATCGTTGCTGACCGACGCCTCGCCGCCCCACGTCACATGCGTCACCACCCGCTGCGTCGACGTATAGCCGCCGCACGCCACGCCACCGCGCCACTCGACGACCATCCGCCCTTCGATGCCGGCAACGTCGCTGACCGGTTGCGAGCGCCCGAGCGACAAATCGTAGACGGCGCGATGCATCTGCAAATCCGCTCCGATCGCTGCGGCAGTAGGATGCGATGCGATGGCCATCGTCAGAACCGCGATAGAAACCAGACTTGTCGGCCGCATTGTTTCCGGCTTTCCTTCATTTGCTTATCCCCGGTCTGTTGCGATCCTACATCATCGGCTAAACCGGATCGTCAACCGAACACCTCAAGGCTCCGATGTCCCGTCCCCCTATCCTGCTGACCCGCAAACTGCCGCCTGATGTCGAAGCCCGCGCAACCCGCGACTACGAAGCCGAATTGAATTCCGGCGACCGCCTTTACACGCGCGAGGAACTCCTGGCGCGCGCGGCAAGCAAGGAAGCAATCCTCGCCACAGTGACCGACCGGATCGATGCAAAACTGATCGCCGCCCTGCCGCAAAGCATCCGTGTCATCGCAACCTTTTCGGTCGGCTACGACCACATTGATGTCGCGGCGGCCGCAGCGCGCAACATCACCGTCACCAACACGCCCGACGTGCTCACCGACGCAACGGCTGAAATCGCGATGCTGCTGATGCTCGGCGCGGCGCGCGGCGCAGCTTCCGGTGCCGCAGCCATTCGCGAAGGACGCTGGAAGAACTGGGCGCCGACCGGCATGCTCGGCCGCGAAATTTCCGGCAAACGCCTCGGCATTCTCGGGCTCGGGCGCATCGGCCAGGCCACCGCCCGGCGCGCCCGCGCCTTCGGCATGACGATCCACTATCACAACCGCAACCGCCTGGCGTCCGATGCCGAAGAAGGCGCGATCTACCACGAGGACGTCGCATCGCTCTTTCGTTCGTCGGATATATTGTCGATCCATTGCGCCTCGACACCCGAGACGCGCCGCATCGTCAATGCCGAAACCCTGGCGCTGCTGCCGCCGGGCGCCGTCGTCGTCAACACGGCGCGCGGCGACATCGTGGACGACGATGCGTTGATTGCTGCACTTGCCTCCGATCACATCGCCGCCGCCGGTCTCGATGTATTCAACAATGAACCAAACCTGCATCCGGGCTATCTCGGATTGCCAAACGCCTTTCTGTTGCCGCATCTCGGAAGCGCGACGCTCGAAACGCGCAATGCCATGGGCTTTCGCGCGCTCGACAATCTCGATGATTTCTTTGCCGACCGCACGCCGCGCGATCGGGTGACGCCATGATTCGTATCTTGCTGGCAGGCGCATTGATTGGACTCTCCGCCTGCGGCGATACACCTGACGCGTTCAAGACAATGCGCGATTGCGACGATTGTCCCACGCTCATCGTCCTGCCGCCGGGGTCGTTCATGCGGGGCGCCGATGAAGACGACCCGGCTGCCGACATCAGCGAACATCCACGCCACGAAATCAAAATTGCAAAACCCTTCGCGATGGCAACCGTCGCTGTCACGGTCGCTGAGTTTGCAACCTTTGCCAACGTCACAAGTTACGAACCGGAGCAAGGCTGCTACGCCTTCACCGACGATGGCTGGCGCGTCGACGAAACCGCGAGCTGGCGCAACCCCGGCTTCCCACAAGACCCGTCACACCCCGTCGTCTGCGTCTCATGGCACGACGCAACCGCCTATGCGACATGGATGGCCGAACGAACCGGCAAACCCTACCGTCTGCCAAGCGAGGCCGAATGGGAATACGCAGCACGCGGCGGCACGACAGGGATGAACTTCTGGGGCGACGACGACAACCTCACCTGCGACTACGCCAGCGTCAACGACCTCACCGCCAAGAACAAGGTGGCAAAGGTCGCCGAGCCTTGCGACGACGGCTTCATGTACACGAGCCCGGTCGGCAGCTTCCGCCCTAATCCCTTCGGTCTCTATGACGTCGTCGGCAACGCCTGGGTCTGGCTCGCCGATTGCTGGCTTGGCGACTACAGGCTCGGACCACGCGACGGCAGCCCGAACACCGCCGAAAATTGCGGCATCCGCGTCCTGCGCGGCGGATCGTGGACAGACACGCCGGGGCCCGTTCGGATCGGGGCGCGCGAAAGCCGCGTACCCGGCGAGCGGCTTTCGATCGTCGGATTCCGCCTTGCTCGCGACCTCGAATAGCGGCCCGTTTGACCCGGCAAAGCTGAGTCACACGGAATTTTTTGCCGGGCATCCGTGTCGGCTTCTTTGCTCAACCCACTGAATTCAATAGATTTTTCCCGTGGCAAAGCGCTTGCATTTCCCATAGCGGGACGAACCGGCCTTGAAAGGGATCGCAAGAGATTTGCGAGGGGAACGATGGGCTACGTGAAGCGCATGGCAGGCACAGGAACGCGGCCATCTTCGCTAGGCGAAGGGGCGCTGCAAGTCGATCCGCCGACGGAGCAATTCCGCCGAAGCATCGGCGCAGTCCCGCGCGGACCGGCAAGCCGCGACATCGTCAACCGGGCACTCGCCTTTGCCGACGAAGCCGAAATACGCATTGTCGAACTCAACGAACGTGTACGCCGGCTCGAAGCCCTCACCCAGACCGACGAATTGACCGGCCTGCTCAACCGCCGCGGCTTCGACGAAGTTCTGCGCCGTAACATGCTGAGCGCCGCGCGTCACGAAGAGGCTGGGCTGCTCGCCTACATCGATCTCGACGGATTCAAGGAAATTAACGATCGTTGCGGACACGTGGTAGGCGATGAAGTTTTGCGCGCGGTGGGTGCATTTCTCAGCAAGAGCATCCGCGCCACGGACTATGCCGCGCGCCTCGGCGGCGACGAATTCGCTATTCTCTTCGTACGCGCGGACCACAAGCGCGCTCGCGAACGCGCCCGCGAGATGGTGCGCGGTATCGCGCAACTTGAAGTCGCTTGCAAGTCGCACACGATTTCGGTCAGCGCCAGCCTCGGCCTCGCTTCATACACAGGCGAAACCTCGCCGAAAGAGCTGCTCGACCGCGCCGATCGCGCCATGTATGTGGACAAGAAAAACGGTGGCCGCGCGGCGCGCCTGACAACGCACGGCTGATCCGCTTACTTCAGCGCTATCCCCTTCGGTTGCTGCTGCGTGATACAATGAATCGAACCGCCGCCTTGCGCGATTTCAAGCGCCGGCACCTGCATCACCTGCCGTCCCGGAAAGGCTTCCGCCATGATCTCGGCCGCCTTGCCGTCGTTCGGATCGTCATAGGTCGGCATCACGACGCCGCCGTTGGCGATATAGGCATTAACATAGGATGTGCAAAGCCGCCGTCCGTCCGATCGCGACAGATTGCGCCGCGGTTGCGGAATTTCAATGACCTCTAGTTTTTTACCCCGGGCATCGCGCGCGGATTCGATCCGCGCGCGATTGTCCTGCATCCGGGCGTAGTTTGGGTCGTTGCGATCTTCCGGCATGTGCAGTAACACACGGCCCTCACCGGCAAAGCACGCAATCATATCGACATGACCGCTCGTCTCGTCGTCCTCAAGCCCCCGGTCGAGCCAGACAATGCGCGAGACGCCGAGATTGAGCGCGAGGTTCTCCTCAATCTGCTGGCGCGTCAGTTCGGGGTTGCGATTGTCGTTAAGCAAGCATTCCTCGGTCGTCAGCAGCGTTCCGTATCCATCCGCGCATATGGAACCGCCCTCCAGCACCATGCCGCCGTTGTAGACGCGCATGCCGAGCCGCTCGAGAATGAGGCCGCCCACCGCTGCGTCGTGGTCGTAGTTCTGATAGGCGTTGCCCCAGGCATTGAAGCGCCAATGCGTCCCGGCGACACCGCCTTTGCCGTCGACAACGAAAATCGGTCCGGAATCTCGCGCCCAGCTATCGTCGATCGGCAGCGGCACGATCTCGACCTCGCGGCCGCAGGCAAGCCGCGCCTGAGCCTCGTCCTCAGGACAACAGATCATCGACACCGGCTCGAAGCCCGCTATCGTCCGCGCAACCTGGGCATAGGCCGCATAGGCCTGCGGCAGGCGTTCTCCCCACAACTCGCCGCGGCTCGGCCACTGCATCCAGCACCGCTCATGCAGCTCCCATTCGGCGGGCATAAAGAGACCATCATCCATCGGCCTGCGTGTTTCGCTCATTATGCGGCCCCTCTCTTGCCCGTTGGGCTTTCGCCCGGTCATCCGAAAGGTTAGGTATAGCCTCTGGAACACACGCGGCAAGCACGAGCATCGACGGGAGAATACCGATGGCCGGAAAAATCGACGGACGCTTGAAGGAATTGGGAATCGAACTTCCGGCGCCCGCCGGGCCCGCCGGCACCTATGTGCCCTATGTCGTCACCGGAAATCTGGTCTTCATCTCCGGTCAGGGGCCGATAGGCGGCTCTGGCATCGCCTATCAGGGCAAGCTCGGCAAGGACCATGACATCGACGCCGGCAAGGCCGCCGCCCGCCTGACCATGCTCAATGTGCTGGCGCAACTGAAAGCTGCTTGTGGCGACGACCTCGACCGCGTAAAGCGCGCCGTAAAAATTCTCGGCTTCGTCAACGCGACACCCGACTTCGACCAGCAACCGGCCGTTATCAACGGGGCATCCGACCTCCTTGTCGAGATTTTCGGCGACGCCGGACGTCATGCCCGCTCGGCCGTCGCCGCGCCAAGCCTACCCTTCCAGATTACGGTCGAAATCGAGGCCATTTTCGAGATCGCGTGAGGCAACGCCCTTCTCTAGAATTGCCGCATGGGAGACAGCGAGCAAGCCATCATCCGCGTCGTCGACGGCCTTGCCGGCGTCGATGCCGTTGCATGGGACGCCTGCGCCAACCCGCCGGACGAACCGGCCAATCCGTTCGTGTCGCACGCCTTCCTGTCGGCGCTCGAGGAAAGTGGATCGGCGACACGCCGCACGGGCTGGCTGCCGCAACACCTGTTGCTGGAAGACGATCGAGGCCAGCTGGCCGGCGCCATGCCGCTCTACCTGAAAAGTCACAGCCGCGGCGAATATGTCTTCGATCACGGCTGGGCCAATGCGCTTGAAAACGCCGGCGGCCGCTACTACCCCAAGCTGCAAGCCGCGGTTCCCTTCACACCCGCAACGGGTCCGCGCCTGCTGGTTCCGACAGGGCCCGGCCGCGAAGCGGTCGAAGACGCACTCGCGGCCGGCGCAGTCGAACTTGCAACACGCCTCGGCGTCTCGTCGCTCCACATCACCTTTCTCGCGCAGCGGCAATGGGAGCGGCTCGGCCGGCTCGGGCTTCTGCAGCGCACCGATCAGCAATTCCACTGGCACAATCGCAGCTATGGTTCGTTCCACGATTTCCTGGCCGACCTCTCGTCGCGCAAGCGCAAGATGATCCGCAAGGAGCGCGAGCGAGCAAAGGAAAACGGCATCACCGTCGAATGGGTCACCGGCGCCGACCTCACCGAGGATCACTGGGACGCATTTTTTGCGTTCTACATGGACACCGGCTCGCGCAAATGGGGGTCGCCCTATCTCAGCCGCGAATTTTTCAGCCTGATCGGCGAGCGCATGGCGCGGGAAACACTTCTGGTGATGGCCCGCCGCGACGGACGCCTCATTGCCGGAGCGCTGAACTTCATTGGCGGCGACGCGCTCTACGGCCGCAACTGGGGCACCCTCGAACATCACCCGTTCCTGCATTTCGAGTGCTGCTACTACCAGGCAATCGAATTCGCCATTTCACGGGGCCTGGCGCGAGTCGAGGCCGGCGCACAGGGTGAGCACAAGCTGGCCCGCGGCTATCTGCCGGCGCGA
This sequence comes from Parvibaculum sp., assembly GCA_019635975.1. Taxonomy (GTDB): domain Bacteria; phylum Pseudomonadota; class Alphaproteobacteria; order Parvibaculales; family Parvibaculaceae; genus Parvibaculum. The sequence continues at coordinate 20,549 of JAHBYM010000015.1, read as the reverse complement.
ACCCATTCCGCCCATTGGATTGCCAATCCGTCGTTCCGCGAAGCCGTGGCCGAATATCTGAGCCGGGAGCGCGAATATGTCGATCGGGACATCGCTGCCCTTGGCGAATACGCGCCCTTCCGGCACGATGTCGGAAATGTCGAACACCGAGAGGATGAATTCTGACCGTGGCTTACGATCCGAACAACATTTTCGCCAAAATTCTCCGGGGCGAGGCCCCCTGCTTCCAGGTCTATGAAGACGAGATGACCTTCGCCTTCATGGACGTGATGCCGCAGGCCGAAGGACACACGCTGGTGATCCCGAAATACCCGGCCGAAGACCTGCTCGATCTCGATCCGGAATATGCGGCCGCCATGGCCAAAACAGTCAAGAAGATCACCGCAGCGGTAAAAAAAGCTTTCGCCGCGCCGGGCATCCTGGTTGCGCAGCTCAACGGCGCGCCGGCCGGCCAGACCGTCTTTCATATCCACACCCACATCATCCCGCGTTCGCAGGGCATCGACCTCAAGCTGCACGCGCGTCAGATGGCCGACTTTGACGAATTGAAGAAACATGCCGAACGCATAAAGGCGGCAATGAATTGAACGCAAGGTGCGTCGGGCGCCGATGGGAGGGGGAACATTCAATGAAGATCGTCCGCACAGCGGCGGCGCTCGCCGTCGCATTTTCGTTCGCGGCAGCCTGCTCCGAAAGCGAGAGCTACACGCAAGAGACCGTCGTTGCACCCTCGCCGTTCCACGGCATCCATGGGCTGACAATTACGTCTGATGAACGATTGCTCGCCGGCAGCGTCGTCGGGCGCGCGCTCTATGAGGTGAACCGCAAGACAGGCGAGACGAGCATCGTCGAAGGCCCGCCTGAAGGCATGGCCGACGACGTCGAACAAGGACCGGACGGCACCATCGCCTGGACGGCCTTCCTTGACGGCAAGGTCTTCGCGCGCAAACCTGACGGTCGCCTGCTGACGCTGGCCGAAGGCCTGCCCGGCATGAATTCGCTGGCATGGACCGACGACGGTCGCCTCTTTGCGACACAGGTATTTCTGGGCGACGCGCTTTACGAACTCGATCCTTCCGGAGCCAATCCGCCACGCAAGATCATGGAAGGTATGGGTGGCCTCAACGGATTCGACTTCGGGCCGGATGGCGCGCTTTACGGCCCTCTCTGGTTCAAGAAGCAGGTCGTCCGCGTCGATGTCGAGGCGGCGACGATCGACGTCGTAGCCACCGGATTCGACGTGCCCGCGGCCGTGAACTTCGATTCAAAAGGAAATCTCTATGCGGTCGATACGGCGGCCGGCCACGTCTACCGCATCGACGTGGCAAGCGGCGAGAAGACGTTGATCTCAGAGGTCGCACCGGCAATCGACAATCTGGCGCTCGACGCCGACGACAATCTCTATATCACCAACATGGCGGACAACGCCGTCATCGCTATCGACACGGAAACCGGCGAGACGCGCACGATCGTTTCCGGCGCGTTGGCTGTCGCCGGCGATATCGAGATGTCGGATACCGGCACCCTTTACGTCGCCGATCTATTTGCTGCACGCATGGTCGACCCGACCACGGGCGATGTGACGGAGCTTGGCCGCGTCTTCGCCTCCGACATCGACTATCCGCTGAGCGTTTCCGTTGCCAATGGACGTATCGTGTTTGCCGCGCTAACGGCCGGGGCCGTCCACTTGTTCGACGAAGAATCGGGCGCTTCACTCGGCATCCACCACGGCTTTACGACACCGGCGGAGGCGCTGGCAATGTCCGACGGCAGCGTTCTGGTCACCGAATACGCGCGCGGCGCGATTGTTCGCGTCGACGGCGACGACTGGTCCAACCGCACCGACATCGCCACGGGCCTCTCCGGCCCGGCCATGATGAAGCTCGGACTCGACGGCTCGCTTTATGTCGGCGAGAGAACAGGCGGGCGCATTTCGCGCGTGGACCTGGAAAGCGGCGAACTCACGGTGATCGCCCAAGGTCTCGCCGGACCGGAAGGTTTCGACATCGCCCCCGACGGCCGGATCATCGTTGCCGAGGTTGGCGCAAAGCGAATATCCGCGATCGACATGGCGGACGGGAAGACGACGATTCTGAAAACCGACCTTCCGATCGGCTTCGAAGCACCCGACGGCGCACCCGACCTCTACATTCCGACCGGCGTCGCCGTCGCCGCCAATGGCGACATTTACTACTCGTCCGATATCGACGTCGCCATCTACCGACTAAAGAAAAACTGATCGCCGGAAAAGAAAAAGGCCGCCGTGCGAGCACGGCGGCCTTCGTGTTGAGTAGCTGTTTCTTATTCGCCCATGTGGAAGGCGACAAACTTGTTGCCGTCCAGATCCCGGAAATAGCCGCCGTAGAAATTGCCGCCGCGCAGGCCCGGCGCGCCTTCGTCCTTGCCGCCAAGGCTCATCGCCTTCGCGTGAACCTTGTCGACATTGGCACGCGACCCAACGGCCAGTGCGATCATCGTGCCATTGCCGAAAGTGGCCTTGCCGCCATCGTGAGGCTTCGTCACAGCGAGCATCGGGCCGCCATTGCTGTAGCCCTGGAAGCGGCCGGGATCCGCCATCGCGCGCTTTGCGCCGATTTCGCCGAGAAGTTCGTCGTAGAATTTCACCGCACGGTCGAGATCATTGGTTCCGACCATCACATAACCGATCATTCTTTCAGTCTCCCTGGGGTTGTTTTTGTCTTCCGTATTCTCTCACCGAAAACGGCCACGAAGCATACCGCTCCATGGCCGCCTTCAATCCGCAGGCGCCGGCCGCATGCCGGTCGCATTCATTCAACGAGCAGGGGCACCTTGGGTACGCTGCCGCCCGAACCGTCACCCGGCCGATCCTTCGGCTTGCGGACCCGCGGCTTCTTTGGCCCGTCATTGCCCGAGGGGCCCGCATTGCGCGGCGTTGCTGCCTCGATGTCGAAATCGAGCGCATCGTCCTTGACCGCGACGCGCACATGGCCGCCCTTCACCAGCCGCCCGAACAGCACTTCGTCGGCCAATGGCTTCTTGATGTGCTCCTGGATCACGCGAGCGAGCGGCCGCGCGCCCATCTGTTCGTCATAGCCCCGTGTCGCCAGCCATTTGTTGGCTTCGGGCGTCAGCTCGATGGTTACATTGCGATCCGCCAGCTGCGCCTCGAGTTGCAGTACGAATTTCTCGACGACCTGAGCAATCACCTCTTCGGGCAGATGACCGAAAGGTATCGTTGCATCGAGACGATTGCGGAACTCGGGCGTGAAGAGCCGCTTGATGGCGTCTTCGTCGTCGCCCGTGCGCTTGGTGCGTGCAAAGCCGATCGGCGTTTTGGCCATGTCCGCCGCGCCCGCATTCGTCGTCATGATGAGAACAACATTCCGGAAATCGATCTTCTTGCCATTATGATCGGTCAGCTTGCCATGATCCATTACCTGCAAGAGAATGTTGAACAGATCCGGATGCGCTTTTTCGATTTCGTCGAGCAGCAATACGCAATGCGGGTGCTGGTCGACACCATCGGTCAGCAGCCCACCCTGATCGAAGCCGACATATCCGGGCGGAGCCCCGATCAGGCGCGACACGGTATGCCGCTCCATATATTCCGACATATCGAACCGAAGCATTTCAACGCCAAGGACGGACGCGAGCTGTCGCGCCACTTCCGTCTTGCCGACACCCGTTGGTCCGGAAAACAGGTAACAGCCGATGGGCTTTTCCGCTTCGCGCAATCCCGCGCGAGCCAGCTTAATCGACGCGGCCAAGGCCTCGATCGCCGTATCCTGACCGAACACTACCCGCTTCAGTTCCGTGTCGAGGTCCTTCAACTTCTCCGTATCGTTCTTCGACACCGACTTCGGCGGAATTCGCGCCATCGTCGCCACCACGGCCTCAATCTCGCCGACCCCGATCGTCTTCTTGCGCCGCGACTCCGGCAGCAACATCTGCGATGCGCCCGCTTCGTCGATCACGTCGATCGCCTTGTCCGGCAGCTTCCGGTCATGCATGTATTTTGCCGACAGATCCACCGCCGCCTTTACCGCATCGTTGGTGTAGCGAACCTTGTGGAAGTCTTCGAAATAGGGCTTTAGCCCTTTCAGAATCTTGATCGTGTCGGGCACCGAGGGCTCCGCGACGTCGATCTTCTGGAACCGGCGCACCAGCGCCCGGTCCTTCTCGAAGTGCTGCCGGTATTCCTTGTAGGTCGTCGACCCTATGCAACGCACATTGCCGCTGGCCAGCGCCGGCTTCAACAGGTTGGACGCATCCATCGCGCCGCCACTCGTCGCCCCGGCGCCGATCACCGTATGGATTTCGTCGATGAACATGATTGCACCGGGATAGGCCTCGATCTCCTTGATGACAGCCTTGATGCGCTCCTCGAAATCGCCGCGATAGCGTGTGCCCGCCAGCAGCGTTCCCATGTCGAGCGAAAAGATGGTCGCATTCCGCAACACCTCCGGCACCTCGCCCTTGACGATGCGCCGCGCAAGGCCCTCGGCGATTGCCGTCTTGCCGACACCCGGATCGCCGACGAAAAGCGGATTGTTCTTCGAGCGGCGGCACAGAATCTGGATCGTCCGCTCGACCTCGCGCTCACGCCCGATCAGCGGATCGATCTTCCCCTGCCGGGCCTTCTCGTTGAGATTGACGCAGTAATTGTCAAGCGCTTCCGTCGAGCGCTCCTTGCGATTGCCCCGTTCGCCGGCTTCCGGTTCTTCCTGCGCGCCGCGCACCGGACGCGTCTCGGTCATGTCGGCCCGTTTGGCGATGCCGTGGCTGATGTAGTTGACCGCGTCGTAACGCGTCATGTCCTGCTCTTGCAGGAAATAGGCGGCGTGGCTCTCACGCTCGGCGAACATCGCGACGAGCACATTCGCGCCCGTCACCTCCTCGCGCCCGGACGACTGAACATGAATGACAGCGCGTTGGATCACGCGCTGGAAACCCGCTGTCGGCTTCGATTCCTGTCCATCGTCGATGACAAGGCTCGAAAGTTCATTGTCGACATAATTGGTCAATTGCTGACGAAGCAGGTCCATGTCGACATTGCAGGCCCGCATCACGGCCGCCGCATCCTGATCGTCGACCAGCGACAGCAGGAGGTGTTCGAGCGTCGCATATTCGTGATTGCGTTCATTGGCGAGCGCCAGCGCGCGGTGAAGTCCCTCCTCGAGACTGCGTGAAAACGTCGGCACTCCGAACCTTCCCTTCTGCTGGGCTACAGCCTGAACGCTACTCTCGCTCCATCGTGCACTGCAACGGATGTTGATGCTGCTGTGCGAAATCCATCACCTGCGTCACCTTGGTTTCCGCCACCTCGTAGGTGTAGAGACCGCAAATGCCTACCCCATGTTGATGCACATGAAGCATGATGACAGTCGCTTCGTCCCTCCCCTTGTTGAAGAACCGCTCCAGAACGTGAACGACGAACTCCATCGGTGTGTAGTCGTCGTTGAGCAGCAGAACCTTGTAGAGCGAGGGCTTCTTTGTCTTCGGCTTCGTCTGGGTGATGACCCCGGCACCTGTACCACCGTCTTCATCGCCGCGCCGCCTGTCGTCCGACATTCCCCGTTCCTGCCAAATCGTCGTGCCGATCCCGTATCCACCTGTTCCGGGACATGTTGCTGCCGGACAATCGGCATCCCGGTCAGCATCAACGTTCACTATTACATAGTCGACCATAGCGAATTTCAAAGCCCAACCCAATCAATCCGGGCATTTTGAGGCCAGATCGCGCAGCCATGCATCGATACGCGCCTTGTTGACACCCAGATCCGAATAGCCGTAACGCGAGCGGCTGTAGATCGCGAGGCTCGACCGGCCGGTGCCCACAGTGAGAAACCGGACCGTGATGGTGTCCGGAAAACCAAGAAACGCGCTGCGCTGCACATAGGTATCCGTAAGGGTCGCCTCGTCGGCGCCGGTCTGAACGACACGCGGCTGTGCCAGCGCGATGTCGCGGAATATCGCCCTGAGCGCGGTGGGCGCTATGGCGTATTCAGGTGCGGCAAGATAAGGCTTTGCCTGCGCGCAGAGGCCCTCGGGGGCCACAAGATATTGGTTGGGCTTCGCCGTGAGCCTCAAGGTCTGGAAGTCCATTGTACCTCACACAATTCCCCGACCACCCGGATACGTCGATTCTGGCATCCTCATCCATCTCGTTAACGAATCCTTAACGCTATTAATTAAATGGTAACACTTAGGGTCTATCTTGGGCCAATCCGCGCAAGCGTCGGGAAAATATAAGATTTTTTGCGGTATTCGAACCGAAGCCTCTTCGCAAACTGTGGTCCCGGCGCTACAGTTTCGTGGGGTTGATGTCGGAATGGTACGTTCGGGTTAACTCGAATTTGCCAGCAAGAGGGGTTTTCGGGACGATGTTGGGGTCTGCGCTTGCGAGTATCGTGCGCGTCTCTCACGGATTGAGGAGCGGCGCCGTCGTTATGACGGCAGTCCTGCTCGCGGTCCTGACCGCTGTCCCGGCCCATGCTGCCAAACCCAAAACGGCCGCTCTCGTGATGGATGCCCATACGGGCAAAATTCTCTATTCGCGCAGCGCCGACGAACTTCGTTATCCGGCTTCCCTCACCAAGGTGATGACGCTCTATCTCCTTTTCGAGAAACTCGAAAAGCGTGAAGCGACACTCAAATCCCGGATCACCATGACCCAGCGCGGTGCGCTTCAGCCGCCGTCGAAACTTGGTCTTCGTCCAGGTCAAACGATCAGCGTAGAAGATGCGATCCTCGCGCTCGTCACGCGTTCCGCCAACGATGTCGCATCGGCGACAGGCGCCTTCATCGCCGGCACCGAGGCAAAATTCGCCGATCTGATGACAAAAAAGGCGCGCGAACTGGGAATGACGCGCACGACTTACAAAAATGCTTCGGGTCTACCCAACAGTGCGCAGATGACGACCGCCCGGGATCAGGCAACGCTGGCGTTGCGGATGCACAAGGATTTTCCGCAATACTACCACTACTTCAGCACCGAGCAGTTCAATTGGGGGAAATCCCGAATTCGAAACCACAACCGTCTGTTGGGTGAGTACCGCGGCACAACGGGCCTCAAAACGGGTTACACCAATGCATCGGGCTTCAACCTGACGGCAACGATTGAGCGTGATGACAAATTTCTGATCGGCGTCGTCATCGGCGGCGAAAAAGCCAAGTCTCGCGACCAGCACATGATCGAGATTCTCGATCGCGCCTTCCCGCAGGCGGTCGCGATGAAGACCGGCCGGACACAAATCGCTGCAGCCCCGCCGCCCGTTCCCATCGTAAGACCTGATGCGCCCGCCAGCCTCATTCCCGCGGAAGACCGTGCGGCGCTGCTCCAGCTTGCTGCGGCCGTTGACGAAAGCGCCGACACCGGCGATCGGATCATCGCCGAAGGCGACGCCAGCGCCGCAACGCCTCTTCCGTCACCTGCGCCCGTCGTGACGGCAGCCCTCACCAAAACGGCGCCGGCCGCCGCGAAGCCCGCGGCGCCTGTCGACAATGTCACCGCCTACGCGGTGGCGGCACTTCGCACCGCCGAAGATGCAGGCCGCCATGCCGGTCGCGAGATCGGCAACTTCCTCGTCGCACCGGCAAACGCCAGCATCAGTCCTGATGCACCCGCCAATCCGTTGGTCCGCGAAGCGGCGCTCGATCCCGCACGCACAGCACCGGCCACCATGCAGTCATGGCGCGAGGGCGACCCTCTTATTCCCGACGGCACATGGATCATCCAGATCGGCGCTTATGCCGATCAGGCCGACGCCGTGGGCAGCATCCGCAAGGCGCTTCGCGCTGCGCCGGGTGAACTCGGCACCGCCGTTCCGGTTACGATCCCGGTCAAGACAGCCGACAATCGCACGCTCTATCGCTCGCGATTTGGTGGCTTCGACAATGAAACGGCGGCAAAGACCGCTTGCGGGCGACTCGCGCGTCAAAGCATCCCCTGCATCGCCATTCCGCCGGCAAACTGGGCCATGCCCCAGACCGCCAAAGCCGAAGGCCGCGGCTAGGCCGGCATTCGCCGTTCATCGACAGGCAACGCCAGAGCGTCGATCAGCGCCCGCACTTCGGCGCGCGCCGCGACATGCGACATCGACATCGGCGCCTCAACCCCCTCCTCCCGCAAGTCGAGCAGTGTCAGGCCCGAAGGAAACATCTCGCGAAAGATGACGCGTTCGCCGAAACCCGGTCCGGTGCGAAAGCCGATCCGGCTCGCCAGCGCGTCGAGCACCGCCTCGACGCGGCGCTTGTTCTTGGCGTCGAGATGCGACAGACGGTTGCGGATCACAATCCAGTCGATTTCGCCACCGTCGCGCACCGCCCTGCGCTTGCGGCTCTCCCACACCATTTCGCTGTAAACACTGGGCCCTTTGATGCGATAGGTCTGCGGATCGACGCGTCCCAGCAGGTCAAAATCGACGAAGCTGTCGTTCATCGGCGTAACAAGCGTGTCCGCTCGGGCATGGCCGAGCCGCGACAGGTGATTGTCGCTGCCCGGACAATCGATGACGATGAAGTCGTTCGCCGCCGCAAGCCGCGCCATGACGGCGTCGAGCGCCGCTTCGTCCGCCGCATTGGCCTCGCTGACCGTTCCATGCGCCGAGCGCGCGATCACCTCATGGTGGGGCATCACGAGCTTGACCCCCGCAGCCTCGGCCCAGGCCCGGCGGTTCTCGACGTAGCGCGTCAGCGAACGTTGCCGCCCGTCGAGGTCGATCGATCCGACGCGCAGCCCCTCATGGAGCAGCAACGCAATCACATGCATGGCGGTGGTCGTCTTGCCCGACCCGCCTTTTTCATTGCCCAGAACGATCACATGGGCAGGCCGGTGCCCGCTCCCGGATTCAGTCATATGCCCCCACAAAACCAGCACTCGAATCGCGAGCGGAGTGTGGGTAGTACGGCCATGAGCGTCAACTATACCAGCCCCGAAACGCCGTAACGCGTCGCACTTGCGGTCCCCCCCGTCGGTCCGGCTACACTCTACCTGCTCTGCCGGCAGAAACGCACCGAAACCGCATTTCCGCCCTACTCCATGAAAGCGGCAATCCCGAGGGGTCTTTTCGAATGAACGGCATGCTCACGCTCGACAAACTCTCCGACCTCGTCGCCGCGGGCGAAATCGACACGGTGGTCATGGCCATGCCGGACATGCAGGGCCGTCTGGTCGGGAAACGCATGGCGGCGGGATATTTCCTCGACACAGCCGTCCACGAAACGCATGCATGCAATTATCTTCTGACCGTCGACACCGACATGGAGCCGGTGCCGGGCTACAAGGCGGCAAGCTGGGCGCAGGGCTACGGCGATTTCGTGCTGAAGCCGGATATGGCAACGTTGCGCCGCATTCCGTGGCTGCCGGCAACCGCCCTCGTCCTTTGCGACACGCTCGACCATCATGGCGAGGATGTGCCCCACGCGCCGCGCGCCATCCTGAAAAAACAGCTGAAGCGCGTTGCCGCCATGAAGATGAAAGCCTTCACCGCATCGGAGCTCGAATTCTATCTCTTCGACGACACCTACGAAGCGGCGCATGAAAAGCGCTATCAGGGGCTCAAGACCGCCAACTGGTACATCGAGGACTACCACGTGCTCGCCACCTCGAAAGAGGAAGGCATCATGCGTGCGATCCGCAACGGTCTCGAGGGCGCGGGCATTCCGGTTGAAAACTCGAAGGGCGAGTGGGGCCCCGGACAGGAGGAAATCAATATCCGCTATGCCGAGGCGCTCGAAATGGCCGACCGGCACACGATCCTGAAAAACGGCATCAAGGAGATCGCCTGGCTACACGGCAAGGCCGTCACCTTCATGGCCAAATGGAATTACGAACTGGCCGGTTCGTCCTGCCATATCCATATGTCGCTCTGGGATGAGAAGGCCAAGGAAGCGCATTTCTTCGACAAGGACGCCAAACCGCACGGCATGTCGGAGCTGTGTCAGCAATTCCTGGCGGGCCAGCTTCGGCACGCGCGCGAATTGACTTATTTTCTGGCGCCACAGGTCAATTCCTACAAGCGCTTCGTCAACGGCTCCTTTGCGCCGACCAACATCGTCTGGTCCAACGACAATCGAACGGCCGGCTTCCGAATGTGCGGTCAGGGCAAGAGCCTGCGCATCGAATGCCGCATCGGCGGCGCCGACCTGAACCCCTATCTCGCCTTTGCCTCGTTGCTGGCGGCCGGCCTTGACGGGGTCGAAAAGAAAATGGCTCTGGAGCCTGAATTTTCGGGCGATGCCTATGCCGGCAGCGGCATTCCGTCGCTGGCGAAGAACCTGCGCGACGCCCTGACCGAACTGGAAAAGTCGGATACGCTCCGCGCCGCTCTCGGCGACGACGTCGTCGAGCACTATCTCCATACCGGCCGCTGGGAGCAGTTCGAATACGAACGGCGAGTGACGGATTGGGAATTGAAGAGAGGCTTCGAGCGCGGATGAGCGACACACTGAAAGTCATTTCGCCGGTCGACGGCACGGTCTATGCCGAACGGCCACTCGCCTCGTGGGAGGAAGTCGACGGCGCGCTGAATGCTGCGCGCGCCGCACAGGCGGCGTGGAAGCTTGTCCCCCTCGCCGAGCGCGCCGCGCTTTGCACCCGCTTCACTGAAGCTTTCGTCGCAATGAAAGATGAAATCGTACCGGAGCTGGCGTGGCAGATGGGCCGCCCCGTTGCCTATGGCGCCGGCGAGCTCCGCGGCTTCGAGGAGCGCGCGCGCTACATGATCGGCATTGCACCCAAGACGCTGGCCGACATCGACGCAGGTCCCAAGGAAGGTTTCCGCCGCTGGGTGCGCCGCGAGCCGGTCGGAACGGTGCTCGCCATCGCCGCCTGGAACTATCCCTACCTGATCGCCGTCAATTCGGTCGTCCCGGCAATCATGGCCGGCAATACGATCATCCTGAAGCACTCCGGCCAGACGCCGCTTTGCGCCGAGCGCTTCGCCATGGCCTTCGAAAAAGCAGGTGCGCCGGACGGACTCTTTCAGGCGATCCATATGAGCCACGACATGACCGAGCGAACGATTGGCGATCCGCGCGTCGATTTTGTGCAGTTCACCGGTTCGGTCGCCGGTGGACGTTCGGTCGTGAAAGCCGCCGTCAACCGCTTCATCGGCATCGGGCTCGAACTCGGCGGCAAAGACCCCGCCTATGTCCGCGCCGACGCCAACCTGCCCTTCGCCGTCGAAAACCTGGTCGACGGCGCCTATTTCAATTCAGGGCAGTCCTGCTGCGGCAAGGAACGGCTCTACGTCCATGCCGATGTCTATGACGATTTCGTCGAGGGTTTCGTCGACCTGACGAAGAAGTACAAGCTCGGCGATCCGCTCGATCCCGAAACGACGATCGGCCCGATGGTGCGCACTTCTGCTGCAACCTTCGTGCGCGGCCAGATCGCTCAGGCTGTGCGTAGCGGCGCGAAAGCACTGATCGGCGAAGCGCATTTCCAGGCTTCTCGTCCGGGTTCTCCGTATCTCGGTCCCGAAGTGCTGGTGAACGTCAACCACCAGATGGAGGTGATGCGCGAGGAAACCTTCGGGCCCGTGATCGGGATCATGAAGGTGTCGTCGGACGACGAGGCCATCGCACTGATGAACGATAGTCCCTACGGTCTGACGGCGTCTGTCTGGACCGAGGATGTCGAAACCGGCGAGAATCTTGGCAACCGGCTTGAAACGGGCACATTCTTCCTCAACCGCTGCGACTATCTCGATCCAGCGCTCGCCTGGACCGGTGTGAAAAATACCGGTCGCGGCGCCACGTTGTCGCCGGTCGGCTACGAAAGCCTGACGCGACCCAAGAGCTATCACCTGAGAACGCAAACAAAATGATCGACAGCTATCCCAATCTCGTCGGCAACTGGAACTTCCCGACCAAGATGCGCTTTGGCGCCGGTCGCATCAAGGAACTGGCCGAAGCCTGCGGCGGCGCCGGCATCGAGCGGCCGTTGCTGGTCACCGACCCCGGCCTGAAGCCGCTGCCGATGATCGCCGAGGCGCTTGCCCTCCTCGAAAAGAACGGTCTCGCCGCCGCACTTTTCGCCGACGTACATCCCAACCCTGTCGGCGCCGATGTCGAGGCTGGCTTGAAGGCGTTTCAACGCGGCAAACATGACGGCGTGATCGTGTTCGGCGGCGGCAGCGCAATGGATGCGGGCAAAGCCATTGCCTTCATGTCGGGCCAGACGCGGCCGATGTGGGATTATGAAGACCGAGAGGACTGGTGGACACGCGCCGACCCAAAGGGTATCGCGCCTGTCATCGCCGTGCCGACAACGGCGGGCACCGGCTCCGAAGTCGGCCGCGCCGCGGTCATCACCGACGAGAGCGATCACACCAAGAAGATCATCTTCCACCCGAAGATGATGCCGGTCGACGTGATCTGCGATCCGGAACTGACCATCGGCCTGCCGCCGAACATCACCGCAGCCACGGGCATGGACGCGCTGTCTCACAATCTCGAAGCCTATTGCGCGCCCTTCTGGCACCCGCTGGCGCAGGGCGTTTCGCTCGAAGGCATGCGGCTATGCAAGGAATGGCTGCCGGAAGCCGTCAAGCGTGGCAGCAATGTCGAGGCGCGCTCGTTCATGCTCGCCGCCTCTTCGATGGGTGCGACGGCGTTCCAGAAAGGTCTCGGCTCGATGCATGCGATGAGCCATCCCTGCTCGTCGTTGCGCGGAACCCATCATGGGCTCACCAACGCTGTCGTGATGCCTTATGTACTGCTGCATAACCGCAAGGCCATCGAGGAAAAGATCGTCGCGGCCGCCAACTACCTCGCCCTGAAAGACCGCAGTTTCAAAGGTTTCGTAGATTGGGTTCTGGCATTGCGTGAGGAAATCGGCATTCCGAACACGCTGAACGAGATCGGTGTCGACAACGGCATCATCCCGCAACTCGCGGCCATGGCACAGGAAGATCCCTGCACCGGCGGCAATCCATTGCCGATGAGCGTACCGGTCTATGAGGATCTGTTCGCGCGGGCGATCGAAGGCAAGCTTACCTGAGATGCCGCTCGACACCGCGAGCCACAAAATCCCCGTCGCGCGCGATGCGGCAAGCCTGCGCGAAGCCGTCGCCGCGTGGCGCGCCGCGGGAGAGACTGTCGCACTGGTACCGACGATGGGCGCCCTTCACGAGGGACATCTGTCTCTGGTCGATCTGGCACGATCAAAGGCCGGTCGTGTCATCGTTTCGATCTTCGTCAATCCGACACAGTTTGCGCCACATGAGGATTTCTCGGCCTATCCCCGCACTGAGGCGGCGGATGCGGCGAAGCTCGAAGGCAAGGCCGACCTGATTTTCGCGCCGGACGCCGCCGATATGTATCCGCAAGACTTCTCTACGACGATTTCGCTGACCGGCGTCGCGGAGCCGCTCGAAGGACAGTTCCGGCCGACGCATTTTGCCGGCGTCGCGACGGTGGTGGCCAAGCTGCTCCTGCGCGCCATGCCCGACATCGCGATCTTCGGCGAGAAGGACTGGCAGCAGCTCGCGGTGATCCGCCGCATGGTTGCCGATCTCGACATCCCGGTCGAAATCCTCGGCGGCCCGATCATGCGCGAAGCCGACGGCCTCGCCATGTCGTCGCGCAACGTCTATCTGACGCCCGGCGAACGAAAAGCCGCCGGACAGTTGAATGTGATCCTTCGGGAAACGGCTGCAAGTGTTTCTGCGGGCACACTTATTTCCGAAGCAACCAAAGCCGGCGCTGCAAGAATCCTCGCCCTCGGTTTCGACAATCTCGACTATCTGGAGATCCGCGACGCCGCCTCGCTGGCCACTTTTCCGACCGACCGACCGACAAGTCCCGCGCGCATTCTGGTCGCCGCGAAAATCGGCAAGACGCGCCTGATCGACAACATGCCGGTCTGACGCGTCACTTGAGATGCGTCGTCAACCAGTCGCGCTGCACGGGCGCCGACATCGCGAACATATCTCCGGTATAGGCCTCGAAATGCATGCAGGGCAGCGCCAGGAATTTCTTCGGCTCGAGCGCCGTTTCATAGGCAGCGGCCGTCATGTCGAATGGCGTCAGATGGTCTTCGAGCGCCGCCACCATCAGCAGCGGCGTCGGTGATATGCGTGGAATGTAGATGCCGGGTTCGTATTCGGTGAAGAGCTCCACCGATTGCAGCGTCACGTCGTTCCGCCACGAAGTCTCGCGCTCTTTGCTGAATGTCGTGAAAAACTCAAAGGTGTCGGCTGTCGGTAGGGCCGAAGGTTCGCCCTCAGGCGCGGTAACGGGCATACGGGCAGGCGCAGCGCCTCCCATCCGCGCCACGCGATCGGCATCGAATGCTGCCCGCAATCCCTTCCAGTGGTCGCCTCGGATCAGCCGCCGCGCGCTCTCGAGACCGGCGACCAGCGGCACCTGCGCAATCACGCATTTGACGCGCCTGTCTATAGCGGCCACCACCAGCACATGCCCGCCCGAATAGCTCGAACCCCAAATGCCGATGCGGTTCGGATCGACTTCCGTCATCGATTGCGCATGAGTGATCGCGTCGCGATATCCGTCGATCTGCTGCCGCGGGTCGATATGTCCGCGCGGTTCGCCGTCGCTCGCGCCGAGATTGCGATGGTCATAAACCAGCGCCGCCACGCCAGCCTCGGCAAAGAAAGCAGCGAAATCGTCGAGATACATTTCCTTCACGGCGGAAAAGCCATGCGCCATGACAACGGTTGGCGCAGGCCCCGACACACCTTTCGCCGGATAGAACCAGCCGCGCAACGGCACGCCGTCTTCGGTTTTGAATTCGATATCCCGGCGCATCACTATCCCCCGCGCTGTTTTCCAAAGCCCACCACAGACGGCAAGCCCTGTCACCCGCCCCGACGGGCGGTGGTGGTTCAGAGAAGACCGAGCTCCTCGAGCTCCCGCCGCATCTCATCCGGCATGTCGGTGCCGGGATCGCCCATTTTCACATCGGGCGGCGCGTCCTTGGCCTCGAAATAGCGCCAGCCCTGAAAGGGCCGCCGCTCCTGCCGGCGTGTCGCCACGATCTCCTTGTCGAGCACAAGCCGGCAGCGGCCAATGCCCTCGGCATCCTTGAACGGTTCGATACCGATCAACCGCTGACGGCACCGGATGACGCCCTTCATCACCCAGTAGAGCGAGCCGCCGGCCAGAATTTCGTCGGCGCGCTTCGGCACCATGCGCGTGACGTGAACGAGTTTCTGCGGCTGGCGGCGTTTTTTCATGTTGGCGAGCCGCGCCGCCTGCCATGTCGCCAGATCCGCAATATCATCTGCGCCAACGCAAAGCTTGATCAGGTGAAGAGGCATTGACGGGGCACTTTTTCCTAAACTATAACAGCGTTATAAACGCGCCGGATAAGGAGCCTGACAGATGAGCGATCCCGCCCAGACCTTTCTGACCCGCTGGTACGCCTATGTCGAGAACCACGACCCGGCGCTGCTCCAGACCATTGTCGCCGACGGGGCCACGATCTCCTCCCCCGCCTTCTACAAGCCGAAGACCTCGAAGGATTATGTGATCGCCATTCTGACCACCGTTGTCGCCGGTTTCGAGGATTTCACCTACACGAAGGAATGGATCGACGGCAACGAGATCATCCTCGAATTCGAGTCGCGCATCGGCGACACGAAGCTGAAGGGCATCGACCGCATCACCGTCGACGCGGAGGGCAGGATGAGCCATATCGAAGTGCTGATCCGTCCGCTGAATGGCCTGATCGCGCTCGCCGAACATGTGAAGGCGTCGCTCGGGCAGGCTGCCGCCTAGTTCAGCCGCTCGATTGCCACCGCCGTCGCCTCGCCGCCGCCGATGCAGAGCGAGGCGACGCCGCGCTTGCCGCCGGTCTGCTGCAAGGCATTCAGCAGCGTAACAAGGATGCGTGCACCCGAAGCGCCGATCGGATGGCCGAGCGCGCAGGCGCCGCCATAAATGTTCATGTTGTCGTGGCTGAGGTTGAGCTCCTTGATCGCGGCCATCGCGACCACGGCAAAAGCCTCGTTGACCTCCCACAGATCGATATCCTTGGTCGTCCAGCCGGTGCGTTCCAGCAGCTTCGAGATCGCGCCGACCGGCGCGGTCGAAAACCAGGCCGGCGCCTGCGCATGCATCGTATGACCGCGAATGGCGGCAAGCGGCGAAAGTCCGCGCTTTTCGGCCTCCGACAAACGCATCAGCACCAGCGCCGCCGCGCCGTCGGAAATCGAGCTTGAATTGGCCGCCGTGACCGTGCCGTCCTTCGCGAAGGCGGGCTTCAGTGTCGGGATTTTCGATGCATCCGCCGTCAGCGGCTGCTCGTCGTTGACGACTTCGGTGCTGCCCTTCCGGCCCGGTGCGCTGACGGTCACGATTTCCGGTGCGAACGTGCCGTCCTCCACCGCCCGCTTCGCCCGCTTCAGCGATTCCATCGCATAGGCGTCCTGCGCGTCGCGCGTGAACTGGTAATGCTGCGCGGTATCCTCGGCATAGGAGCCCATCAGGCGGCCTTCATAGGCATCTTCGAGACCATCGAGGAACATGTGATCCTTGATCTCGCCATGCCCGAGCCGCAGCCCGCCGCGCGCCTTCGGCAGCAGGTAAGGCGCGTTGGTCATGCTCTCGAGACCGCCCGCGACGACGACATCGCCGTGACCGGCGACGATCGCATCATGCGCCATCATCATGGCCTTCATGCCCGAGCCGCACATCTTGTTGACGGTCGTGCAGGGCGTTTTCTCATCGAGACCCGCCTTCAGCGCCGCCTGCCGCGCCGGCGCCTGCTTCGCGCCGGCGGAGAGCACACAACCCATCAGCACTTCGTCGACTTCCTTCGGTCCGAGCGATGCCCGCGCCACCGCGCCCCCGACAGCCGCCGCACCAAGCTCCGGCCCGGTGAGGCCCGACAGCGCACCCTGAAAGCCACCCATAGGCGTGCGCGCAGCGCTGACGATAACGACGGGATCGGTTTCGTGACGGTTTTGTGACATGGGGCTGTTTCCGCGCTTAGACTGGCGATCGAGGCCGGGATTCGGGGCAGAACCCTAGCCTAAAACAAGCGGCCGCCAAACACAGGCCGCGCCGATGAGGGGGACGCTCGGTGGAAAATTTCCTGCACAACATGGATTGGGTGCTGCCTTTACGCAGCGACTGGGCGACGCCAATTGCCAACGGATTCACATGGCTCGGCTATACGCCGTTTTTCCTGATGTTCCTGCCGCTGGGATACTGGCTCTGGGACCGCGCCATATTCACCCGCCTTGCGGTCCTCATTGCCATCACCGCCGTCATCAACGGCTGGCTGAAGGATTTCTGGCAGGACGCCCGCCCCGACCCGCGCTACTGGATCGACAATCGCGTCGAAGGTTCGCCGGGCCGTCCGTCGGGCCATGCCCAGGTCGCCGTCGCGATGTGGCTCTGGCTCGCCTACGAGATGCGCCGCCGCTGGGCCTGGGTCGCCGCCATCCTGATCGCCGCCGGCGTGGCACTGAGCCGGCTCTATGTCGGGGTCCACGACGTCGACGACATCCTGACCGGCGCAGCCCTCGGCTTGGCGAGCATTGTCCTCTTCATCTGGCTGCTCGGCCCGTCATTCGATTTCTGGCGACGCCTGCCCGTCCTCGTCCACCTGGCGGTCCTTGTGGCGCTGGTGCCGCTGCTCTGGCTGGTCTGGCCGCCCGAAGGCGAGGCGGGTAGCAGCTTCTACGGCCACACCTCGGTCTTGTTCCTGCTTTTCGGTTGGGTCGCCGGACAGACGCTCGACTATCGGCTGGTTCCCACGCGCGGACCGCGCCCGGCGATCTGGCAAATGGCTGTCATGGCCGTCGGCGGCATCGTGGTGCTTTTTGCGCTGCGCTGGGCCGTCGAGACGGGCGGCGCAACCGCCGGCCTGCCGCCGGCCGCCACGCTCTATCTCGGCGCGGCCATTCTCGGCTTCTACATGACCGGCCTTGCCCCGATGGGCTTCAGGGCATTGCGGCTGATGAAATAGGAACGCCTCACTCCGAGTAGATGTCGACCATGTCGGACTCGGTGAAGACCGTGTAGACACCGGCGCCCGGACTGCCGCCGACGACAATGAAGCGGCCGTCCGAGGCCGCCGCAACGGCGCCGTGGCGCGGCGTTGGCATGGATGGTGCGCGCCGCCATGTGCCGGCCGCCAGATCGAACACGAAATGATCGGCATGGGTGCGCAACGGCCGCCGCTGTTCGCCGCCTGTTACATGCAGCTTGCCATCGAGAACGGCCGCGACATGCCCGGCGCGCGGCTCAGGCAAAGATGGGCCCGTCCGCCAGCTGCCATTCGATGGATTGAAAATATCGACCCGCGACGATGCCGCCCCGCCGCTGTCGAGCCCGCCGATTGCATAGATGAGCCCGCCCGCCGCTGCATAGGCAGAGGCAAGGCGCGGCGACGGCATCGGCGCCCCCGATACGCTCCAACGGTCGCGGCCCGGATCGTAGACGAAAACCCGCGACGCGCCCTCGCCGCGCCCACCGATTGCATAGAGCTTGCCATCGACGGCGACAAGACCGTGACCGGCGCGCGCCGCCGGCATCGACGGACCGGAAATCCAAGTCCCGACTTTCGGATCAAAAATCCAGACATTGGCGGTATCGCCGCCTTCGGTCGTCGTACCGGCAGCCGAAGTACCATCCGACCCGAACAATCCATCGGCACGCCGGGGTGGCGGAGCCTCGTGCCCACCGGCAACGAAGAGCCGGCCGTTGAGTTCGGCCATGCCGAAATGCTGCAACCCGACCGGCAAGGCCACCGCTGCACGCCAGATGTCACCGCGCACATCATAGATTTCCGCAACCGAGCGAGGCCCCGACGTACTGTCGCCGCCGACAACATAAAGATCGTCGCCAATCAATGCCGCGCCGGCAAATGCGCGCGCCGTCGTCATCGGCGTCCCGTCGCGCCAGCCTTCGGCCAGAGCCGGTGCCCCCGAAAGGCAAAGCCCCACGACCAGAACAATTGCCGAAACACCGGAATAACTCGCACTACGCATCGCTCAGCTCTCCCACCCCGCCAGCACGCTCAGTAAAACAGGATCAGCGCCGCAAGTCCCAAAAAGGCAAAGAATCCGACCACATCCGTCGTCGTTGTCACAAAGACAGGCGACGAAACGGCCGGATCGGCCCCGAGTTTATCAAGACCCAGCGGAACGAGAATGCCCGTCAGACTGGCGACCACGAGGTTAATCATCATTGCCGCCGCCAAAACGCCGCCAAGCCAGGCATTCTGGAATATCAGCCCGCCAATACCCCCAAGCAATCCGGCGAAAATCAGCCCGTTCAACAATCCAACCAGCATCTCGCGCAGGATGGTTCGACGCGCGTTGAAATGAACGAGATCGCGCGTCGCCAGTGCGCGCACCGTCACGGTCATCGTTTGTGTGCCAGCATTGCCCCCCATTGAGGCGACAATCGGCATGAGCACCGCGAGCGCAACCATCTTTTCGATCGCCGCGTCGAACAGCGCAATCACCGAGGCGGCAATGACCGCCGTCACCAGATTGACGGCAAGCCATGGAACACGGCTGCGGCTCGTCTGCAGCACGGTGTCGGAAATTGCTTCCTCACCGACACCGGCAAGCAGGCGGATGTCCTCGGCGGCTTCCTCGCTGATAACCTCGACGATGTCGTCGACCGTGATGACGCCCACGAGACGTCCCTCGCCATCGACGACGGCCGCCGAGATAAGATCGTATTTGGTGAATTGCAGCGCCACCTCTTCCTGGTCCATCTCGACCGGGATCAGCGTCTGCTCGGTTTCCATGATTTCGGAAATCCGGACCGGACGCTTCGAACGCGTGACGCGCGACAGCGGCACGGTGCCGACGGGCTTGTAGGCTGCGTCGACAACGAAGATTTCATAGAATTCGTGCGGCAAATCCTCGGCTTCGCGCAAATAGTCGAGCGTCCGGCCGACATCCCAGAACGGCGGCACGGCAACCAGCTCGCGCTGCATCAGGCGGCCGGCGCTGTACTCCGGGTAGTCGAGCGACTGTTCGAGCGCCGCGCGCTCGCTGGCCGGCAACTGGTCAAGGATCTCGCGCTGCTCGGCCTCATCCATGTCCTCGAGCAGATAGACGGCGTCGTCCGAATCCATCTCCGTCAGCGCGGCGGCGATGTCTTTCGGGTCGAGCAACTCCATCACATGGTCGCGGACACTCTCGTCAAGCTCGCTCAGCACCTCCGGATTGAGATCGGAACCGAGCATCTCGACAAGGTCGCGGCGCTCGTCGCTGCGCAAAAGTTCAAGGAGTTCCGCAGTATCGGCCGGACGCAATGGCAACACGAGCTCGCGCACCTGCGCCCGGTCGCCCCGGTCGACCGCATCGACAACCGAGCGCACGAAGGCAGGCGACAACGCCTCGTCTGTCGTTTCTTCACTCGCTTGTGGTGTCGAAATTTCGGTCAATCGGCGCCTGCGAATCCTGATCCTGAAACTGGCCGCGAGTGTGCGTCATTTGGCAGGTTCCCGCCACTGCCGGGGCTTGAAACAAAAAACCGGCGCCGGCGCTTCGGGAAGCGCCGGCGACCGGCTTTGGAGGCTTGTTTGAACATGGTGCGGTCGAGAAGACTCGAACTTCCACGGGAGTTAC
>JAHBYM010000149.1 GCA_019635975.1 Parvibaculum sp. | reverse complement strand
CGACCATGATCCTCTGGTTCTGGCTTGGCGCCCATTGGGAAACCGCGCTGACGCACGCGATTGCCGTGCTGATCATCACCTGTCCTTGCGCGCTCGGCCTTGCGGTTCCCGTGGTGCAGGTGGTGGCGACGGGACGCCTGATCGGTCAGGGCGTGTTCGTGAAGTCGGCGGATGCGCTGGAACGGCTGGCGCAGGCCGACACCATCGTCTTCGACAAGACGGGCACACTGACGCTCGGCCGGCCGCAACTCGTCAATGGCGCCGAAATCGCGCCCGGCGACTTCGCGCATGCCGTTGCGCTGGCGCGGCTGAGCCGCCACCCGCTGGCGCGCGCGCTTGCCGAAGCGGATATCAGCATCGCCACACCGAAAGCAACGGACGCGACCGAAGTGCCCGGCATGGGGCTCGAAGCGCGGTTCGAATCCGGCACCGTCCGTCTCGGCAATGCGGATTTCGCCGGTGTCCGCGACCGCGCGGACAAGGCACAACATGCCGGACCCGAACTCTGGCTCCGCCGCGCGAGCGGCGAAACGATCTGCCTGCGCTTCGCCGACACGATGCGGCCCGACGCGCGAGAAACGATCGAGGCATTGCAGCAAAGGGGCTTTGCAGTCGAACTTCTGTCGGGCGACCGCGAACCGGCGGTGCGCGCCGCCGCCGAGACACTGGGCATTGCCGAGTGGCGCGCCGCCGCCCGGCCCGCCGAAAAAATCGCCCGGCTGGAGGAACTGGAACGCGAAGGCCGCAAGGTGCTGATGGTGGGCGACGGGCTCAACGATGCGCCGGCGCTGCGCGCCGCGCATGTTTCGATCTCGCCGGCGGACGCCGCCGATGTCAGCCAGACGGTCGCCGATTTCATATTCCAGGGCGCGCGTCTTGCCCCGCTTGTCGAAACGGTCGATGTCGCGATGAAGTCGCGCCGCCTCGTGTTTCAGAATTTCGGTCTGGCGCTCGCCTACAACGCGGTCGCCGTTCCGCTGGCGGTCGCGGGCTTCGTGACGCCGCTCATCGCGGCCATCGCGATGTCGAGCTCCTCGATCACCGTCATCGCCAATGCGATGCGCCTGAGCCGGCGGAACGCCGCCGCGGCAAGCCGATGAACATTCTGGTGTTCCTGATACCGGCGGCGCTGCTGCTGGGGTTGCTCGGCCTTGGCGCCTTTCTCTGGTCGCTGAAGACCGGGCAGTATGACGATCTCGAAGGTGCCGCCGAGCGCATCCTTTTCGACGATGAGGAGGACAGGCCGGATGAAAGCGGGCCGGACGACGACAGAACCGCTTCGTGAGCCATCAGTTTCCGGATACGAGATCCCGATAGGCATGCCACGTCGCATGGCCGAGCAGCGGGAAGACGAAGACCAGCCCGACAAACAGCGTCGCAATGCCGAAGGCGGTCAGGAAGGCGATGATCCAGCCCCAGATCATCATCGGCCAGAAATTGCGCCGCACCGTCTCGATGCTGGTCAGCACCGCCGTCACCGCATCGACATCGCGCGCCATCAGCATCGGCACCGACACGACCGAAATCGCAAAGCAGATCAGCGCCAGCACGCCGCCCGTCGCCGTGCCGACGACGAGCAGACCGAGCCCGTGCGGCGTCAGCAGCAGCGCCGGCACGAACTCTCCGACCTGCGGCATCGTCTGCGAACCGAAGAACAACGCAAACAGCAAGGTCGCGATCCGCACCCAGATCAGCATGGCGCCCATCAATATCGCGCCGAGAAAGGCAAGCTGCGCCGGGCTCTGGGCCGATACAAGGGCAACATCGGCAAATCGCACCGGCAGTCCGGCTTCGAGCCGGCGGCTCGCCTCGTACATGCCGACGGCAAGCAGCGGGCCAACCAGCAGGAAGCCCGATGCGATGACCGGCACCAGCGCGCCGAGATTGAAAAGGAAGAGCGCGCTGACCAGCAACAGCGACAGCACGAAAAAGAAAATGCCATAGGTGAAGCTGACCGCCGGAACGGCGCACATGTCGGCCCAGCCGCGCGCAAGCCAGACCCATGGCGCATCGGCCCGCACCTTCCGCACCGGCGGAAAACGCATGCCACCATTCGTCGCCGACGACACATCGCTCATGGCAGCCTCTCCTCCCGATCAAACCGCCCAACGGGCCGATGCTAGCCGCGAATAACCACGCCGTCTATGTGGTTTATGCTCGCGAAGTCGTGACAGAGAGTTGAATCCGCCGTTTGGCGGAGCGGCGTAAGCTGCCCATGAATTTCAAGGGAGACATCGATTGAAACGCCTCGCCGCCCTGCTCGGCCTCTGGACCGTGCTGACCGCGCCCGCCGCCGCGGCCGAAGAGGCCACGGCGATTTTCGCCGGCGGCTGCTTCTGGTGCATGGAACCGCCCTACGACAAGCTCGACGGCGTGATCCGCACGACATCGGGTTATAGCGGCGGCGAGAAGCCGAACCCGACCTACAAGGAAGTGTCGTCCGGCAGGAGCGGCCACATCGAAGTGGTCGAGA
The DNA here is from genome assembly GCA_019635975.1 of Parvibaculum sp. Taxonomy (GTDB): domain Bacteria; phylum Pseudomonadota; class Alphaproteobacteria; order Parvibaculales; family Parvibaculaceae; genus Parvibaculum. Next base: position 3,482 of record JAHBYM010000149.1, on the reverse strand, counting down.
TCGTCTATGACCCCGCGGTCGTGAGCTATGAGAAACTGCTCCACGTCTTCTGGCGCAACATCGACCCGGTGCGCGCGAACGCGCAATTCTGCGACGTGGGCCCGCAATATCGCAGCGCCATCTTTTATGGAAATGAAAGCGAGCGCGAACGCGCCGAAGCCTCGAAAGCCGAACTCGAAGCGTCGGGGCGGCTTCATCTGCCCATCGCCACCGAAATTCTCGAAGCCGCTCCCTTTTATCCCGCCGAGAGCTATCATCAGGACTACTATCTGAAAAATCCCGCGCGCTACGCCTATTACCGCTGGGGCTGCGGACGCGACCAGCGGCTGAAGGAAATCTGGGGTGACGAAGCGGGCGGGCATTAGGAGATGAGCATGATGTCCAGACGGAATTTTCTGGGTGGAACGGCGGTCGCCGCGGCGCTGGCGGCGGCCGGCCTGACACTGCGCGGCAAGAGCGCCGAGGCCGACGAAGCGGCGTCGACGGTTTTCGAGGTGACGAAGAGCGAAGCCGAGTGGCGCGCGCAATTGACGCCGGCGCAATATCGCGTGCTGCGCGAACACGGAACGGAGCGCGCCGGCACGAGCCCGCTCGACAAGGAAAAGCGCATCGGTACCTATCATTGCGCCGGTTGCGACCTGCCGCTCTTTGCTTCGGCAACCAAATACGACAGCCGCACCGGCTGGCCGAGCTTCTACGCGCCCCTCGACAACGCCATCGGCACATCGGAGGACCGCAGCTTCTTCACGGTGCGGACGGAAGTGCATTGCCGCCGCTGCGGCGGACATCTGGGCCACGTCTTCGAGGACGGGCCGCCGCCGACGGGCCTGCGCTATTGCATGAACGGCGTCGCGATGACTTTCAGGCCTTCGTCGCCCGCTTGACCGCCTGAACCGCGTCCTCAAGCGCCTGCAGGAAGCGCGAGCGGTCGGCGCGCGAGAAGGGCGGCCCGCCGCCTTTCGCATCCCCGGTCTCGCGCAACTCGCGCATCAGGTCGCGCATCGCAAGCGCCATGCCGATGCTCGATTGCGTGAACGGATTGCCATTGTGGCCGATCGCGGCAGCACCCTTCTCCAGCGCACGGGCCGCCAGCGGAATGTCGCCGGTGACGACGATGTCGCCGATGCCGGCGCGTTCGGCGATCCAGTCGTCGGCGGCATCGGGACCGGCGGCGACAACGACCGGCCGCACGAGCGGATGGCCGGTCGGCCGCATACCGCTGTTTGAAACAATATGAACCGTGAGGCCGTGGCGTTCGGCGACCCGCACCACTTCATCCTTTACCGGGCAGGCATCGGCATCGACATAGATTTCGGTCATCGTTTCTTTTCGCCGGATGATTTCATCGCCGCACGATGATAGCGTGCCGCCGGTGAACACAAGCGCAAAAAACAAAACCGCACAACCAATCGTGGCAATCGTCGGCGGCGGGCCGGCGGGCCTCACCGCGGCCGAACGTCTGGCGGACATCGCGGAGGTGCATGTCTTCGATGCGATGCCTTCGCTCGGACGCAAATTCCTGCTCGCGGGCAAGAGCGGCCTCAACATCACGCATGGCGAAAATTTCGAGACCTTCCTGACGCGGTTCGGCGCCGCGCGCGAAAAGCTCGAACCGGCGCTGCGCGGCTTCACGCCCGACGGCATAAGGCAATGGGCGGCGGAACTCGGCATCGAAACCTTTACCGGAAGCTCGGGCCGCATCTTCCCGAAAGCGATGAAGGCATCGCCGCTGCTGCGCGCCTGGCTGGGGCGGCTGGCGGATGCGGGCGTGACCTTTCATCGGCGTCACAAATGGAACGGCTGGACCGCGAGAGGTGAATTGAAGTTTGAAACGCCGGACGGCGAATTGACATTCCGCGCCGACGCAACGGTTCTGGCATTGGGCGGCGCGAGCTGGCCGCGGCTCGGCGGCGACGGCGCATGGACGCAATTGCTGCGCGCGCATGGCGTGACGGTCAACCCGTTGCAGCCTTCCAATTGCGGCTTCGATGTCGCGTGGAGCCCGCACATGGCGGCGCGTTTCGCCGGTGTGCCGGTGAAGTCGGTGACGCTGTCATTCGGCGAACGCGCTTTGCGCGGCGACTTCGTCGTGACGAAATACGGTGTCGAGGGCAGCGCGATCTATGCGCTGTCGGCGGAACTGCGCGAGGCCGCCGAGCGCGACGGTAAGGCGGTGCTAACGCTCGACCTCGCGCCCGACCGCGACATCGAAAGGTTGACGCGCGAACTTTCCCGCCCGCGCGGTAAAAATTCGCTGGCCAATCATCTGCGCAAGGCGGCCGGCATCGACGGTGCGAGGGCGGCGCTGCTGCGCGAATGCATCGACGGTCTGGTTTTCGACGATCCGGCCCTGCTTGCCGCCGCGATCAAGGCGCTGCCGCTGACATTGATCCGTCCACGGCCGATTGCAGAGGCGATCAGCAGCGCCGGCGGTATCGCGCTCGACGAGCTCGATGAAAAATTCATGTTGCGGAAACTGCCGGGCATCTTTTGTGCAGGCGAAATGCTCGACTGGGAAGCGCCGACGGGCGGTTATCTGATCACCGCCTGCCTCGCCACCGGCCGCGCCGCGGGCGACGGCGCGCGGGAATGGCTGGCCGAAAAGCGCTGACTGTCATCGAACTGTCAAAAAACTGTCACAAAACCAATTGTCCCCGGGTTTATCCCGCAACTTGCCCCGCAAAACATCGCGACTTGTCCCCGCCCGCGAAAGCCGTGGCACGATTCGAACATTTTTTGTTTTGCATCGCGCCTTACGCATTCTTGACCAGCATGCCGCCATCGACCGGAATGGCAACGCCGTTGAGATAGGAGGACGCCGGCAGGACGACGCTGAGCGTCACATGCGCGACCTCTTCGGGGTCGCCATAGCGGCGTAGCGGCACGCGGCGCTTGGCAAAGATCTCCTTGTGCTCGTCGGGAATGCCGGCGGTGATGCCGGTGCGGATCGGGCCGGGGCAGATGCAATTGCAGGTGACGCCCTCGCGGCCGAGCTCGACGGCGAGCGCGCGGGTGAGGCCGATGACGCCGTGCTTGGCCGCCACATAGGTCGAGTTGCCCGGCGTCGCGCCGAAACCTTCCGTAGACGCCACATTGACGATCCGTCCCTCGCCCGACTTTTTCAGCAACGGCAACGCCGCGCGCACGAAGCGCATATGCGCGGTCAGCATCACATCGAGGGCGCGCGCCCAGCTTTCCTCGTAGCCTTCCTCGGCGATGCCGCAAAAGGTCGAGAGCCCGGCATTGTTGACGAGAATGTCGAGCCCGCCGAACCGCGCCTCGATTTCCTTCACGACACGGATGATCCCTTCGGCATCCGCAACATCGAGCGCCCAGCCATGCGCCTCGCCGCCCTCGGCCTTGATTTCGGCAACCACCGCGTCGACGCGCTCCTGCCGGAGATCGAGCACCGCGACCTTCGCACCCTCGGCGGCGAAGACATGCGCGGTCGCCCGCCCCATGCCGCTCGCCGCGCCGGTGAC
>JAHBYM010000148.1 GCA_019635975.1 Parvibaculum sp. | reverse complement strand
CTGCGCCCGCGCTGGGGCCGCCATCCGCGGCTCTTCATCTGGGGCCCGCTCGAAGCACGGCTGCAGCATGCCGACCGGATCATTCTGGGCGGCCTCAACGAAGGCACATGGCCGGCCGAAGCCGGCATCGACCCCTGGCTCAACCGACCGATGCGCGCCGCACTCGGGCTCGATCCGCCGGAGCGGCGGATCGGACTTGCCGCGCATGATTTTGTCGAGGGCGCGAGCGCGAAGGAAGCGATCCTGACCAGGGCCGCAAAGGTCGAGGGCGCGCCGACGGTCGCCTCGCGCTGGTGGTTGCGGCTGGCAAGCGTGTTGACCGGTCTCGGGCAGGAAAATACGCCGCGCGCGCCGCATTGGACGCTATGGGCGCATGACCTCGACCGGCCGGCCGCGAAGATCGATCCGGTTCGTCCACGGCCGGCGCCGCCGCTCGATGCGCGGCCGGATCGCTTCTCCGTCACCGAAATCGAAGCGCTGATCCGCGACCCCTACGCGATCTATGCGAAAAAGATTTTGAAGCTGCCGGTTCTGGATGATCTGGATGCCGATATAGCGGCCGCCGAACGCGGCATGATCGTTCACAAGGCGCTTGAAAAATTTGTCGCGGCGTACCCCGAGGAATTGCCCGATCATGCGCTCGAAAAGCTGCTGGAGATCGGCGAAAGCGTTTTCGAAAGCGCGATGGAGCGGCCGGGCGTCGCCGCCTTCTGGTGGCCGCGTTTCCGGCGCATCGCGCGCTGGATGATCGAGTATGAGCGCGACCACCGCCCGGACGTCACGCGATCCTTCGCGGAGACGCTGGGCGGAATCGAAATCGGCGGTTTGCGACGGCCCGTCATCCTGCGCGGCAAGGCCGACCGTATCGATCTGATGAAAGACGGCACGCTCGGCATCGCCGATTACAAGACCGGCAGCGTACCCAGCAAGAAGCAGGTCGAAATTGGCCTCTCGCCGCAACTGCCACTCGAAGCGGCGATGGCGGCGCGCGGCGGCTTTCGCGACAAGGGCCTTCCGGAGGCGCCCGCATCGCGGCTTGTCTATCTGCGGCTGACGGGCGGTGAAACCGCGGGCGAGGAACGTGTCATTCCCGATCCCGGTGGCGATCTCGCCGAGGAGATTTTCGCGCTGCTGGTCGATCTGCTGAAGCAATACGAGAACGAGGCGACGCCCTATCTCTCGCGGCCGCGCCCGATGTTCACGGGCCGTTACGGCGATTATGACCATCTGGCGCGCGTCAAGGAATGGTCGGCATCGGGCGGAGAGGGTGAATGACAAAAGCGCGCGCCCCATCTCCGGGAAAATCGCCGGGCGCCGACGACGCGCAGCGCCGCGCCTCCGACCCCGAAGCCTCGGTCTGGGTGTCGGCCAATGCGGGCTCCGGCAAAACGCACGCGCTGACGACGCGCGTGGCGCGGTTGCTGCTGGCCGGCAACGCGCCCGAACGCATTCTTTGCCTCACCTTCACCAAGGCGGCGGCGGCCGAAATGTCGGCGCGTCTCTACAAGCGTCTCGGCGACTGGGCGATGATGGACGACAAGGCGCTTGCGGCGGAAATTCGGGGTATCGAAGGCGATCCCCCCGATGCCGCGATGCTCAAGGATGCGCGCAAGCTCTTCGCCCGCGCCATCGAAACGCCGGGCGGCCTGAAAATCCAGACCATCCACGCTTTTTGCGAACGTCTGCTCGGCCGCTTCCCGCTCGAGGCCGGCGTACCGCCGCATTTCGACATTCTCGACGAGCGCGCCGCGACCGAATTGATGGCCGAAGTGCGCGACGCCGTTCTGCGCCGCGCCGGCACGGAGGAAGGCACAGCCCTTTCGGCGGCGCTGGTGCATGTCGTGGCACGCGTCGACGAACTGGCCTTCGGCAATCTGCTGAAGGAGATCACGACGCAGCGCGGAAACTTTTCCGAACTGATGAAAGGGCTCGGCGGCCTCGAGGGCATTCGTGCGGCGCTGCGTCATGCGCTGTCGGTCGGCCCGGATGAAACGGTCGAGGGCCTGCGCGCGGCGATTGCGGATCTGCCCGAAGCGGAAATGCGCGCTGCAGCAGTGGCACTTTCAGGTGGCACCAAAACCGATGTCGAACGCGCGGAAATACTCATCGGCTATCTCGAGACATCCGAAGACCGCACCGATACCCTCGAAGACTATCTTTCCGTCTTCCTGACGCAGAAGAACGAACCGCGCAAAAGCCTGATGACGGCAAAGCTCGCCGGCGCGCATCCGCAGGTGGCGGAATCTCTATACGCGGAGCAACAGCGAATTCTGGGCCTTTACGGCCGGATGCGCGCCGTCGCGGTTGCCGAAGCGACGGAGGCGATCCTGACCCTGGCGATCGCCATTCTCGACACCTTCCGCGACGCCAAGCGCGCCCGCGCGCTGCTCGACTATGACGATCTGATATCGGCGACGCGTGAGTTGCTGACGCGCAGCCGCATGGCCGCCTGGGTGCTCTACAAGCTCGATGGTGGCATCGACCATATTCTGGTCGATGAGGCGCAGGATACGAGCCCCGATCAATGGGACGTGATTGCCGCGCTGGCCGACGAATTTCTGGTCGGACATGGCGCGCGCGAGCGCGTGCGGACGGTCTTTGCGGTCGGCGACGAAAAGCAGTCGATCTTTTCGTTTCAGGGCGCCGATCCGGCGCGCTTCGATGCGATGAAGCGCTATTTCGAAAGGCGTGTGAAGGCGGCGGAGCGCAAATGGGACTATGTGCCGCTGACGCGTTCGTTCCGCTCCGTTCCGGAGGTTCTGTCGGCGGTCGACAAGGTATTCGCGCTGGCGCATGCCCGCAATGGATTGACGGCCTCGGGCGACATGGACGATCACATCGCCTTTCGCGCGAACGATGCCGGGCTTGTCGAAATCTGGCCGTTGGAAGAACCGGAGGAGGGCGAGGAGGCTGTCGTCTGGGACGCACCGATCGACTACATGACCGAAACCGCGCCGATGGCGAAGCTCGCCGCGCGCATTGCGCTGACGATCAGGGGCTGGATCGACAATGAGGAAATTCTGGCCGGGCGCGGCCGGCCGATCCGTCCCGGCGATATTCTGATTCTCGTGCGCCGCCGCAACGCCTTCGTCGCCGAAATGGTGCGGCATCTGAAAGAGCAGGGCATCGCCGTTGCCGGCGCCGACCGCATGGTTCTGACCGAACAGCTTGCGGTGATGGATCTGCTGGCGCTGGCGCATTTCGTGCTGCTGCCCGACGACGATCTGACGCTGGCGACGGTGCTGAAAAGCCCGCTTGTCGGTCTCACCGAGGACGAGCTTTTCGATCTTGCGTATGATCGTAAAGGGCGGCTCTGGCGAGCGTTGCAGGACAAGGCGAAGGGCAATGCGCGCTACGCCGCCGCCGAAGCGCTGCTTGCGGATCTCCTGGCGCGCGCCGATTTCGAGCCGCCCTACGAGTTTTTCGCGCATGTGCTGGCCGAGAAGGGCCGCGAGCGCCTGCTGGCGCAGCTGGGGCCGGACGCCGCCGATCCGATCGACGAGCTCCTGTCGCTGGCGCTCGAATTCGAACGCCGCCATGCGCCTTCGCTCGAGGGCTTCGTGCATTGGGTCGAGCGCGGCGCCGCCGAGATCAAGCGCGACATGGATCAGGGCCGCGACGAAGTGCGCGTGATGACGGTGCACGGTGCGAAGGGTCTCGAAGCCGAAATCGTATTCATGCCCGACACCTGCGCCGCGCCGGGCGGCGCCCATGACCCGGCGCTGCTCGAATTGCCGCTGCCGAATGACGGGCCGAAACTTTTGCTCTGGCCGGTGCGCAAGAAGGACGAGGACGAGGTCAGCGCCATTGCCCGCGAAGGTCATCGCCGTGTGCAGGCCGAGGAGTATCGCCGCCTCCTTTATGTGGCGATGACGCGCGCCCGCGACCGGCTCTATGTCGCGGGTTATCGCGGCATTAATCCGCCGCCGTCCGATTGCTGGTACGAACTCGTTTGCGAGGCCCTGTTGTCGGAGGCGCAGGAGGCCGTGCATGCCGATGGCGGCCCGGTCTGGCGCATCGAAGGCAAGCAGCAGCGCAAGCCCGAACCGGAGACCGAAGCAGCCGGTGTGCCGGCGCCCGCGCTTCCGGACTGGGCGCGGCGTGCCGCCGCCGCCGAGCCGCGGCCCTCGCGGCCGCTCGCCCCGTCGCGTTTGCCGCCCGAGGGCATGGCCGAGCCCGCGCCGGTGTCGCCGCGATCCGGCGATGCAACACGCCGCTTCCAGCGCGGCAGCCTCATCCACCGCCTGCTCGAAACCCTGCCGGAAATCGTCCCCGAAATGCGGCGCGATGCGGCGACGCGCTATCTGGCACTGCCTGTGCATGGGCTCGACGAGGCGGTGCGCGAAGAGATCGCGGATGCGGTTTTCCGTGTACTGAACGATCGGAAGTTTGCGGCCATCTTCGCGCCCGGCAGCCGCGCCGAGGCGCCGGTCGCCGGCATGATCGATTTCGGCGGTGAGGCCTTTCCGGTCACCGGCCAGATCGACCGCCTCTGCGTCGCGGACGATCAGGTGATGATCGTCGACTACAAGACGAATCGTCCGCCGCCCGCGACGCTGGCCAATGTCGCGCCCGCTTATGTGGCGCAAATGGCCGCCTACCGCGCGGTGCTGGCGCGCATCTATCCGGGCCGCGAAGTGCGTTGCGCCCTTTTGTGGACGGATGGCCCGACGTTAATGGAATTGCCCGCCGAAATGCTGGACAATGCGCTGAAACCTGTGGCTTCCGCGACAAAGCGCGCGCCTTGACCTTGGCGGGGTGCGTTCCTAGATTTGAGGCACGTTGAATTTGTACCCCTCGTATCCGCGCCCCCGGTGGCGCGCAGGTCCGCCCCGGTAAAAAAACGGAGCAGGACCAGGAAAGGAAGAAGATGGCGACCAACAAAGTGACCGACCAATCCTTCGAGAGCGACGTGCTGGACGCGTCCGGCCCGGTTCTGGTCGATTTCTGGGCGGAGTGGTGCGGCCCCTGCAAACAGATCGGCCCGGCGCTGGAAGAAATCGCCAAGGATTACGGCGGCAAGCTGACGATCGCGAAGATCAACATCGACGAGAATCCGAACGTGCCGACGAAATACGGCGTGCGCGGCATCCCGACGCTGATGATCTTCAAGGACGGTCAGGTGGCCGCTACAAAGGTCGGCGCGCTGCCCAAGGGCAAGATCGTCGAGTGGATCGACAGCGCGCTCTGATCGCTTCCGCTGAAATTATCGAAAGGCCGGTTCGAAAGAACCGGCCTTTTTCATGTCCGATTTTTCCTAAGCATGATCGCGAAGAATATGCCCGGCAAGATAAAGCGAACCGCCGATGAGTACGCGGGGGCTCGCGCGGCCGGCGTCGACAACCGTCCGTGCAACAGCACTTTCGAGCGAAACGGCGGGCGTGGCGTTGAGCCCGGCGGCGCGTGCGGCCTCGGCAAGCTTTTCGGCCGGCAGGGAAGTCGGCGCGTCCGGGATCGTCACCGTCTCGACATGCGCGGCCAGCCCCGCGAAAGGCGCAAAGAAGCCCGCCGCGTCTTTCGTATCGAGCATGCCGGCGACAAGCACCAGCGGTTTCGGATCGCGCGCGGCAAGATCGGCCATGGTTTCGGCGACGGCGCGTCCGGCGGCGGGGTTGTGCCCGCCATCGAGCCAGATATCGCTGTCCTTCGGCAACAGTTCGATCAGCGGTCCGCGCGTCAGCCGCTGCAGGCGCGCCGGCCAGTCGGCATGGGTGAGCCCGTCGGCGATGGCCGCGCGGTCGAGCGGCAGGATTCCGGACTGGCGCAACGCACAAATGGCGATGCCCGCATTGTCGATCTGGTGGCGGCCCGCAAGGCGCGGCAGCGGCAGATCGAGAAGGCCCACCTCGTCCTGATAGACAAGCGCGCCCGCTTCCTCATGGGCGGTGAAATCCTGACCGTGAATGAAGAGCTTCGTGCCGGTTTTCTCGGCCGCCATTTCGATGGCGACGCGGGCCTCGTCGGGTTGTGGGCCGATGATGGCGGGTGCGCCGCGTTTCAGGATGCCGGCCTTCTCCGCCGCGATCAGCGCGATCGTGTCGCCGAGAAA
>JAHBYM010000147.1 GCA_019635975.1 Parvibaculum sp. | reverse complement strand
TTGCGCTCCACGGGTCCGTCGTCGGTCAGCGCGATATGGGTCAGCGTCTGTTCGTCGTGGTTCATCCGCCAGGAAAGCAGTTTTTGCGCATGTTCGAGCACCAGAGGAAGATATTCGGGCTTTGCCGCCAGATTTTCGAATTCATGCGGGTCTTTTTCGAGGTCGAAAAAGAGCGGCGGCAGATGCGTGAAGTGGACGTATTTGTAGCGCTCCCCGCGCAGAATGTTCATCGTGCATTGATGCAGCGTCAGGCCGAGGCGTTTTTCCGCCGTGTCGTCGGCCGGATCGCGGAAATCATATTCCCAATGGGCTTCGCTTCGCCAGTTCGCGGGCGCTTTTCCATCGCGCAAGAACGGCATCAGCGATTTGCCGTCGCATTGCACCGGCGTCTCGGCGCCGATGAAATCGAGCATGGTCGGCATGATGTCGACATTCTCCGTGAACTGACTGACTACCGTTCCGCGCGCGGCTTCGGCCGCCGGCCTCGGGTCGCGGACAATCAGCGGAATGTGATAGGACGCGTCGAACCAGCCGCATTTTCCAAGCAGCCAGCGGTCGCCCATCTGCTCGCCGTGGTCGGAAGTGAAGACGATCAGCGTGTTGTCCCAGCGGCCGGTTCGTTTCAGGAAATCGAAAACGCGGCCGAGCGCGGCGTCGACTTCCGACATCAGCCCGTAATAGACGGCCTTCAGCCTGCGGAGCTTTTTCTCGTCGGCCGGCGCGCGGAAAAGTTTGCGGCCGAGCTGGTGTTCGAGCCAGGGATGCTGCGCGGCTTCTTCTTCCACCGTCGCGCGCCGCGCGAAGCCCGGCACCTCTTCGGGATCGTACATCGCGTTGTAGGGCTCCGGCGCGACGAAGGGCGGGTGCGGGCGCAAGAGCGAAAGATGCGCCACGAAGGGCTTCGTCGCGTCGCCGATATATTCCATCAGGCGGTTGGTCAGGAACGCCGTGTCGTCGACCTCGTTCGGATAGACGAGCGGTCGGGGCACCGCGGCGCCGTCTTCGTATTCCGGGCCCGGCGCGCGGTGCCCATAGGCATAGCGGATGTCGGCCGGCACCTCGTAGCCGCGTTTCTTCAGATCGTCCGTCCACGGCGTCGGCCAGGTTCCCATCATGCAGATCGGGCGGATGCCGGGCAGCGGGCCTTCGTATGTCAGCAGCCACGGGCTTTCGGGGTCTTCGGCGCGCGGGTCCTGGCTCGTGTCGGTGTAGCCGAAGAGCACCGGGTCGTAGCCGATGCGCGCGGCTTCCTTCGCCCAGTTGGTGTGGCGCGCGTCGAGCGGCGTGCCGTTGGTCGCCGAGCGGTGGTTCTGCAGATACATGCCGGTGTGCAGCGAGGCGCGCGAGGGGCCGCAGGGCGCGGTGTTGGCGAAGTGATTGCGGAAAAGAACGCCGTCCTTCGCCAGCGCGTCGAGGTTCGGCGTCCGGACCGTCGGGTGGCCGCGGGCCGACAGGCATTCGCCGCGCCACTGGTCGGCGGTGATGAAAAGGACGTTCATGGGCGCCTGCTTGGGCTCTGGCATTTCCGTCGCGCTCCTGCCGGTTTTTCGTCGTTGCCCCAGACTATGCGCCGCCCGCGACAGGCCGACAACAGGGGGTGCGGCGTCTTGTCGGCGGCGAATGCGGGGGTTAACCGGATTGAGGGGTTGAAAAGCCGAAGCCGCTGCGGCATCTATGTGCCGGCCCTCTTGCGGGGGTCCCAGGAAGCCTTCCAACACCGGCAAGAAAATCAAGATGGCGAAGATCACCTTTATCGAGCACAACGGCACGGAACACGCGATCGATGTCGAGAACGGCATGACCGTGATGGAAGGCGCCATCAAGAATTCGGTGCCCGGCATCGATGCCGATTGCGGCGGCGCCTGCGCCTGCGCAACCTGCCATGTCTATGTGGCCGATGCGTGGAAAGAGAAAGTCGGGCCGGCGGAGAGCATGGAAGAAGACATGCTCGATTTCGCTTTCGACGTGCGCGAGAATTCGCGCTTGTCGTGCCAGATCAAGGTGACGGACGAGCTCGACGGGCTTGTGGTCAACCTGCCCGAAAAGCAGTTCTGAGACGTCTTTTCCTTTCGACGCTTACATCAGCACAGCGATTGCACGCTCTGCCGCGCCAGCGTGTGCAGCGCTTCTTTCGTTTCGCCGGCGCGCGCCCTGACGGCGAGGCTGTGCAGAACGGACGCCGCCAGGCGTGCCAGCGCGGCGGTGTCGGCATCTGGCGGCAGATGCCCTTCGGCCTTGGCCTTCGCGAACGGAATTTCGAGACCTTCGTCGATTTCCGCCAGCGCCGCTTTCAGCGCCGCGCGAATATCGGCATCCATCGCGGCTTCCGCCGGTGCGGTGCAGATGATGAAGCAGCCGCGCGGACCGTCCGCACCCGACATATATATTTCGATCGCCTCGTAGAAGAATTCGCGCAATGTCGTGTCGAGCGGCGCATCGCTTTGCGCCGTGCGGGCGAGTGCGGCACGCAATTGTCCGGCAAAGCATTCGAAGGATTTCAGGTAGAGCGATTTCTTGTCGCCGAACGCCGCATAGAGGCTCGGCCGGTTCATGCCCGTCGCCTCGGCCAGCGCATCGAGCGATGTCCGGCTGAAACCGTTCGCCCAGAATGTTTCCAGCGCCTGCCATAGCGCAACGTCGGGGTCATAGGCGCGCGGCCGTCCGCGGGGTTTTTTCAACATTTTGTACCAATTCGCAAAAAATCATTGACGACAGGCGTGGATTCAATATTATTCGGATCGGTACAAAAATTCAACCCGCGGGGACAATCATGGATCTCTATTTCGCACCAATGGCTTGCTCGATCGTCACACGCATTGCCCTCTACGAGTCAGGGCAGGGCGATGCCGCCTCGTTTCATCCCGTGACGCTTGCGACCAAGCAGCTGGCGGATGGCTCGGACTTCTACGCGATCAATCCGAAGGGGCAGGTGCCGACGCTGCGGCTCGACGACGGGCAATTGCTCACCGAAGGTCCGGCCGTTCTGCAATATGTCGCCGACCGCAATCCCGATTCCGGTCTGGCGCCGGCTTTCGGAACGATGGAGCGTTACCGCTTGCAGGAATGCCTCAACTTCATCGCAACGGAACTGCACAAGCAGGTGCTCGCCGCGATCTTCAATCCCGCGTCGCCGTCCGAGGCGAAGGCGTTCGCGCGCGATGAGGTCGCGCCCGTCAAATTCGGCGCGCTGGCGGGAATGCTGGCGGGACGGCGTTATCTGATCGGCGAGAAGTTCACGGTGGCCGATGCTTATGCGTTTTTCGTTCTGACGCTGTGCGGGTTTGCCGGCATCGATCGCAGCCGCTGGCCGGTCCTCGAAACCTATTACGCCGATCTTGCGCAGCGCCCGAGCGTCGCGCGCGCCTTGTCGGAAGAAATGGCGCTCGCCAAAAAGGGCTGAGCTTTCAGTGCCGGCGACCGTCAGTCGCCGGTGCCCGTGGCGCGCGGCTTGGCATCGAAAATTTCGTATTCGTGTTCGATCGATTTTTCGATCAGGAGCCGCCACAACGGATCGGCGATGGCGCGCGACAATCCTTCGCGGTCGGCTTCCGCCAGTACTTTTTGTACGACCTCCTCGATCCGCGCCTCGTCGCGCACTTTCGTCCGCTCGCCCTTGATCGCACCGGCCTGTTCGATGTAGGTCTGCCGCTCGGCCAGCAGCTTCACCAGCGCACGGTCGATCCGGTCGATCTCGCGGCGGACATCCGCCATGGTGTTGCACTTGACCATTCTTGTCTCCGCGTCCGGGGGGCTGCGTCCCCGATAAAATAAGGTGACCCGGCCGAATGTCACGGGGTTGGCCCGCCGCAAATCGACGCGGAACCCCGCCATTTTGCAATTTGTGCTTGGCGGCGGGGGCTTGCGCCCCTATATAAGCGGCGCAGCTTGTGAAATATATTAAATCACATAGTTTGCAAGTTATTTTGGTCCCGATGACGGGGCAGAACCAGACGGATGCCGGCTATGACGCAAGAAGCGATTTCGACTGACGTGGTCATCATCGGGGCGGGGCCTTGCGGTCTGTTCGCGGTGTTCGAGCTCGGCTTGCTCGATATGAAGTGCCATCTGATCGACATTCTCGACCGGTCGGGCGGGCAATGCGCCGAGCTCTATCCCGAAAAGCCGATCTACGACATTCCCGGGCTTCCCGTCGTCAGCGGCCAGGAACTGACCGACCGACTGATGGAGCAGGCGGCGCCCTTCAAGCCTGAATTTCACTACAACGAAATGGTCGAGGAACTCGAGAAGCTGCCCGACGGGCGCTGGCGGGTGAAGACCGATGGCGGCCTCGTGTTCGAGGCGAAGGTCGTCGTGATCGCGGCGGGCGGCGGCAGTTTCCAGCCGAAGAAGCCGCCGATCCCCGGCATCGAAGCCTATGAAGGAAAATCGGTTTTCTATGCGGTCAAGCGCATGGAAACTTTCCGCGGCAAGAACATCCTGATTTCCGGCGGTGGCGACAGCGCGCTCGACTGGACGATCAACCTTCAGCCGGTCGCGGCCTCCATGCAACTCATTCATCGCCGCGACGGCTTCCGCGCCGCGCCGGACAGCGTGAAGAAGATGCACGCGCTGGTCGACGAAAAGAAGATGCAATTCCATCTCGGCCAGATCACAGCGCTGCATGGCGCCAATGGCCAGCTCGAAGGCGTTACCGTGAAGGGCAATGACGGCAATGATTTCCAGATCGAGTGCGACACGCTGTTGCCGTTCTTCGGCCTCACGATGAAGCTCGGGCCGATCGCAAACTGGGGCCTCAATCTCCACGAAAACCTGATCCCGGTCGATACCGAGAAGTTCCAGACCAACGTGCCGGGTATCTTCGCCATCGGCGACATCAACACCTATCCGGGCAAGCTGAAGCTCATCCTTTCGGGCTTCCACGAGGCGGCACTGATGGCGCAGGCGGCGTTCCGTCATGCCAATCCGGATGCCAAGCTGACCTTCCAGTACACGACCTCGTCGACCAGCCTTCAGAAAAAGCTGGGTGTCGCCTGAAACCTGTCGGAGCACGGAATGCGTATCGTTCTTGTGGATCAGAATGGCGTTGAGCACGCGCTCGAGGCCGCCGAAGGCTGGCGGGTGATGGAAATCATCCGTGACTATGGCTTTCCGATCGTTGCCGAATGCGGCGGCGCCTGCGCTTGCGGCACCTGCCAGGTTGAGGTCGATCCCGAATGGACGGCAAAGCTTCATCCGCCGCGTGAGGACGAAGTCGATATGCTCGACCAGAATTATGGCGGCGACTGGTCGCGGCTTTCCTGTCAGCTCATCATGTCGGCCGAACTCGACGGGTTGCGGCTGCGCATCGCCGATGTGGCGTTGAGCGAGGCGGCCTGAGGGCTGGCGAACGGCCGCCGCAGGGTCCAGAGTAGGGGCCATGAACCGCCGATTCACTTGCATCTTTCTTGTCGTCCTGGCGCTTGCCGGTGCGCTGCCGCGTACGGCGTTCGCCGACCCGACGGCGGGCGCCGTGCAGTCAACGCTGTACTTCGGGCTCGAGCTTTCCGATGGCGGTACGGTCGGCGAGCGCGATTGGACGCGGTTTCTGGCCGAGGTCGTGACGCCGCGCTTTCCGGACGGGCTGACGGTTGTCGACGCCTATGGTCAATGGCGGAATCCGGCGCTTGCAGATGCGCCGATCGTTCGGGAAACGACCAAGATCATCATTGTCGTTCACAGCGAGACACCGGAAGCCGCAGCGGCGCTTGCGAACATCAAGGCCGAATACATGGACCGCTTCGGCCAGAAATCGGTTTTCCACACCGAGGCGCCGCTTCGTATTGTCGAATGACCCCTGTCTGTTGAGTTCCTTTCATGCTGGCTACCGAAAGCTTCGTTGAAAAAGAATTCGAAATCTGGCCCGGCATGCTTCGTATGGAGGCCGCCGGGGATGGCGCGCGTGAAGCACTCGATGCCGGCATGGACGCGGCGCGCGAGGTTTCGCAGACGCTGATTGCCGATGCGGAATTGCTCGCAGGCGGATCCGCCGATGTGCTGCCGCGCGGGAGAGCGGGCCGCCTGGCGATTGAGGCATATCAGACCGTGCGCGACGC
>JAHBYM010000146.1 GCA_019635975.1 Parvibaculum sp. | reverse complement strand
TGAAGCGCGCGGCGGCCGATGCCGAGGATTTGCGCGCCGGCCGCGCCGCGCTCGGCCATGACGGGCCGGAGCCGGTGCCCGCCACCGTCGCGCATCGCATCGCCGACGGCGAAAATCCCGTGCGCGTCTGGCGCGAGCATCGCGGCTTGAAAGCGATCGAGCTTGCGCGCGCCACCGGCATGAGCGCGCCTTACCTGTCGGAAATCGAAACCGGCAAGAAGGACGGCACCTTCCGCACCATGGCCGCCATCGCCGAAGTGCTCGGCGTGTCGCTCGACGATCTGGCGCCGCCGGCCGACGAGGAAGGCCGCCGGGCGCGCGAACGCCGGGCGCTGATCGACGGCGTCGGCGCGCAGATCCGCAAGCTCGCGGCGCTGGTCACCGGGCCTGTCGATTTCAACACGGCCGCCGTGCGCCGCGCCGTCACGCGGCTTGCCGCCGACGCCGTGGCGCTGAAGGCGCAGGGCGGCAATCTCGACAGCTGGCTCGATGAAGTGCTCGACGGCATCAGGGCGGTGCTCGATCTCGTCGACCGCGCCGAGGGCGACATCATCGGCACGGCGCGAACGGCGCGGCTGGAGCTTGAGGAGATCGTGTCGGGTCCGCGCTTTGCGCGTGCGGCCGCCGTGACGGCCGAGGTGGCGGCGGAAGAGGAAGTGCCGCCCTACGCCGCACCGAGCGCCGCCGACTGAGGCTCACGCCTCGCCGGCAAAGCCCGCCTGCAGCGTCTCGTTGGCAAGTCCGACATCCCAGCAATGCAGCGCGAAATCGGCGCGATCGGTCGAGATCGTGTCGAAAAGCTCGCCCATGCGTTCGAGGTCGCCCTTGCCTGGCAGCGCGCCCTTGCGCAGATCGACGGCGGCGACGATCAGGTCGCCGAATTCCTTGCGGTTGAGGCCGGCCGCCTTGGCGAACACCGACAGCGGTTCGCCGCCGGCATCGTTCAGAATACGGAACATCGTTTCGGTGCGAAGGCGGGCGGCGCGCGCAAGACCCTCGGCCAGCGCGCCGATGCCGTCGGCGGATGCATTCGCAAGCAGCGTGTGCAGGCGCGCCTTGTCGGCCGGTGCCGGACGGCGCACCACCGAGAGCGCGGAGGCGAGCGCCGGATCGGGCACGAAATCGCTCCCCAGGATTTCGTCCAGCACATTGTGGATGTGGCGGCGCTCGGCGGTGAAGCGCGTCAGGATTTCGAGGCGCAAGGGCGACGGCGCCCACCAGAACATCCGGTGCGCGAGGCGCAGCGTCAGTTCGGGGCGCGCCAGCAGCGGCGCCAGCAATTCGGGTTCGGCGGCGCTGCGGCCGGCCAGCGTTTCGACGGCGCGCAGCGACAATTCGGATGTGCGGTTTTCGAGCAGCCGGCAGATCAGCACCGCATCGCCCTCTTCAATCAGCGCATCGGCGATGTCGCTTGTCAGATCCTTGCGCGCGGCCAGCGCCATGCGGTGCGCCGGGCTTCCCTCGCGCGTCACATGCACGAGGTCGCCGGCCTTCAGCGTCTGTCCCTCGGAGAGCAGCGGCATCGCGATGTCGATGTCGTCGAGCGCCAGCACCATCGCCAGTTCGCGCGGCGCGTCGGCTTGCGGCGCCAGCCGCTCGGCGATGCGTTTGCGCATGGCCGGTTCGAAACGCATCGCGAGCGAGGCCAGCATCGTGTCGAGCACGCTGCGTTCCTGCGGCGAGACCAGCGAGGCCGGCAGCAGCGCGAGATCGGCGAGCCGCCGCAGCATCGCGTCCTGATCGGTGGCGCGCGGGTGCGCGTCGTCGTCCTCGTCGGTTGCGTAGCCGTGTAGCGCCATGATCCTGCCTTGCGTCCTGCCCTCCCATTCGGGGCCTCGCCTATCAGACCACCGGCCGCGTTAAGGCTCCGTAAAGCATCGCGGTGGATTTCGGCCCTGCCGCGGCCTATCCTGCCTTTCCACCGTCACCCGCGAGGCGTTCCGAGATGAGATTTCCGCTGATTGTTGCCGTTCTGACGCTGGCGCTGGCCGGTTGCGGGCTCGGCGTCAGCGAACATGCCGACGATCCGAACTACAAGGCCGGCCGTTCGGACGGCTGCTGGAGCGCCACCTCGCGCGTGCCGGGCGATCCCACCACGATCACCCGCAACGAGGAAGCCTACAAGACGATCGAGGCCTACAGGGCCGGCTGGAACGCCGGCTACAATGCCTGCCGCATCCGCGACGACAGCGGCGGCATGGGCATGCCCGACAGTTCCGGCCGCGGCACCGGCGTGCGTTGAAGCGCCGCTGTTGAAGCGCCGGTCAGGCGCTTTTTGCGTCGGCGGCCAGCGGGTGATCGATTTCCAGGACGAGATTGTCGGACGGGTCGGCGAGTTCGCGCCAGGCAACGCCTGCGATGTCCTCGACCAGCGCCGCGCCGCCGATGGCCGAGGGCAACTGGAAGCCCGCCCGCGCATTTCCCCCCATCGCGCGCCGCGCCAGCACCAGAGCGGCTTCGGCCGAATAGAGATGCGCGTCCGGCGTTTCGAGCCGCGCCCGGCGCAGCGTACCGTCGGGCGCGCGCGCCTCGCCCCAGACGACCGCGCGGCCGTTCTTCAATTGCGTCTCGGTGAGTTTGGTGCGGCGGCGGCCGAGTTTTTTCTCCAGCCGTTTCAGGCCCCAGCCGCGGCGAAACAGGCGGGCGCCGAACGTGCCCCCGGTCAGCACGCGTTCCAGCGGCTCGGGCAGCGCCTCGTAGCATTCGACGGTCGAATAGGCGCCGCGATGCCGCGCCGCCAGCGGATAGACGTTCCAGGGCGCGAGCCAGGCTTTTTCGGGCCCGGCGTCGAAATCGATGTCGAGGCTGCGCGCGGCGGGCTTTTCCGGCACCGGCTGGCCGTTCTTCACCGTCTCGCCGGGCGCGCGCATGGCCGCGATCAGCGCCCGCGCCTCGTCGCCGAGCAGGAGCCCGCGCTTCACCGCCAGCGTGATCGCGCGGGCGCCGGGCAGGATATAGGCAAGCCGCGCCGCCAGCGCGTCGATGGCGGCAAAATCGAAGCCCGCGCCCGCGATCAGCATGACGCCGGATTGCTTGGCCGCCTCGTCGCGCGCGCCCAGCGCGGCGATCGTCGCGCGGTCGGCCGACAAGTCGATGAAATGTGTGCCCGTTGCGAGGCAGGCGATCAGCAGCGAATTGAAATCGCTTTCGGCGAGCCGCGCCGCGTTGACGACGACGCCGACATCGTCGAGCTGGCCGGCAATGCGATGCGCGTCGCCCGGCGTGAAGATGCGCGGCTCCACCGGCCCGCCCACGCCCGCGCCGCCCGCCATCGACGCGGCATGTTGCGCGACCGGCGCGATGTCGCGGCCGGCGCCGACATGCACAACGCCGCGCCCGGCCGCGACGCGCGAGGCGAGCGCACCCACATAGTGATCGACGCCGTAAATCAGAATGCGCGACTTCATGACCCCACCCGGTTGCCGCCCGGCCCGCGCCCCATTGCGGCGGCGGCCGATCTCCTGTTCATTGTCGCGTGAGGAAGGAAATGCCGCAATGCGAAGCTATAAAAAGAGGCTGGAACGACCCGTTTTTGCGCTGTCATCGTTAATTTTCGGCGCTGTTCTGCTTGTCCCGCCGCTCCTCGCGCCGGGCGCGGCGGAGGCGCGTGTACGGATCGAAACCGGCGCCGACCTGCGCGCGGCTTGCGCGGTGCTCGCCGAGCATCACCTCAATCCGAAATCGCCGGCCCCGCGCGAGGCGCTTTTCTGCCGCCAATACCTGATGGGCTATTTCGGCTCGCTCGCCTATCTCCATGAAGACGAGCGGCTGAAACGCGCCTTCAACACGCCTTCGCAAAATACCGTCGCCTGCATCAATATCGACGGCGCCCGCTCCTACGACCAGCTCGCGCAACAGATCGTCCGCACCGCCGACTGGAACCCGCACCTGATGGAAGAGCCCGCCGTCAAGCTCGCCCAAAAGACCTTCGCCGACCGCCCGCCTTGTTGAGAAGACCACCCTCCCTCAGGGGGCGGGGCAATCGCATGTTGTGGTTTGGTGCTCTTCGGTTATCAAAAACTCAGTGTCACCCCGGCACTTGTTGCCGGGGCCCAATCCACGTCGATGCTTGTTGCAGCGATTGTTGGTGTCCCGGTGTGGCGCCGATGCACTGCCTCACTACTTCTGCTGAGGGAACCAATGGGTCCCGGGCACAAGGCCCGGGATGACACTGAGTAGTTGGCAAAGCAACGGGCTCAAGGATCACATGCGATTGCTTTCCCCGAGGGGAGGGTGGGAGGAGTCCATATGTAGCAGAACCCGACCCGCAACTCACGCCGCCTTGATCGTCGGGATCGCGCGTACATCGACGTCGCGCTCGGCATGCCAGGCATCGTAAGCGGCCTGCATGCGCAGCCACACCGCCGCGCCATCGCCGAACAGCTTGCCGAGCCGCGCCGCCACATTGGGCGTCACCGGCTTGCGCGCCGACATGACCGCATGAAGCTGCTGGCGCGAAATGTCGAGCAGCGCGGCGATTTCCTTCCTGGTCTTGCCGGTGGCGGGAAGAATATCCTCCAGCAATTCGCCGGGATGTGCCGGACAACGCTTCGGATTGCGGATCGCGCGATACTCGGCCATGTCGAAACTCCTAATGATACCGCAGTCGACGTGCCTATTTCGAGATCGAAGAATGCTTCTTTCCGGTTCTCGCCGCCTTATGTCGAGGCTTAACGCGATCTAGCTTGTCCACGAATCCCTTGTAGTCACCATCGTCCGACAACTTCATGACTGTAATGACGGAGTCCAAATGAGCCATAAGCTTCGGATGCCCAACCTCACCGGTCAACCGACGATGAAGGTGGTGTTTGTGACGCCCCTTACGATCCCTCGGAGTGACTTTCTTGAGTTCTTCAAGAACGCCCGGCGCCAGCCTTTTGTAAATTATATCATTGGTAATGTGACCAAAATAGCTTGGCCGCTTGTCCGTTGGGAATTCCAAGCCTCTCAACCTGAAGAGTTCCTGGTAAAACTCGTCGGGGAAAGTCCGAACCCACTGTCGCAGCTCTTTCGCAATAAATTTCTCGAGTATCTCAGCAAGTGCATCGACGGCTCGTTCCCGCTGGTAGCCAGTCGCCTCGTCAATCAGCGCAATGATACCGACTGTTGCCAAGCCACGCATGATCATATCGGCTTGAGTTGCCAACGGAATCTGGCGATGGTGCAGCGCGTCCTCATCTCGCGCTTTCAAGAAGACGTTGCACACCTCAGGCAGCAAAGAGGCTTCCAGCCCATTGGCTATAGCGCCGGACGTTGTCTTGTACTTTACCGGCGCGCTTAGCGCCGCAACCAGTTCACTCGAGATGAACGGGAGATAGTTCTTCGCCGAGAGGTAGACCGGCAGACCTGACCCGTCTTCCTTGGCGCGAATCCAGTGCGATCCACCGCGCTTGCCGCCAAAAGCGCGAGTCATCGCTCGCTCAGAAATCACACGACGACCGTCTTCCAAAACGGCGCACTCGACTTCGAGATCGCCCAACTTGATGCTTCCGTCGTGGGTTGCCTTCGGAACATTCCCCGCCCAACGGGATGCCGCCGCCTTCATCGCAATCGCTTTCCGCGCTTGCGGCGTCAATGCCTTGGCGCGGGCAACTCCTCCCGCCGATCGTGGCCCGTCATTTCTATCTCGGTTCACCGCAGACCTCGTGCTTGCTTGATAATTTTGCAAGCATATGCTTGCTCATTTCATATTGCAAGCATATTTTTGACCGTCGGCGGCGGTGGCGTAGCGCTCACAGACTGCCAGCACATCACCCGCCCCATTTCGTCCACCGCCCGTGAAAGTCGGTGCGGCCGAGGGTTTGCGTTTCGGCGTCGCCGCCTTGCCAGAGCGTCAGCGTGACGGCGGCCGACAGTTTGTCGATTTTGTCGGGCTCGGCGCGCAGCCAGGCGACGGGCGCGTCCTTCGTCGCCCGCGCGTCGGCCGCCGCCATCGCGGCCTCGATACGGGCCTGCGTCGCCGCCGGCAGATATTGCCAGACGATCGTATGTATCAGCACACGGACGATACCCGTCTCGCCCGCCGGCCCGAAATGCCGCTCGACCCATTCATCGGCGTCGGCCCTCTCGACCGTGCTTCCCGTGCGCGCCGCTTCGTCGAGC
>JAHBYM010000145.1 GCA_019635975.1 Parvibaculum sp. | reverse complement strand
GTTCCTGCGGCATATGGAGCGCGCGCTCGGGGGCGCGCTGTCGGCCTTCGAGGTGATGTGGGAGGATTTCTACAAGCTCGTCACCAGCGAACCGGCCAAGGGGCGGCCGGTGATCGCGCATGGGCATCCCTACTATGTACTGGTGGAGTCGCTGGGCGGCGACCAGGAAGCCGACAGCGCGCGCTTCGAGGCGGCGATGATGGCGGCGCTGGAAGAGGGCATGATTTCGGACGCCGTGATCGCCAAGAGCCAGGCCGAGCGCGACGCGATGTGGGCGCTGCGCGACGATGTGGGGCAGGTCGTGCACACCTATCCGATGTTCACTTTCGATGTCAGCCTCAAGATCGCCGACATGGAGAGCTATATCGGCGAAGTGAAGAATGCGCTCGCCGCCAAGTGGACCGGCAGTTCGCTGATGGTGTTCGGGCATCTGGGCGATGGCAACCTGCATGTCATTCCGGGGCGCTTTCCCGATGCGGGGCCGGAGACGCGGCGCGGCGTCGAGGCGATCGTTTATGGCGAGTTGCGCGAGCGGCAGGGGTCGGTTTCGGCGGAACACGGGATAGGGCTCGAGAAGCGGCCCTATCTCGACTGGTCGCGCAGCCCGGAAGAAGTGGCGCTGATGCGGCTCCTGAAGCGCACGCTCGACCCGAAGAACATTCTCAATCCGGGCAAGGTGCTGGCGCCGGTTCCACAGGCGAAGGCGGCGGAATAAGCGACGGTTTGCGGAGTGCCGCCGCGCATGGCAGACTGACCGGAACAGAGAATCCGGTTTTCAAGCATGCGAAGGAAGGCAGGCCCCATGTCGGTGGCGGAAGA
The DNA here is from genome assembly GCA_019635975.1 of Parvibaculum sp. GTDB lineage: Bacteria > Pseudomonadota > Alphaproteobacteria > Parvibaculales > Parvibaculaceae > Parvibaculum. Next base: position 5,389 of record JAHBYM010000145.1, on the reverse strand, counting down.
TTTCGGCGCTTCGGTGCGCAAGCAGGTTTCGGCGGAAGAGTGGCAGGTGCGCGTCGATCTCGCCGCGACCTACCGGCTCGTCGCACATTACGGCTGGAGCGACCTCATCTACACGCATATTTCGGCGCGGGTGCCGGGGCCGGAGCATCATTTCCTGATCAACCCCTATGGCATGAGCTTCGACGAGATCACAGCGTCGAGCCTCGTCAAGGTCGACCTCGACGGCAATATCGTCATGCCGACCGACTATGCGGTGAACCCCGCCGGCTTCACGATCCACAGCGCGGTGCATATGTCCGTGCCGGATGCGAACGCAGTGATCCACACGCATTCGGACGACGGCGTTGCGGTGTCGGCGCAGGCGGACGGGCTGCTCCCGCTGTCGCAGACCGCGATGGTGGTGCTCGAAGACCTCGCCTATCACGACTATGAAGGCATCGCGCTCGAGCATGACGAGCGCGAGCGGCTGGTGCGCGATCTCGGCAACAAGCATTGCATGATCCTGCGCAATCACGGGCTGCTGGCGGCGGGCGCGAGTTGTCCGGATGCGTTCCTGCGGCTCTATTTCCTGGAGCGGGCCTGCACGATGCAGGTGCGCGCGCTGGCGGGCGGGGTGAAGCTTACCATGCCGAACCAGGGCGTGCCGGAGAAAACCGCCGAGCAGGGCATGTTCCACAAGAAGCACGGCATCGGCAATCTCGCCTGGCCGGCGCTGTTGCGTACGCTCGACCGGATCGATCCGTCCTACCGGCACTGATCCGGCTCACGCGCGCTTCATCGAATTTTCATTGGCAATGCGGGCGGCGAGACGCCATCTGCATCGCATCCGCAATCTGCATCTCGTGAGGTCTGTCGATGGTGAAATTCGGTGTGGGGCAACCGGCGCGGCGCGTCGAGGATTTGCGGCTGATCACGGGCGAGGGGCGCTATGCCGACGATATGTCGCTGCCCGGACAGGCGCATGCCTTCATGGTGCGCAGCCCGCGCGCCCATGCGCGGATCACCGGCATCGACACATCGGATGCGAAGGCGGCGGCGGGCGTGATCGCGGTCTATACGGGCGAAGACGCGGAAAAGGCCGGGCTCGGCACGGTCTATTCGCCGGCCGCCGACATGCTGAAAAACAAGGACGGGACGCCGATCTTCAAGACCGTGCGCAATCTCATCACGCGCGACCGGGTGCGCCATGTCGGCGATACGGTGGCGATGATCGTGGCCGAGACGGCGGCGCAGGCGCGCGACGCGGCGGAACTGCTGATCATCGATTATGACGATCTGCCGGTGGCGACCGGCACGGCAGAGGCGCTTGCGCCCGACGCGCCGGTGATCTGGGAAGAGAACGGCAGCAACCTCGCCTATGACTGGTCGATCGGCAAGGCCGACCAGGTGGCCGAGGCGATGAAGGCGGCGCATCATGTGACGCGCATCAAACTCGTCAACAACCGGATCGTCGTCGCGGCGATGGAGCCGCGCGCGGCGCTCGGGAACTTCGATGCCGAACGGGACCATTACACGCTTTATACGGCAAGCCAGGGCGTGCACGGGATGCGCAACAACATCGCGCTGCATTCGCTGAAAATTCCGGTCGAGAAGCTTCGCGTGATTACCGAGGATGTCGGCGGCGGCTTCGGCATGAAGACCTTTGTCTATCCCGAATATCCGCTGGTGCTTTTCGCCTCGAAAATGCTGGGGCGGCCGGTCAAATGGGTCGGCGACCGCTCCGATAGCTTCGTTACCGACAGCCAGGGCCGCGACCATGTGACCGAAGCGGCGCTGGCGCTTGACCGGGACGGAAAGATCCTCGCCGTTGAGGTAGACACCATCGCCAATCTCGGCGCCTATCAGAGCCAGTTCGGGCCGTTCATTCCCTCGCTCGCGCCGCGCGGCATGCATGTCGGCGTCTATGTGGTGCCGGCGATGTATAATCATGTGCGCGCCGTCTACACCAACACGGTGCCGGTGGACGCCTATCGCGGCGCCGGGCGGCCGGAGGCTTCCTATGTCATCGAAAGGTTGATGGAGAAGGCGGCGAAGGAGATCGGGCTCACGCCGGCCGAGTTGCGCAAGCGCAATTTCGTCCCGCAAAGCGCGATGCCGTTCAACGCGCCGCCTTCGCTGCCATTCGATTCCGGCAATTTCGAATTCAATCTCGACGATGCGATGAAGCGCGCCGATTATGACGGCTTCGAGGCGCGGCGCGCGGCGGCGGCCAAGGATGGCAAGCTGCGCGGCATCGGCATCAGCTATTATGTCGAGCGCACGGCGGCGGGGATGAGCGATTATGCGCGCATCGCCGTCGATGGCGCAGATGGCATGGTGCATGTGTGGACGGGGCAGCAGACCAACGGGCAGGGCCACGAGACGGTGTGGACGCAGCTCATCTCGTCGCGGCTCGGCGTCGATGCCGAGAAGATCAAGGTGCATCTCGGCGACTCGGACATTCTGCCGGGCGGTGCCGGCACCGGCGGCTCGAAGGCGCTCTATCTCGCCAATGGCGCGATGGCGGATGCGTCGGACAAGCTGATCGAGAAGGGGCGCGAGATTGCGGCCAATGAGCTCGAAGCGGCCAAAGCCGACATCGAATATCGCGGCGCTGACGGCCAGCCGGTTTTTGCGGTTGCGGGGACCGACAAGACGATCGATCTCTTCGCGGTGGCGCGCATCGCGGCGACGCAGGCCAATCTCGGCGAGCTTGCGGGCGACGGCGAATACAAGCAGGACAAGAACACGTTCCCGAACGGCGCGCATATCTGCGAGGTCGAGATCGATGCCGATACGGGGCAGTTCCGCATCGTCAAGTTCACGGCGGTCGACGATTTCGGCCAGATCATCAATCCGCTGATCGTGGCGGGCCAGGTGCATGGCGGCATCGTGCAGGGGCTCGGGCAGGCGATGGGCGAACACGCGCTTTACGATTCGTCAGGACAGCTCGTGACCGGCTCGTTCATGGATTACTGGATGCCGCGGGCCGACGACGTGCCGTCGTTCGATGTCAGCTATAACGAGTTTCCGGCGCTCTCTAACGAACTCGGCGTCAAGGGTGCGGGCGAGGCGGGGACCGTCGGCGCGCCGGCCGCCTTCATCAATGCGGTGATCGACGCGCTGAAGCCTTACGGCATTGAAGAAATCGACATGCCCGTGACGCCTTTGAAGCTTTGGCAGATCATCGAGGGCGGGCGCAGGGCGGCGGAGTAGGTCAAAAAATTTCCCCATTCGCGACCGGGGTTTATTGACATTTTGTCATTTTGATCCGACCCTTTCTCCATGATCACGGAGGAAACGGGCTCCGGGACCCGAGAAGCCGCAGAAGCGGCCGTCCTGGAAAATGAAGAAGCCGAAATCGCGTCCGCTGCCGGGAAGGCGGAGGGCGGTGTGACCGGCGCGGTCCGGCGCAAGCTGGAAAGCCGCCGCAAGCTGATGGCGGCGGCACGCAAGCTCTTCGTCGAGCGCGGTTATCACGAGACGCGGCCGCAGGACATTTCGCGGGAGGCCGGCGTCGGCCACGGCACGTTCTACCTTCATTTCGAAGACAAGCTCGATTGCTTCCTCGCCTTCACCGAGCAGGCGGCCGAGGAACTGGAAGTGTTCCTCGAAGCGCATCTGGCGGGTGCGAATTCACTTGAGGACGGCATCCGCGAAATCCTGCTGGCGATCTTCGAATATTCCGACGCCAACCCGGGCGTGCTGGCGGCGACGCTGACCGATGTCAGCGTGCTGTCGAAAGGCGACACCGGGCGGAAGATGCCAGCGGACCGCTGGGCAGAAAGCTGGATCAAGGCCCTCGAACACTGGAAAGCGACCGGCGAGGCGCTTGCCGATCTCGACAGCCGGCTTGCCGGTTATCTCATCGTCGGCGCGATCAAGCAGGGCGGCGCTTACGGCTTCCGACAGAAGCTCGATCGCGACACGTTGATCGACGGAATGACCCGGCTTTTCGTTCGTGCACTGAAGAAATAACAGCGGCCCGCAAAAGAGGCCGAACCGGAGGAAATGAAAGTGGCAAAGCTCTCATATACGCGAGACGAGCTGATGGCGTCGCACGACTATGCCCGGCCGCATGTGGAGGCGGGCTACAAGCTGCATGGCGGATTTCTGGCGGATGGGACTTATGTCTCGCCGCGGGTGCTGCATCGCTGGCCAGCGGTGAAGGCCTGGGCGGCGGCGCTCGAAGCGCGCGGCTATCCGCTGATCGATGCGACGGTGCAACTTCTGAAGCGTGGCAACTATCCGAACATCCCGCAGGAAAAATATCTGCTGGCACACGGTATCGGCCAGCCGTTCTGGAATTCGCTGACAATCACCGGTGTCATCGAGGCACGGGGGCGGTTGCTTTGCGATCTCGATGCACCCGATTTCCAGTCGATCATCGAGGAAGACATTTCGCAGACCTGCACGGGTCACCTGCACAAGGGACTGCTCTACGCGCATGGCGCGGATGAGGGCGGCGATCCGGCGGCGCCCGAATATGGCGCGCACGACCAGATGTGGTATGCGGCGCGCGACCTCTGCTTCGGCAAGGACCGCTATCCGCTGCCGGAAGTGCCGGCGAGCATCGGCCGGCCGGATACGGGGCGGCTGATGCCGCAACTTCCGGCGGGTTTCGAGCAGTTGATCCTGATGTTGATGAATGTGCTGATGATCGAGGTGCGGGCCGAAAGCTTCTTCGCATTCTGCTGCCAGATCATGCGTGATCCCGAAGCGTTTCCGGACCGCCTGGCGGATGCGCAACTCGCGGCCGAGATGGTCGAGCGCATCCGGACCGACGAGGCCATTCACGTCGGCTACTTGCAGGCGACGATTTCGGAGATGCGCAGCTTCACCTTCAAGGGTGTCGATGGTTCTCGCGTCAAGGGCAGCGATCTCATCGATCCGATCTGGGAAGGCATGGTGCACTGGCATGCGGTGACGCAGGCCGATCTCGGCCGGGAGCAGACGCGCGAGGCGATCCGGACGGGACTTGAGAAGGCGCCGAACGGCACGAAAATCTTCGCCGAATTCGATGCGCTCGACGATGTGAAAAAGGCGGCGTGATGAAGGACCTTGCGGGCAAGACTGCTTTTGTGACGGGCGGTGCGAGCGGCATCGGGCTTTCGATGGCGCGCGCATTCGGCGCGGCCGGCATGAACGTGATGCTGGGCGATATCAACGAGGACGACCTTGCAACGGCGGTGGCCGAACTCAAGGAACGGCAAATCAAGGCGGCGGGCGTGCGCTGCGACGTCGCCGAGCGTAAATCCGTGGAGCGCGCTGCGGAGGAAACCGTCGCGACGTTCGGCAAGGTGCATGTCGTCTGCAACAATGCCGGTGTCGGCGCGGGCGGGCCAATCGGTACGCTGAAGCCCGGCGACTGGGACTGGACCATCGCCGTCAATCTGATGGGCGTCGTCTA
>JAHBYM010000144.1 GCA_019635975.1 Parvibaculum sp. | reverse complement strand
CCGCGCAGCCCGTATTTGTCGACGACGGATTCGAGGTAGTCCTTGATGTCGGCGGCGAAGACATATTTTTTCGTCCAGGTCGGCCGCATGTCGAAGGAATATTGATACATGTGCAGCGGCACGTCGCAGGAGCAGCCCGGATAGGTGTTGTCGCGCCAGGTGCCGCCGATCTCCGACGCCTTCTCGTAGATCGTGAAATCGGTGAAGCCCGCCTGCTTCAGTTTGATCGCCGTGCAGATGCCCGCGACGCCCGCGCCGAGGATGGCGACGCTGGGGCCGGCGGATATTCTCGCCTGAGCCAAGGCCATGTTTCCCTCCCTGCCGGTTCGGCGGCGGCTCTCCCAAACCTCCGCCTCCGGCGCCTCGATGTAATTGTGGGCAGAAGCCTAGCGGGTTTTGACGGCGCACGGAACCGCCCGAAGGAAGGGCGACAAAGCCGTGGCGCGCGGCGGCCCGCCCCCGCTATAAGTTTTGCCGACATTGCCGCAAGGGAACCGCCGTCCATGACAACAGAAGCTTCGCCCGCCACCACCGACCTTTCCGACGCGCATGGCGTGCTTGTGCGGCATGCGGCGCCGGTCTTTCGCGACTATGGCGGACGAACGGCATTTTCCGGGCCGGTCACGACGCTCCGTGTGCGCGACGACAATGCGCTGGTGCGGGCGGCCGTCGAGGGCAAGGGCGAGGGCCGCGTGCTGGTGGTCGACAATGGCGGGCGGATGGAATGCGCGTTATTCGGCGGCAATCTCGGCAAGCTCGCGGAGGAAAACGGCTGGGCCGGCGTCGTCGTTCATGGCTGCGTGCGCGACACGATGGAGCTGAAGGAATGCGCCATTGGCGTCAAGGCGCTGGCCGCGCATCCGAAGCGCAGCGCGCGCGAGGGCAAGGGCGAGAAGGATGTGGAGGTGCGTTTCGCGGGCCTGACGATCCGGCCCGGCCATTGGCTTTACGCCGATGCCGACGGTATCATCCTCGCCGAAACAAAATTGACCTGAGGCCGGTCCGCGGACGGAACATCTCCATCCGCCACCGCGCCGGGCGACATTCCCTGGGGGGCACCACATGTCTGACGCCGCAACCGCCGTCGAAATTCACGGCACCTGCACCAAAGGCTTCGAGCCGGTGCGCGACACGTTCGCCGCGCATTTTTCCGGCGCCGGCGAAGTCGGCGCGTCGGTCGCCATTGTGCGCGACGGCGAGGTGGTGGTCGATCTGTGGGGCGGCTCGGCCGACCGGGCGCGCACACGGCCCTGGACGCGCGACACGCTTGCCAATGTATGGTCGACAACCAAAGGCATGGGGTCGCTTGTCTGCGGCATGCTGGTCGAGCGCGGCCTCATCGCCTATTCGGACAAGGTATCGAAGTACTGGCCGGAATTTGCGGCGGAGGGCAAAGGCGACATCACCATCGGCCAGATGCTGTCGCACCAGGCCGGACTTTGCGGGCCGACGACGCCGACGACCGTCGAGGAAATGTGCAACCACGCGCTGATGGCTGAGCGTCTTGCCGCGCAGGCGCCGATCTGGGCGCCGGGTTCGCGCTCAGGCTATCACGCGCTCACCGTCGGCATTCTCGCGGGCGAGCTTGTCGCGCGCGTCACCGGCAAGAGCATCGGCACCTGGTTCCGCGAGAATGTGGCGGCGCCGCACAAGGTCGATTTTCACATCGGTCTTCCGGCCTCCGAAGACTTTCGCGTCGCCGAGATGATCCCGTCGGCGGTTTCGAGCCTGCCGCCGCCCGAAACGCTCAATGTTTCGCAGATCGCGGCGCTCGGTAATCCGGCGCCCGATGCGCGCGTTCCCAACGAACGCTTCTGGCGCGGCGCCGAATTGTCGTCCGCCAACGGACAAGGCACCGCCGCGGCCATCGCGCGCATCTATGGGGCGCTGGCGGGCGACGGGCGGATCGGCGGCAAGGTGCTGGTGAAACCGGAGACGATCCGCGCCATGACGGAGCTGCAGATCGAGGGGACGGACGAGGTGCTGGGCATGCCGGCGCGTTGGGGGGCGGGCTTCATTCTCAATGTCGGCGGGCTTTACGGTCCCAACGACGAAGCCTTCGGCCATTCGGGATGGGGCGGTTCGTTCGGGCTCGCCGATCCGAAGACCGGCCTCGGCATTGCCTATGTGATGAACCAGATGGGGCCGGATCTCGCGGGCGATGCGCGCGCAAACGCGCTGATCGCAGCGGCCTACGCTTCGCTTTGAGGCGACGTCAGACGACGACCAGTTCGACCAGCTTCCAAAGACCGAGCGCCGAAATCGAAACCGAAGCGACAAGACCGGCGCCGACGATCACGAAATCGGATGTACGCGGCGCTTCGGTATCGTCCGCACGCGGCGCAACGGGCCTTGCCTGCGACCGGTCATAGCCGGTCAGATCGTCTCCATCCCAAACCTGGGTCATCCTGCCCGTACTCCCTTTCTGGGCCGACCGGGACACCACCCGGACAGACGGCGGGAATTGACGTGAATCGAATCATGGCTTGCCGATTCGCGCAAACGAAAATCACGCATAAGCCATGCGCCGGCATCGCCACCGCATGGTCCATGCTCGCCGCAAGTTCTTGCCAAAAGATGAATCGGGCTCAGGCGTTCTCGACCAGATCGAGCACGTAGCGCGGCAGAGCGAATGCCGCATGATGCACCGCAGGCGTGTAATAGCGCATCGAAATCCGTGCTTTTTCGAATCGTTCCTGAAGTTCGCTGACAGGCAGGGATGCGAGGCTCTCGTCGTCGGTGCCCCAACCCATCGCCATCGGCCCGCCGACATAGGTCGGGATGGTGGCCATGTAGCAGGTGGCGACACGGAAGAGACGCCGGAACTTTCCGATGGTGCTTGCGAGCTCCGCCCCTTGCATGAAGGGTACGCCGTTCTGCGTGACGATGACGCCTCCGGCCGCGAGGCGCGCCTTTGCCGCACGGTAGAACTCCTCGCGAAACAGCACTTCGCCGGGGCCGATGGGATCGGTCGAATCGACGATGACGACATCGTAGCTCTCGCCCGCCTCCTCGACGAATTTCGCGCCGTCGGCGAAGACGAGGTCGAGGCGCGGATCGTCGAAGGTGCCGGCCGAGACCTGCGGCAGATGCTTCTTCGCGAATTCGGTCACGGCCGGGTCGATCTCGACCATGGTAATTTTTTCGACGGCCTTGTGGCGGGCAACCTCGCGCAGGATACCGCCGTCGCCGCCGCCGATGATCAGCACACGACGCACCTTGCCATGCGCCAGGATTGGCACATGGGTCATCATCTCGTGATAGATGAACTCGTCGCGCTCGGTCACCTGCGTGATGCCGTCCAGCGCCATCATGCGGCCGAAAAGCCCGTTCTCGAAAATCACCAGATGCTGTTCGGCGGTGTTTTCCTCGTAGAGCACCTTGTCGGCGCGAAAGGCGCAGGTGAAGCCGTCCCCCTCGTAGAGGGTTTCGGTCACCCAGCGCCCATCCGGCTTACCGTTCATCAGACCATGTCCTCGCCGCGCAGATGTTCGCCGACGCGGATGTCCGACGGCGCGAAGGCTTCGCGCAGCACTTCGATCGCGTTGTGCGGTTCGGCCTCGCCGCACATGAAGACGTCGAGCGCCGCATAGTCGGCCTCGGGCCAGCTGTGGATCGAGATATGGCTTTCCGACAGCACGGCCACGCCCGACACGCCGCCATTGGGCGTGAAGTGATGCAGATGAATGTGCAGCAGCGTCGCCTTCGACACTTCGACGCAACGCCGGAGCGTCGCCTCGATATGCGCGAGATCGTCGAGCCGGCTGGCGCCGATTAGATCGATGATCAGATGCGTGCCGGCAAAACGCTTGCCGTCGCGCTCGATGAAGAAGTCGGTGCGTTCGTCGCTTGAGGTGAGGGGCGATGCCTTCACCTCTTTCGACTGCGCAATCGGGAACTCGAGTACTTCCGCCTGGGTGTTGCTTGAAACTTCGTTCAAGTCGATCCCCAATTGGAAGAGGGCATTGGTTTCGGACATTGTGCCTCTCTCCAACCAGTAGATGGACCGGCGCCGGAGGCGGACATGCGTGCCGCTCCGGGACCACTGATTTGTCTGTGAACTGAATATGCGGAAGCCCGAAGGCTCACGCGCGAAATGGCTGCCGATTGCGGGGCGATATCTCGCCCGGCATGCACATCCGTGGATTGCCTTGAAAGGCGCTTCGCGGCGTGCGGCTCGGCTTGATCCGGGGCGTCAGCCCCTCGGACTAGAACCGGACATATGCAATCTCCCTCGAAACCCGGCGGAGGTACCTGAACGATGCCTCGGGTGAGGCATGCCGCCGAAATTGTCCAAAGAGACGCGTACGCCGTTACATAACCGGTTCGGCCAGTGGCACGTGCGATTGCGTTCGGGGCGTGTGTAGAGACCGCGTTGCAGCATGTCAATGAAAACCAAGGCTTTCCGCCGAAATTCTGTGGTTTCCATAAACCGGCGCGCGGGAGCAATTCGTCGCGGCGGCACAATTTTTATTTGCGAGTCATTCTCATTTGCATCATTCTCGGCGTCAGCAACCGCATCGCGAACGCCCGAGGATCCGCCCATGAAACCTGCCGAAGCCGCCGCCCCTGCCCGCTCCTTCTCGATCTACGAGCCCGATCAGCCGCTCGGCGAGCTCGGCTTTGCCGAGCAGTTCGTTGTCTGGTGCCTGCGCGTGCAATGGCGGCTCGCCGAAGACGGCGCCGGCCGCTCGCAGCTGGTTGAGCGCGCCTTCGATGCGCTGGAGTTGCCGGGCGGCGCGGCGATGGTGGCCGAACTCGCGGCGGCCCTGACGCGCACCGTGGGGCGGCCGCTGTCGATCCCGTGCCCGCACTGGCGCGTGCTGACAAATGACGAAGCGCGCGTGCTGGATTTCATCGCCGGGCTGCAGCATCACGGCCAGGCCGCGCAGGGGCGGTTCGACCGGAGCTGGCGCGCGGCGCCTTGCGGCGCCTCGCCCGTCTGGGCGCCGGCGCAGCGGCTGGCGCTGGCGCTATCGGCCGCCGGCCTGACGCTCGGCAACGCCGCACAGCCGGGCGTCGCCTTTCCCGAGGCGATGCCGCGGCTGCTGCACTAAGGCCATGTCAGCCGAAACTTTTCGCCGTGCCGAGCGCGCCCATGCGCGCGGTGATGGCGAAAAACTCGGCGACGGTTTCCTCGATGATGTCTTTCGCCGACTTGATCGCGGTGATCAGACCAGCCGTTTCGCCGGCAAGGCCGACGGCGGCCTCCATGTCGCCGCCGAAATAGAGATCGAGAATGCGCGCGAAAGTGTCCGGCGGCATCAGGCCTTCTTCGTGGATCGCGGCCGTGCGCTCCGTTTTCAGGGCGCGGATGCAGGGCGTCGACTTCTTGTTGAGCACATAGGTGCCGGTTTCTTTCGCGTCGACGATCGCCTGCTTGTAGTTGATATGGACCGGGCTTTCGGCGCAACTGACGAAGCGCGTTCCCATCTGCACGCCTTCGGCGCCGAGCGCGAAGGCAGCCGCCATGCCCTTGCCGTCGCAGATGCCGCCCGCGGCGATCATCGGAATGTCGGATTTCGCGCGGATCGCCTGCAAGAGTACCAGTGTGCCGACCTCTTCCGGGTTCTTGAAGCCGCCGCCTTCAGTGCCCTCGACCACGAGGCCGTCGATACCGGCATCGACGCATTTCATCGCCGCGTCGACCGTCGGCACGGCGTGATAGACGGTGATGCCGGCATCGTGCAGCGGGGCGATGAACTTGGCCGGGCTGCCGGCCGATGTCGTGACAAACTTCACGCCCGCGTCGCAGACGAAACGCAGCATCGCGTCGTCCTTCAGGAAGCGGATCGGCAGGTTGACGCCGAAGGGAGCGTCGGTCAGCTCGCGCATTTTCAGGATCTCGGCCTTGCAGGCTTCGGTCTCGCCGGACGAGGTTTCGATAATGCCGAGGCCGCCTGCCTTGCAGACGGCGGAGGCGAGCTGCGAACGGGCGATCCAGCCCATCGGTGCCTGGACGATCGGATATTTCGCGCCCGTATGGGCAAGCACGCGGTTCATGCAGGGCTCCCTGTCGAATGGATATTGGCAATTTCGATGCCGGAAGTAGGCCCCAGCCGGTGCCCCGGCGCAAGACGACCTGTGCATGAAAAGGGCGGGTTCCAGCGCCCGCCCTTTTCCGATGCCCGATGGATGTTGTGCCTGCGGCTTACTTGAAGTGGCCGTAGGCCCGCACAACCGCTTCCGAGAGTTCCTTGTAGGCCCCCTCGACGCCGGTCTTGATCTCGTCGAAGGCGCCCTCGCCCTGACGCGCCAGTTCGGCCGCGCGTTTCGT
>JAHBYM010000143.1 GCA_019635975.1 Parvibaculum sp. | reverse complement strand
GCCGGATTTGACAGTCTCTGCCCTTTTCACCATGTTCACCCGGCGGCTGAAGGCAGCCGGATGCAGCGGCGGCCTCCGGTTTCTCACGGCATTTCGGCGACCGGATCGCCCGCGCGCCGGCGGCGCCCGGAGACGGCAGGCCACATTATAAAGAGAGTTCGAGCGTTCGATGGACGTCGTCATTGTCGAGTCGCCGGCCAAGGCGAAAACGATCAACAAGTACCTCGGCAAGGGCTACAAGGTCCTGGCCTCCTACGGCCATGTCCGCGACCTGCCCTCCAAGGATGGCTCGGTCTTGCCGGACGAAGACTTCGCCATGGCCTGGGACGTCGACGCCAAATCCCAGAAGCGCCTCAACGAAATTGCCGCCGCCGTCAAAGGCGCCGACCGCCTGATCCTCGCCACCGACCCGGACCGCGAGGGCGAGGCGATTTCCTGGCATGTGCTGGAAGTTCTCAATAAAAAGAAGGTGTTGAAGGACGTCGAGATCCAGCGCGTCGTCTTCAACGCGATCACCAAGCAGTCGGTCACCGAGGCGATGACGCATCCGCGCGGCCTCGACAAGGAATTGATCGACGCCTATCTCGCGCGCCGCGCCCTCGACTATCTGGTCGGCTTCACGCTCTCACCCGTCCTCTGGCGCAAGCTGCCGGGCTCGCGCTCGGCCGGCCGCGTGCAATCCGTCGCGCTGCGCCTGATCTGCGACCGCGAACTCGAGATCGAGGCCTTCCGCGCCCGCGAATACTGGACCGTCGAAGCCGACATGAAGACCGGCTCGAACGCCGCCTTCGTTGCCCGCCTCGTCAATCTCGACGGCAAGAAGCTCGACAAGTTCGACATCCCGGACGAAAAATCCGCCCGCGAAATCGAGGCGCGCATCAAGGCCTCGCGCTTCTCCGTCAAATCGGTCGAGAGCAAGCCGGCCCGCCGCCACCCGAACCCGCCCTTCACGACATCGACCCTGCAACAGGAAGCCTCGCGCAAGCTCGGCTTCTCCGCGAGCCGCACCATGCAGGTCGCGCAGCGTCTCTATGAAGGCGTCGAGATCGACGGCGAAACGACCGGCCTCATCACCTACATGCGGACCGACGGCGTGCAGATCGCGCCGGAAGCGATCGCCCAGGCCCGCACCGTCATCAACAATGAATTCGGCGAGGCCTACCTGCCGGACGCGCCACGCGTCTACACGACCAAGGCGAAAAACGCGCAGGAAGCGCATGAGGCGATCCGCCCGACCGACCTCGCGCGCCTGCCGAAACACGTTGCCGCCCGCCTCGAAGACGATCAGCGCCGCCTCTACGAACTGGTCTGGAACCGCACCGTCGCCAGCCAGATGGAAAGCGTGCAGCTCGAACGCACCACCATCGAGATCGAAGCAAACGACGCGCCCATCGGCCTGCGCGCCACCGGCTCCGTCATCGTTTTCGACGGTTTCCTGCGTCTCTATCAGGAAGGCCGCGACGAGCCGGAGGAAGGCGAGGATGGCGGCCGCCTGCCGAAAGTCGCGCGCGGCGACAAGCTCGGCCTCGACAAGGTCCGGCCCGAACAGCATTTCACCGAACCGCCGCCCCGCTTCACCGAAGCGACGCTCGTGAAACGCATGGAAGAGCTCGGCATCGGCCGGCCCTCGACTTACGCCTCGACGCTGCAGACCTTGCGCGACCGCGAATATGTCCACATGGACAAGAACCGTTTCGTGCCGCACGACAAGGGCCGCCTCGTCACCGCCTTCCTCGAAAACTTCTTCACCCGCTACGTCGAATACGATTTCACGGCAGCGCTGGAGGAAAAGCTCGACAAGGTCTCGGCCGGCGAACTCGACTGGAAGGATCTGCTGCGCGAATTCTGGAAGGAATTCACCGTCGACGTCGCCCAGGCGCTCGAACTGCGCATCACCGAAGTGCTCGACCGCCTCAACGAAGTGCTGGCGCCACACGTCTTCCCCGAAAAGGAAGACGGCTCCGACCCGCGCAAATGTCCGGTCTGCGCCGATGGCCGCATCTCGCTGAAGGTCGGCCGCTTCGGCGCCTTTGTCGGCTGCTCGAACTATCCCGAATGCCGCTTCACCCGCCAGTTGACAGTCGGCGCCGATGGCGAGGAACAATCCGGCGACCGCGTGCTCGGCACCGACCCCGAGACCAACGCCGAGATTTCGCTCAAAACCGGCCGCTTCGGTCCTTACGTCGAGCGCGCACCGCTCGGTCCCGACGAAAAGCCGAAACGCAGCGGCCTGCCCGCCAAAATGCAGGCATCCGAAGTCGATCTTGAAAAGGCGTTGCGCCTGCTGACGCTGCCGCGCGAAGTCGGTATTCATCCCGAAACCGGCAAGAAGATCACCGCCGGCCTCGGCCGCTTCGGTCCCTTCGTTTTGCACGACGGCACCTATGCCAACCTGAAAGACCCTGAGGAACTGTTCGACATCGGCCTCAACCGTGCGATCGCCGTCCTCGCCGAAAAGCAGGCCCGCGCCGAAGAGCGCGCCGGCAAGGTGCTGAAGGAACTGGGCGAGCATCCCGAAACCGGCAAACCGGTGCAGGTCCGCGAAGGCAAGTACGGGCCGTACGTCAAGCACGCCTCCACCAACGCGACGCTGCCGAAATCGGGCGACCCGATGGCGGTGACGCTTGAAGAAGCGCTCGCCCTCGTCGCCGAACGCGAAGCGAAGTCGGGCAAGAAGAAGCCGGCGAAGAAAGCCGCCGCCAAGAAAGCCGGCAGCGAAGGCAAGCCCGCGAAAAAAGCCGCCGCCAGGAAACCCGCCGCAAAAAAGAAACCGGCGGCAAAAAAGAAAGCACCGGCGAAGAAGCCCGCCTCGAAATCCGGAAGCACCGTTAACGTCGCAGAACCGGCGGATTGACATTGGCCGACCGCAGCAAGCCGAAAAAATCCGGCGCCGGAAAGAAAAGAAAATCCGGCGGCCGCCTCCCTTCGCGCGACGACATCCTGAAATTCATTGCCGAAAACGGCGGCAAGCTCGGCAAGCGCGAGATCGGCCGCGCCTTCGGCATCAAGGGCGACGACCGCCTGCCCTTCAAGCAACTGCTGAAGGAACTGAAAGACGAAGGCCTGATCGCGAAGGACGAAACGAAAAGCCTGCGCCGTGTCGGCGAATTGCCGCCCGTCACCGTCATCGAAATCACCCACACAGACACCGACGGCGATCTGATCGCCCGCCCCGTCTCATGGCCCGGCGAAACGCCGCCGCCGCAAATCGTCGTTGCGCCCGACATGAAGCGCCGCGGCAAACACGAAACCGTCGACGAGCCGCCGGCCGGCGTCGGCGACCGCGTGCTGGCGCGCATCGAAAAGACCGACGACGAGACATGGCCCTTCGAGGCGCGCGTCATCCGCCGCGTCGGCAAGGGCGCCGAACGGATCATGGGCCTCTTCCGCCGTGTGAAAGGTGCCAAGATCGCGCGCCTGATCCCCGTCGACAAGAAAGTCCGCGTCGAATTCGAGATCGGCCTCGACGACGCACATGGCGCCGAGGACGGAAATCTCGTCCTCGCCGAAACCATCCCCGGCAAGCGCTACGGCACGCCGCGCGCCCGCGTCCGCGAGGTCTTCGGCGACAGCGCCGATCCGCGCTCGATCAGCCTGATCGCCATTCACACCCACGGCATCCCCGACGCCTTCCCCGAAGACGTGATCGCCGAGGCCGAAGCGGCGAAGCATCACGGCCTCAAGGGTCGCACCGATCTGCGCGACATCCCCCTCATCACCATCGACCCGCCGGACGCGCGCGACCATGACGATGCGGTCTGGGCGGCGCCCGACGACGATCCGAAAAACGAAGGCGGCGTCGTCGCCATCGTCGCCATTGCCGATGTCGCCGCCTATGTAAAGCCCGGCTCGCCGATGGACCGCGAGGCGCGCAAGCGCGGCAACTCGACTTACTTTCCCGATCGCGTCGTGCCGATGCTGCCCGAACGCATCTCCAACGATCTCTGCTCGCTGGTCGATGGCGAAGATCGCGCCTGCTTCGCGGTGCGCATGGTCTTCGACCGCAACGGCCAGAAGCGCAGCCACGAATTCATCCGCGGTCTGATGCGCTCGGCCGCGAGCCTCAGCTACAAACAGGTCCAGCAGGCAATCGACGGCCGCCCCGACGACATCGCGGGCCCGCTGCTTGAGCCGGTGCTGAAACCGCTCTGGGCCGCCTACCGCATTCTGGCGAAAGCGCGCGAGGCGCGCGGGCCCCTCGATCTCGACATGCCCGAATACAAGATCGACATCGACGCCGAAGGCCGCATCGGCGCGATCCGCATTGGCGAAAAACATGAATCGATGAAACTCATCGAGGAGTTCATGATTCAGGCCAATGTCTGCGCCGCCGAAAGCGCCGAGGCGAAGCGCCGTTCGGTCATCTATCGCATCCATGACGCGCCGGCGCGCGAAAAGCTGGTTGCGCTTGCCGAATTCCTGGC
Organism: Parvibaculum sp.; assembly: GCA_019635975.1. Classification (GTDB taxonomy): domain Bacteria; phylum Pseudomonadota; class Alphaproteobacteria; order Parvibaculales; family Parvibaculaceae; genus Parvibaculum. The sequence goes on along the minus strand of JAHBYM010000143.1, from coordinate 1,870 downwards.
GACGCTCAATCTCAGTTTTGCGAAAGGCGAAACGGTCCGCCCGGCGAATTTCAATCGCATCCTGAAAGCGGTCGACGGCACCGAGCACGACCGCATGGTCTCCGACGTCATCCTCCGCTCGCAGGCGCAAGCCGTTTATTCGCCCGACAATATCGGTCACTTCGGTTTGAACCTGCGCCGCTACGCACATTTCACCTCGCCGATCCGCCGCTATGCCGATCTCACCGTCCATCGTGCACTGGTCGCCGGCCTCGGCCTCGGAAAAGACGGTCAGACCGACGACGAAGCCGCCGGCCTCGCCGAAATCGCCGAACATATTTCGATGACCGAGCGCCGCTCGATGCTGGCCGAGCGCGACTCGAAGGACCGCTTCATCGCCGCCTTCCTCGAAGCGCGCATCGGCGCCGAGTTCCGCGGCCGCGTCGCCGGCGTCACGCGCTTCGGCCTCTTCGTGAAGCTCGACGAAACCGGCGCCGACGGCTTCGTGCCGATCTCGACGCTCGGTGGCGATTTCTTCCACCATGACGAAATCCTGCACGCCCTCATCGGCGAACGCACCGGCCTCACCTATCGCCTCGGCGACGGCGTGCTGGTGCGCCTCGTCGAAGCCGTGCCGATCACCGGCGGCCTCCGCCTCGAACTTCTCGAAGGCGGCAGCGAGGGCAAGCCCGCCGGCCGTGGCGGCAATCGTCGTCCGGCCCCCCGGCGCGGCCCGCCGCGCGGCAAGCCGGGCACGGCACGCAAAGCCAAATCCCGCCGCTGACTTAGGCCCCCACGCCACGCGGCAACCTGCCACATTTCATCTGGCGCCAAATCCGACCATTTTGCTGGGAGACGTTGCAGCAGCGGTCCGCCGTCCGGCCCTATTGGCCGCTAGCCCTGTACGATCCGCAATGAGTACCAGATGGACATGACCGAACCCCGCATCTTCGAGGCAGCGGATGAAGCGCCCCGTCCGGCCTTCCCGGCGATCCGCCGCGGCTTCGCCATGCGCTGCCCGGCCTGCGGCCACGGCAATGTCTTTCGCCAGTTCCTGAAGATCGCCGACACATGCGGCCATTGCGGCGAGGAGCTGCTCCATCACCGCGCCGACGATGCACCGCCCTATTTCACCATCATGGTCGTCGGCCACATCGTCGTGCCGATGATGCTCTGGACGGAGCTGGCCTACCTGCCGCCCATCTGGGTCCATGCCGCGCTTTGGCCGGCCATGACGCTCGCGCTCTCGCTCTGGTTCCTGCCGCGTCTCAAGGGCGCCATTGTCGGCTGGCAATGGGCGCTGCGCATGCACGGCTTCGGCGGCGAAACCGAAGACTGACCGCGTTCAGCCCTGTGCGCGCGCCTCGCGAAATGTCACGAGCCGCTTTTTCCCCTCGTCCCACAGCACCAGCCGCACGCAGCGCAAGCTGTCGAGCAGCGTCAGCCTCCCGATCTCTCGAAGATCGGGATGGTCGCGCAACACGCGCGGCAACCGGTACGAGGGAATACGCGCGTGAAGATGGTGGACGTGGTGAATGCCGATATTGGCGGTCAGCCAGCGTAGCGGCCAAGGCAGATCGTAATAGGACGAGCCGCGCAGCGCCGCTTCGTGAAAATCCCAGCCGCCCTCCTCGCTCCAGAACGTATCCTCGAACTGGTGCTGCACATAGAACATCCAGACGCCGGCCGACGACGCAATGACGACAATGGGCACATGCACCAGCAGGAACGCCTTGATGCCGACAAGCCAGATCAGCCCCGCCGCGATTGCCAGCATCGCCGCATTGGTCACTTGCGTGCTGATCCATGGCCGCCAGCCGCCGCGCATCATGCCGATGGGCAGCCGCTGCTCCAGCAGGAACAGATAGGCCGGCCCGATGCCGAACAGCAC
>JAHBYM010000142.1 GCA_019635975.1 Parvibaculum sp. | reverse complement strand
TCCTTCTCGCCCCGCGGACCGATCACCATGCAGCCGGTTTTTTCCTTCAACGCGGCGTTCCCGCCGGCATGGTCGAAATGATGATGGGTATTCAGGATGTGGGTCAGCTTCCAGCCTCTGTCGGCAAGCGCCTTCAGGATCGGCTCGACTTCGGGTGTGTCGATCGACGCGGTGGCGCCGGAGGACGGTTCATGCACCAGATATCCGTAATTGTCGCTCAGACAAGGGATCTGATGGATCTGGAGGCCGGTCATATTGCTTCCTCGCATTGGTTCGTCGGGCGTCTTTGAAGCGCGCGGTCCGCCTTGGCGCAGGGTTGCGTTGTTACACCTAACCTAGTGCGATCGGGCGCCGGGGTGAACCCTTCTCCGGAAACGCACGAAATCTGTTAGAGTTGCGCCCATGCCCATGGATGTCATCGATCTCCGGGATTTTTACGGACGCCGCCTCGGCCGCGTTGCGCGCCAGCATATCGGCCGCCGCATTCAGTCGGTGTGGCCGGATGTGACCGGGCTCAATGTGCTCGGCCTTGGTTTTGCGACGCCCTATCTCGGCCCATTCGCGGCCAGGGCGCAGCGTGTCATCGGTCTTATGCCTGCGCGGCAGGGCGTGCTGCACTGGCCGTCGGAGGGTAAGTGCCTGAGCGGTCTTGTCGACGAGCGCGAATTGCCGCTCGAGGACGAGAGCATGGACCGAGTTCTGGTCGTGCACGGGCTTGAGGCCAGCGAGGCGCTGCGCGTCATGCTGCGGCAAATCTGGCGCGTGCTGGCGCCGGGCGGACGTCTGCTGATCGTCGTTCCCAACAGGCGGGGTCTTTGGGCGCGGCGCGAGGCGACGCCGTTCGGTCATGGACAACCTTTTTCGCGCGGCCAGCTGACGCAGCTTCTGCGTGAATCCATGTTCAGCCCGTCGACATGGGAAGTCGCACTTTTTGCGCCGCCTTTCGACTGGCGCCCGCTGCTGCGGTCGGCGGGCGCCTGGGAGCGGGTCGGTCACATGCTCTGGCCGCGTTTTTCGGGTGTCATTCTGGTCGAGGCGACCAAACAGATTTATGCAGCCACACCCTTGCCTGTCTCGCAAAAGGTCGCGCAGCGCGTTCGGGCGCTTGCGCCGCTTCCGGCGCCGGCGCGATCCGTACGCAGCTTCGACGAGAGCTAGAGCGCGCGTGCGTCGTGGCGCGAGAGCAGGAAGACGGCGTCTCCCGCGAGCAGGTTGGCGACGGTTCCCGGTCGCGACACGCGACGCGCCGTGTCGCCGGTCACGATCACCGCATCCTCGATCGCAAGGCCCAGTTCGTCGCAAAGCGACGTGAAATCGAGCAGCGTGCATAGGTGAATGTTGGGCGTGTCGTACCACGAATGTCCGAGTGACGGCGTTTCGGGCATGCGTCCGCTGAAAAGAAGCTGCAGCCTGACCCGCCAATTTCCGAAATTCGGAAACGAGACGACGACATGGCGGCCGATGCGTTTCATCGCGCGCAGCACTTCCTTCGGATTGCGCGTGGCCTGGATCGTCTGGCTGAGGATCACATAGTCGAACGCGTCGTCAGGATAGTCCGCAAGGTCGGTGTCGGCGTCGCCCTGCACGACCGATAGCCCGCGCGCCACGCAGGCGTTGACGCCTTCCTGACTCAGCTCGACGCCGCGTCCGTCGACGTTCTTCTTGCGCGTCAGCAATTCCAGCAATTCGCCGTCGCCACAGCCGATATCCAGCACCCGGCTTCCCGGTGCGATCATCTGGGCGATCAGGTCGAGGTCAACGCGGCCCGTCGAATAGCCGTTGCCATGGCTCATGCGCCGAGTCCTCGTGTCCGGGCGGCACTGTCGACGAAGCCGCGCAACGTCGCGAACATTTCCGGCTCGTCCAGCAGGAAGGCGTCATGGCCCTTGTCGGTCCTGATTTCGACAAAGCTCACATTGGCCGCGACCGCATTAAGTGCATGCACGATCTGGCGGCTGTCCGATGTCGGGAACAACCAGTCGCTGGTAAAGGAGACAACGCAGAAACGTGCCTTGGTGTTGCGGAAGGCATTTGCCAGCGCGCCACCGAAATCGTCGGCAAGGTCGAAATAGTCCATCGCGCGCGTCAGATAGAGATAGGAGTTGGCGTCGAAGCGGTCGACGAAGGTCGAACCCTGATGGCGCAGATAGGATTCGATCTGAAAGTCCGCGTCGAAACCGTAGGTCACGGTTTCGCGGTCTTGCAGGTTGCGGCCGAATTTGCGGTGCAGTGCCGTTTCCGAGAGGTAGGTGATATGCGCAGCCATGCGCGCGACGGCGAGCCCCTTGGCGGGGGTCGTGCCTTCTGTCAGATAAGCACCCTGTTTCCACTCCGGATCGGCCATGATCGCCTGGCGACCGACCTCATGGAAGGCGATGTTCTGCGCCGAGTGACGCGCGGCCGTTGCAATCGGGATCGCTGAAAAAACGCGGTCGGGATAGGCGGCCGCCCATTGCAGCACTTGCATTCCGCCCATCGAGCCGCCGACAACGCAGAAGATGTCGCCGATGCCGAGCCTATCGAGCAGCATCGCCTGGGCGCGCACCATGTCTCCGATCGTGATGACCGGAAACTCGAGACCGTAAGGTTTGCCTGTCGCGGGGTCGAGATCGCGCGGGCCGGTCGTGCCCATGCAGCCGCCGACGACGTTGGGGCAGATCACGAAAAAGCGGTCGGTGTCGATGGGGCGTCCCGGACCGACCATGTAGGGCCACCAGCCGGCCTTGCCGGTGACAGGATGCGCGCTCGCCGCATACTGGTCGAGTGTCAGGGCGTGGCAAATCAGGATCACGTTCGACTTGTCGGCATTGAGCGTGCCATAGGTCTCGTAGGCGACGGTGAACGGGCTCAGGCTGATGCCGGAATCGAGCGCGAGCGGCTCGCCGGCGCCGAAAGTCGCGGTGGCGCTTTGCGCCCCGACCCTGCCGCCGTCGTCCGGACGCTCCTCGTCCCCAGCCCTGTCAATCGTGTTCATCGCGCCCCTGCGCCGGTCCTTTTTGCCTGCCGGAAGCCTCCTTGGACCCCTTCAGGCGAGGGTGCATAGCTAGAGATGCACCCCCCAAAATGTCAATGTTTTCTTTGATTTTAGGGGGTTTGGCTCGTATGAATACCGCTCTTGCGGACCGGGGAGAGGGGCCCGCCGCGAGGGGGCCTCCCCGCCGAGAGACGCGCATGACGACCGAGACGACCAGCCCTGAGAAAGCGCTTGCCGATGTCCGCAAGGAGATCGACGCAATCGATGACGCCGTTCACGACCTGCTGATGAAGCGGACGGAACTGGTCGTCGAGGTCGCGAAAGCCAAGGCGCGCGAGGCGAGCGCGGCCGGCGCGGGCAGTTTCATCGCGTTCAGGCCCGGCCGCGAGGCGGAGGTTCTGCGCCGGCTTGCGGCGCGGCATCGGGGCGATTTGCCGCTTCGCGTCGTCTTCCGGCTCTGGCGCGAGATCATCGCCGCGATGACGCGCATCCAGGGTCCGTTCCGGGTCGAGGTTTTCGGCGGCGAGGGCGGTGATGCGCTCGGCAACTGGGATCTCGCGCGCAGCTATTACGGATCGTCGACGCCGATGGAATTGCACGAGACCGCGCGCGACATGTTGCGGCGGCTCGGAAACGACCGCTCGGCGGTCGGCATTCTGCCGGAGCCCGGCGGCTATCCGGGCGGCGACTGGTGGACGGCGCTGGCGGCCAACGGTCAGCTCGGCCTGCGCGTCGTTGCCCGACTGCCTTTCATCGAGGTGGTGCGCAACGAAGACGAGTTGCGTGCCTATGTGGTGGCGCAAGCGGATTTCGAGGCGACGGGCGACGACACAAGCCTGCTGACTTTGTTGACGAGCGAGAGCGTCAGCGAGGCGCGCGCCGTGGCGCTGGCAAAGGCCGCCGGCCTCGATGGCGTACGCATCGGCCAGGCGCGGGTCGCCGATGGCGCGAAGGCTTATGCCAATCTTCTCGCGGTCAGCGGATTTGTCGGCGAAGACGATCCGCGGCTCGCCGCGCTGTCCGAGGGCGGGGTTGCCGAAGCGCGCATCATCGGCGGCTACGCCAATCCGTTGCGCCGCGAAACGGATGGCGAGTGAGGCGACCATGACACGCCCGACGCCCCAGAAGGGCATTCTCGAAATCGAACCTTATGTCGGCGGCCGCGCCGGTGCGACCGGCGCCGCAAAGGTCTTCAAGCTGTCGGCAAACGAAACGCCGCTGGGCGCGAGCCCGCGCGCGCGCGAAGCCTTTCTGTCCGCCGCCGAGAGCATGGCGCTCTATCCCGATGGCGGTGCCGATGAATTGCGCGCCGTGATCGCCGCACGCTACGGGCTCAATTCGGAGCGGATCGTATGCGGTGCCGGTTCCGATGAGTTGCTGCATTTGCTGGCGCAGGCCTATCTCGGCGAGGGTGATGAGGCGATTGCGAGCGAGCACGGTTTTCTCGTCTACCCGATCATCACAAAGGCGGCCGGGGCGACCTGTATTCAGGTGAAGGAGAAAGCCCTTCGCACCGATGTCGATGCAATTCTTGCGGCGGTCACACCGAAGACGAAAATGATCTTTCTAGCCAATCCGAACAATCCGACCGGCAGCTACCTGCCCGCCGACGAAATGCGCCGCCTCCATGCCGGATTGAGGCCGGACATCCTTTTCGTCGTCGACGCGGCCTATAGCGAATATGTGAGCCGCAACGACTACGAGGCGGGGATCGAGCTTGTCGCGACGTCGGAAAACGTCGTGATGACACGCACCTTCTCGAAGATCTACGGCCTCGCCGCGCTCCGGCTCGGCTGGATGTATGCGCCGGCGCATGTCGCAGATGTGATCAATCGTATCCGCGGACCGTTCAATGTGTCTGTTCCGGCCATGAAAGCCGGCATCGCCGCGATGCGGGACACGGGCCATGTCGATATGGCGCGCGCCCATAACGACACATGGCTCGCCTGGCTGACGGGGGAGATCGGCAAGCTCGGCCTCGATGTTGCGCCGAGCGTCGCCAATTTTCTGCTGATCGGATTCCCGGATGAGCCGGGCCGCCGCGCCGTCGATGCCGATGCCTTTCTGATGCAGCGCGGTCTCATCCTGCGCCAGATGGCGGCTTACGGCCTGCCCAACCATCTGCGTCTTTCCGTCGGCACAGAAGAGGCAAACCGGCTCGTCGTGGCCGCGCTTGCCGACTTCGTGGGACGCAAGGGAAACCTGGCATGAGCGCCGAACCCCATTTCAACCGCGTGGCGCTGATCGGGCTCGGGCTCATCGGCGGTTCGCTCGGTCATGCCATGAAGCGGCGGGGCCTTGCCGGTCATATTTCCGGCTATGCGCGTTCTGCGGCGACGTGCGCACGGGCGCTCGAAATCGGTTTCATCGACAGCGCGCATGAGACGGCGGCCGCCGCCGCCGCGGATGCCGATCTCGTTATCATCTGCACGCCGGTCGGGGCGCTGGCGGAAATTGCCGGCGACATCGAACACGCGCTCAAGAAAGGCGCCATCGTTACCGATGTCGGATCGGTCAAGGTGGCGGTCGTGCGCGATGTCGGACCGCATATTCCCGATGGCGTGCATTTCATTCCAGGTCATCCGATTGCGGGAACGGAAGAGTCGGGGCCCGACGCGGGCTTTGCCGAACTTTTCGACGGCCGCTGGTGCATTCTGACGCCGGTGCCGGGCACGGACCCGCATGCCGTCGAGAAGCTGACCGAATTCTGGACGGCGTGTGGATCGAATGTCGACATCATGGAACCGCGGCATCACGATCTCGTGCTGGCGATCGTCAGCCACCTGCCGCATATCATCGCCTACAACATCGTCGGCACCGCGAGCGATCTCGAAACGGTGACGCAATCGGAAGTCATAAAGTATTCCGCTTCGGGTTTTCGCGACTTCACGCGTCTGGCCGCGTCCGACCCGACCATGTGGCGCGACGTCTGCCTCAACAACAAGGAACCGATCCTCGAGATGCTGGCGCGTTTCTCCGAGGATCTGACGGCGTTGCAACGGGCGATCCGCTGGGGCGACGGCGATGTGCTGTTCGATCTCTTCACGCGCACCCGCGCCATTCGCCGTTCGATCATCGATGCGGGGCAGGATTCGCCGATGCCGAATTTCGGCCGCAACCCGACCCATGCAAGGCCGGACGGCAAGGACGGTCAGTAGAGCGGCGACAATTGCGCGACCGCGAGCGGACCGAGATAGAGCTTGCCGCCGGTCATGCTGATCGGCACACGAACACGTCCCGGTTCGCTTCCCTGAAACTGTGAAACGAGCACCAGCCCGGCTAGCGCAATGCGCGCGTCGCGCTCGCGCACCAGCCCGTCGCGCACCATCGCGTCGATAAGGCCCTCGAAATCGGCGATCTCGGCATCGAAGCGCCCCTCGGGGCGGTTGGCGGCATCGAGTGTCAGTTCGCCGAAGGCCGTCATGTCGAGCGGGCCCCATTTCACAACGAGGTCCGAAATCG
>JAHBYM010000141.1 GCA_019635975.1 Parvibaculum sp. | reverse complement strand
TGCGCCTCGCCGCCTTCGACAAGCCCGGTCTTGCCGCCCCACGGCACCACGCCCTCGCCCGCCGCGTGACAAAGTTTCAGCGCCTTGGAAACCTCTTCGGTCGAGGCGGGCCTGAGCACGGCGGCCGGCACACCGAGCTTGCTCCAGCCGCCTTGCGCCTTCTCCTCCGCATCCTTGCCCGTCAGCACGCCTTGATCGCCCAGCGCCGCCTTCAGCTTCGCAATGAGATCGTCCGATGCCATGTCATCCTCCCGGGGATCATGTTCTTGTGCGGGACTATAGCGCGAAAGCGGCACCCGCGCGCCTCACCCGATCACCCGCTTCACACAGGCCTGCCACCGCCCGTAGCGCTCCGCCCGTTCGCTTTCGGCCATTTCCGGCTCGAAACCGCGCTCGCGCCGCCAGTGCCGCGCCACATCTGCCATGTCGCCGTAAAATCCAGTCTGCATGCCGGCGAGATAAGCCGCCCCCAGCGCCGTCGTCTCGGTCACTTCCGGTCGCTCCACCGGCCGGCCGATAATGTCGGTCAGGTTCTGCATGAACCAGTTATTGGCAACCATGCCGCCATCGACGCGCAGCGCCTGCGGGCTTGTCAGTCCCGCGGCCTTCATGTCGTCGCCCATCGCATCCATCAGGTCGCGCGTCTGGAACGACACGCTTTCGAGCGCCGCCCGCACGATCTCCTTCGCGCCGGTGTCGCGCGTCATGCCGAACAGCGCCGCCCGCACATCGGGCTCCCAATAAGGCGCGCCGAGCCCGGTGAAGGCCGGCACCAGCACGGCCTGGCTGTTGTGATTGGCCTCGCGCGCCATTTCCTCGCTCTCGGCCGAACTGTCGACAAGTTTCATCTCGTCGCGCAGCCACTGCACGATGGCGCCGGCCATGAAGATCGAACCTTCCAGCGCATAGGTTGTCTTGCCGCCAATCCGGTAAGCGACGGTGCCGAGCAGCCGGTTCCGGCTCGTCACGCGCCGCGCGCCGGTGTTGACCACCGCGAAACAGCCCGTGCCATAGGTCGATTTCATCAGCCCCGGCTCGAAACAGGCCTGTCCCACGGTTGCCGCCTGCTGGTCGCCGGCAACGCCCGCCACCGGAATTTCGGCGCCGAGCAATTCCTTCGCCGTCACGCCGAAATTGGAGCAGCAATCCTTCACCTCCGGCAGCAGTGCCTTCGGAATGTCGAACCAGCCGAGGATTTCCTCGTCCCATTCCTGCTTGTCGATGTTGAAGAGCAGCGTCCGCGACGCGTTCGTTGCATCCGTCGCATGCACCTTGCCGCCGGTCAGGTTGAAAATCAGCCACGCATCGATGGTGCCGAAGCAGAGGTCGCCGGCCGCCGCGCGGCGGCGCGCATCCGGCACATTGTCGAGCAGCCATGCGAGCTTGGTGCCGGAAAAATAAGGATCGAGCAGCAGGCCCGTCTTCGCCTGCACGATCGCTTCCTTGCCCTCGGCCTTCAGCTTCGCGCAAAGCGCCGCAGTGCGCCGGTCCTGCCAGACGATCGCATTGTGCAGCGGCTTGCCCGTGGCGCGCTCCCACAGCACCGTCGTCTCGCGCTGATTGGTGATGCCGATGGCCGCGATATTCGCCGCCGTCGTGCCCCCGGTCAGCACGCCGCGGCAAACCTCCAGCGTCGCCGCCCAGATTTCGGCGGCGTCATGCTCCACCCAGCCGTCCTGCGGGAAAATCTGCCGAAGCTCCTTCTGCCGGACCCGCATCGGCGAGCCCGACGCGTCGAAGAGCAGCGCCCGCGTGCTGGTCGTTCCCTGATCGATCGACAGAATGTACCGCGCATCTTCGGCCGCCATCGCCTCTCCCCCTTGATCCTCTGGACCGGGAGGCTACCCCGCTCCGCCACGCCGCAAAACCCCTTCCCATTCAGGGGGCGAAATCCGACTGACCGGATGCTATATTCCGGTCATGGACCTTGAGCGCCCCCTTGCCGCCGCACCACCGATGATCGACCCCTTCGGGCGCGCGGTCACCTATCTGCGCGTCTCGGTGACGGATCGCTGCGATTTCCGCTGTGTCTACTGCATGTCCGAGCACATGAACTTTCTGCCGAAGCCCGAATTGCTGACGCTGGAAGAGCTCGACCGCGTCTGCTCCGCCTTCGTGGCGAAGGGCGTCCGCAAGCTCCGCCTCACCGGCGGCGAGCCGCTGGTCCGCCGCGATGTGATGACGCTCATCAAAAGCCTCGGCCGCCATCTCGAAACCGGCGCGCTGGACGAACTGACGCTGACCACCAATGGCAGCCAGCTTGCGCGTCACGCCGCCGACCTCCATGCCGCCGGCATCCGCCGCATCAATGTTTCGCTCGACACGCTGAAGCCCGACCTCTTCGCCAAAATCACCCGCTGGGGCCGCCTGCCCCAGGTGCTCGACGGCATCGAGGCGGCAAAGCGCGCCGGCCTGCAGATCAAGATCAATACCGTGGCGCTGAAAGGCGTCAACGAAGCGGAAATTCCGTCGCTCGTCGAATGGGCGCATGGCGAAGGCCACGACATCACGTTGATCGAAACCATGCCGATGGGCGACATCGACGGCGACCGCACCGATCAATACCTGCCGCTTTCGCAGGTCCGCCGCACGCTCGCGACACGCTGGACGCTCGACGAAATGGATTTCCGCACCGGCGGCCCGGCGCGCTATGTCAGCGTGAAGGAAACCGGCGGCCGCCTCGGCTTCATCACGCCGCTGACGCACAATTTCTGCGAAAGCTGCAATCGCGTCCGCCTCACCTGCACCGGCACATTATATATGTGCCTCGGTCAGGACGACGCCGCCGACCTCCGCGCCGCCGTCCGCGCCTCCGAAGCCGACGACATCCTCAACGCCACCATCGATGAGGCGATCGGCCGAAAGCCGAAAGGTCACGACTTCATCATCGACCGCGACCACAAACGCCCCGCCGTCGCCCGCCACATGTCGCTGACCGGCGGCTGAGCCTCACCCCTTCACCTGCCCCCGCGCCCACGTCAGATAATCCGTGTTCCCCGCAAGGATCGGCAGCACCAGCATCGCCGGCACCTCATATGGGTGCAGCTCGCTCAGCCGCGCCATCGCCTCATTCACAAGCGCCGCCCGCGTCTTGATGAAACCCGCGACCTCCGCCTCGACCGTCACCTCTCCATCCCATTCGTAAACGGAGCGGAGCCCCGGATAGATATTGACGCAGGCCGCGAGCTTTTCCGCCACCAGCGCCCGGCTCGCGGCCTCCGCCGCCGCCATCGAAGGCAAGGTCGTATAGATAAAGACGAATTCTCCTTCTTGCGTATCTCCGCCCATATGCTTACCTCCTTGCGGCCCCGCCGCTATTATGCGGCCTGACGAGGGACGTGGAATGAAATTCGAGAAGATCGCCTTCGTGGCGACCGACATGCCCGAGGCTCAGGCGGCGCTGAAAACCTTGCGCGCGCGCTATGGTGACGTCGCGCCCGACAAGGCCGACATCATCGTCGCGCTGGGTGGCGACGGGCTGATGCTGCAAACCTTGCACGAGCATATGGACAGGCGTGTGCCCATTTATGGCATGAACCGCGGTTCGGTCGGCTTCCTGATGAACGAATACCGCGACAACGATCTGCATGAGCGCCTCGACGCCGCCGAACTCGCGACGCTCCATCCGCTGCGCATGAAGGCGACGCTCGCGACCGGCGAAACCAGGGAAGCGCTCGCCATCAATGAAGTGGCGCTCTTCCGCGAAACCTATCAGGCGGCGAAGCTGCGCATCTCCATCGACGGCAAGACGCGCATGGAAGAGCTTGTCTGCGACGGTGTGCTGGTGGCGACGCCGGCCGGCTCCACCGCCTACAATCTCTCGGCGCAGGGCCCCATCGTCCCCATCGACGCGGCGTTGCTCGCATTGACGCCGATCAGCGCCTTCCGGCCCCGCCGCTGGCGCGGCGCGCTGCTCTCGCACCGCGCCCATGTCCGCATCGAAATTCTCGAACACGGAAAACGCCCCGTCAGCGCCGTCGCCGACCACACCGAATTCCGCAACGTGCGCGACGTCGAAGTCGAGGAAGACGCATCGATCGACTTGCTGATGCTTTTCGACGCCGACCACTCGCTCGACGAACGCATCCTGACCGAGCAGTTTCTCTACTAGGCCTTCGGCTTCGCCACGTTCGCCACCGCTTCCAGCGGCTCTTCCGTCACCGGATAGCCCGCTTCCGCCGGAATGCGCAACACGGGCTTTCCCGCCTCGTTTTTGGTCACCACCGGCTCGACGGTGACGACGGGCTTGCCCCGCGCCGCCTCGATCGCCGCCGTGACATTCGGGCTGTAGCCGAGCTTCGCCACATTCATCCGTGTCGGGAAGATGATCGTCCGCGTCCCGGCATCCGCCTCCCGCAGCGCGATCTCGGGGCGGATCCACACCGAGTCGACCGACTCGTAGCCGTCATGCACCGCGAGATGATCCTCCGGCGCCGCCGCGAGATAGAACCGCGTGTCGAAACGCTTCGGCATCATGTTGGGCGTGATCCAGTGCGCAAATGGCGTCAGCATGTCGCCGGCGAGCCGCAGTCCCTCGCGCTCCAGAAAATCGGCAATGCCGATCTCGCCCTTGTTCAACGGATCGCGATAGGGATCGAGCGCCTTCAGCCGCGCCGCATCCACCACCCGCCCCGTGCGTTCCTCGCGCGCCAGCAGCACCGCCGATTCCTCGAACGCCTCGCGGATTGCCGCCACCCGCATCGAAAATTCCCAGTCGTCCAGCCCCTCCGCGCCATCGACGCGCCCGCGCACGCCTTCCGCACGGTCCAGCGCATCGACCTTGCCACCCGGAAAAACCAGCGCGCCCGAAGCGAAATCGATCTGGTGATGGCGCACCACCATGAAAACCTCGATCCCCTCCGCGCCGTCGCGCACAAGCAGGATCGTCGCCGCCGGAATCAGCGCATCTGTCGCCGGTTTGGTCATTCTCGCACTCCCGTTTGCTTCAATTCGAAGCATTGTTTTTATTGTTTGGCGACGTTGTCCGCCGCTTCTGCCGGCCGGTTAAGCGCTCGTAAACCCGCCCCCGCCAGTCTGGACCCATCGCAGAATGCGTGTCGTCCGGGATCAAGATGTACAGCAGTTCCTTTCGCCTGACCAACCGCGACATCGACCTCGCCTTCGAGGCCCATCACCTGTTTCTGGTCTGTCAGCCGAAAATTGCGCTCGCCACCGGCGAGGGCCTGGGCGCCGAAGCCTATATCCGCTGGAACCATCCGGACTACGGCCTGCTGCCGCCCGGCCTCTTCCTCTCCTTCTTCGAACGCCGCGAACGCAGCGGTGAGTTGACACGTTACGTTGCGTCAGCCGCCGCCGATGTACTGGCCGAATGGACGTCAGCGGCCGATGCCGAAAAATCCGCATGGCCGATCTCGATCAATCTCGGCGCCGCCGACCTCGCCGACAAGCGCCTGCCCGGCGATCTCGACGGCATCCTCGGCGAACGCGGCCTCGACCCCTCGCGCCTGATCCTCGAAGTGCCCGAAGGAGCCTTCGTCCGCCACGGCGAAGTCGCCGCCCAAATCATCGGTGAACTGCGCCGCCTCGGCTTCAGCACCGCACTCGACGGCGGTGGCGCCGTCATCGTCCCCGACGAGCTCTTGAGTCGCGACTGCTTCGATGAAGTGAAAATCGGCGGCGCCGCGATCATCCAGTTCGCAAGCCGTCTGCGTCACGCCGGTCTCGGCTTTGTCGGCCGCCGCGTCGCGCTCGCCGCGTCGCGCGGCCTTGAGGCAACGGCCGTCGGCGTCGAGGATGCAACGACGCTTGCGGCCCTCCCCGCGCTCGGCTTCACCGCCGCGCAGGGCGCACATATCTGCCGGCCGCTCGCGCCGGCCGACCTCACCGGCTGGTCCGCGCCACCGCGAAACATTCATGTCGAAATCGACGCAGCACCCGAAGCACCAGTTGAACATGCGGACGACGAGAACGACGTGCTTCTCCTCACCGATCCGGTCGAAGAAGATACGCATGGCGAAATGCCCGCGCCGCAAGCCGCGCCGCCGCGCGAAGAACCCTTCCTCTGTCTCTCATGGGAGGATGTCGATTTTCACGTGCCGGGCGAGGAAGTGCGCGGCGTCGCCTGGCGTCTCGACCGCGTCTGCCTTTCGCCCGACCGCTGGCTGGTGGCGCTGATCCGCAAGCCCCGCCGCCTCGCCCATATGCGCAAACCGCAACCCGCGAAGAAGAAGCCGCCTGTCCGGGCCGAACGGCAGGCAAAGCCCGCACCGCGTCCGCGCCACATCCGCCGTCCGCGCGCACCATCGGCACTCGTCACCCGCCCGAGCCTCGTCCAACTCGCGCTCGGTTTCTAGACCCGCTCGATCACCATGGCGATGCCCTGCCCGACACCGATGCACATCGTGCACAGCGCATAGCGCCCGCCGCGCTTTTCGAGCTCGTATACCGCCGTCGTCACAAGCCGCGCCCCGCTCATGCCGAGCGGATGGCCGAGCGC
>JAHBYM010000140.1 GCA_019635975.1 Parvibaculum sp. | reverse complement strand
CCGAATCCGCCATCGAGATCGACGAGTCCGGGGACGTCGCGGTCTACAATTACGGCTCCATCGTCGGCCGCGTCGACATCGAAGAGGCGGAAAGCGCCTACTTCCTCAACGATGAGGACGCGACGGTTCTGGTCGAAAACGAGAAAACGGCCGGTGTGCGTCTGCTGGCCTTCGAAGAGGCCGATGTCGTCAATCGCGGCAGCATCGAAACGACGGCCGACGGCACCAGAGGTGTCCAGCTCCGGGGCAGCACCGTCTCGCTCGACAATTCGGGCAGCATCTCGACGTCGGGCGACGAGGCGCATGCGGTCGTTGCACATTCCAACTTCTTCGCGACAACGACGATCTACAATTCCGGCACCATCGAGGCGTCCGGCAAATATGCCGATGCCATCCAGGCGTCGGGCCCGACAGTCTTCATCACCAACACCGAAGACGGCGTCATTTCGTCTGGAGACGGCGTCGCGATCAACGTCTTCGATACCAAATACGCCTCCATCGTCAACCATGGCACGGTGACAGGCGACATCCATGTCAGCGCCTATGACTTCGAGGATTTCGGTTCGACCTATATCCTCAACACCGGCAGCGTCTCGGGCGACATCGACACGTCGTTCGGCGACAGCGACGACACGATCATCGTCGATGGCGGTACGGTCGGCGGCGCGATCCATACCGGCGAAGGCGAGGATACGGTGACGGTCTCCGGCACCGGCGTCTCGATCGCCAAGGGTATCCATGGCGGCAGCGGATACGAGGGTGATCTGCACGTCTACTTCGAGCAGGAAGACACCGTCACCTTCGCCGACGGCGTCGAGGGTTATGCGATCTCGAACGCCCACTTCGTCGGCTTCTATGGCGGCACCACGATCTTCGACGGTGTCAACATCCACACGCGCGACGAAGGCACGATCGTCGTCGGCGAAGACGGCATTCTCGCCACCACGGCGGAAGGTTCCTATGCGGTCGCGGTCGAGACTGCGATCGATGGCCGGTTGCGCGTTGCAGCCGGGGGCACTTTCGGCTTCTCGGGCGCCGTTGCCTTCAACGAGGGCAGCACCTTCGAGACCGGCCTCACCGGTGCCGGCGGCGGCGTCGTCGCGGGTGACACGGTCCACTTCGATGCCGGCGCGACCATCCATGTCAATGCGGGGGCCGGCTTCACGCAGACGGTCGGCGAGGATGTGCTGGTCGCTTCGGCTGCCAGCGAGAACGGCGTCACCGACGACGGCGCCGCCGTCACCGACAATCTGATCCTCTTCAAGTTCCTGAAGGTGATGAACGACGAGATCGTCACCGAAGGCGCGGCCGACAATCTCTTCCTCCGCATCGAGGTCGAGGACACCGCCTTCGATGTTGAAACTGAGGCGACAGGTTCGACGCGGAACAAGCTCAGCATGGCGAGAGCGCTCGACAAATACATCCAGTCGCAGCCGCTCGACAATCCGCTGGTGCAGTATCTGCTGCAGTTCGAGACCGAGGAAGAGCAACTCGCGGCCCTGCTGAAGGTCATCCAGGACACGCTGCCGGATGAAAGCAATGCCACCGGCAGCGCCACGATCTCGTCGACCGATCTCGTCTTCGACATGATCATGGACCGGCTCTCCGGCGGCGGCTTCACGGTCGCGCAAGGCGGCGAGACCGGTGTCGCGGCGGGCGAGGCGGCGCTTGGCGGCAGCGGCAACTGGGCGCTCTGGGGCCGCATGGGTTACCTGACGGCCAAATACACGCCCGGCGCCGTCAACGGCTTCGACGCCGACACCTGGGGCGGCACCGTCGGCATCGACGGCGAGGTCGCGCCCAACCTTCGCGCCGGCTTCGGCTACTTCTACATGGACAGCAAGGTCGAGGAAAACGGCGCCGGCGCCAATTCGAGCGTCGACATCACGAGCCACGGCGTTACCGGCTATGTCAGCTATCGCCCCGGCGCCTGGTACGTCAACGGCACGCTCGGCTACGGCATCAACGACTATGACAGCCGCCGCAATTCGCTCGGCGGGGTCAATGTCGCGAGCTTCGACGGCACGCAGTTCGTCGCCCGTGGCGAGGTCGGCCGGATGTTCACCGAAGGCCAATGGGACATCACGCCCAATGTGGGCCTGCGCTACAACCGGGTCGACATCGACGCTTATACCGAGACGGGTCCGTTGCCGATCACGGTCAATGCCCGCACGGTCGAGTCGCTCCGGGGTGTCGTCGGCGTCAACCTGCGCCACACCACGGCGCTTGAGGGCGGCGGCAAGCTGATCCCCGAGTTCGGCGTCAAGCTTCTCAACGAGCTTGCCAACCCCGACGAGGCGATCACGGGGGCGATTGTCGGGGGCGGCGCCTTCGTCACCCAGCAGACGCCGCGCGACGATCTCTCCTTCGGCATCGGCGGCGGGTTGACCTGGGAGGCCTCCGACAAGTTCAGCCTCCGTGTCACCTACGATGGCGAATTCCAGAGCGATTACGACGAGCAGAGCCTCGCCGCCTCGGTCCGCTTCGCCTTCTGAGCGCAGGCGGCGCTCCTCCGCCGCCGGCACAACAAAAAATGGCGCCCCGCAAGGGGCGCCATTTCCGTTTGGAGACGGGAAGGTCAGCGCGCGATGTCGGCGAAGGAAAGGGCGCTGCCGTCCGTCAGGTTGACGCAAGGCGCGGCGCCATTGGTCGAGGCGCGGCAGAGGAAGAGCGAATTTCCCTTCTGTACCCAGATGCCGCCCTGCGGGTTGGCGATCAGGCGCGTGCCCCGGTCGGGACCCATCAACGCCGTCACAACGAGGGCGATGGCGACAATGGTGCCGGCGGCGATCACCGCATAGGAAAGATGCGCCGATTGAGATTGACTGGGAGAGGCGATGGTCATGCGACGATTGCTCCGCTTGCTGTGGCTGCCGCTTCGTTGAGCGGCAGGTGGTTGAACCAGATCACGCGCATCTGATAGCCCTCGCGCGTATAGCCGATCAGCGTCAGGCCGCTCTCGCCGACCGGATAGTGGCCGAGCTTTGGCGACTGGTAGACGGCCGCCATGCCGGCGAGCCGCTCGCCCGGATTGGCGACAGACCAGGCGCGCAGGATTTCCCGGCATTCGGTTGCAAGGCCGATCGCCACCGTCTGCTGGCTGTAGTCGGGCACGGTGAAGACGCGCAGGAAGCCGAAGCGTTTGTTGCGCAAGGGTGCGTAGGGCGCGATTTCGACGGTCGAGATGCCGCAAACCTTCTTGCCGTCATATGCGACCGCGCAGATTTGCTTCGCGCGGTCCTCCGGCGCGGTGCCCGGCGGCAGGATACCCTGTTCGCGCCAGACCGCGATCACGTCGCGCTCGATCTTCGGATCGTTCTTCTTCCAGCCGGAAACATATCGGATGTCGCTCATGGGTGTGCCCGCTCCCCGGTTGACGCGCCGAAGCGCGGATCGCGACTCGCTTTGCCGCGCGTGTGCCGGGTTGTATTATTCGGGCAAGTCCCGCGTCAGGGGAGCGGGGATCGGTCCTGAATGGACCTTTCGCGCGACATGAAAAAACCCGCGCCTCGCGGCGCGGGTTCCTGTCTATGTCCGCGTTCGGCGCCGGATCAATCCCGGCGGCGGATCGCGTCCATCAGGTCCATCGGCAGCGGGAAGACGATGGTGTTGGTCTTCTCGCCGGCAATGTCGTGCAGCGCCGAGAAATAACGAAGCTGCATGGCGCGCGGGTCGCCGGCGAGAATCCTGCCGGCTTCCACCAGTTTCTCGGCTGCCTGCTGTTCGCCCTCGGCGTTGATGATCTTGGCACGCCTGTAGCGCTCGGCTTCGGCCTGCCGTGCGATGGCGCGGATCATGCTCTCGTCGATATCGACATGCTTGATCTCGACATTGGCGACCTTGATGCCCCAGGCATCGGTCTGGCTGTCGAGAATTTCCTGGATGTCGCTGTTGAGCTTGTCGCGCTCGGCCAGCATTTCGTCCAGTTCGTGCTTGCCGAGCACCGAGCGCAGCGTCGTCTGGGCAAGCTGGCTTGTTGCCTCCATGTAGTTCTCGACATTGAGGATCGCGTTTTGCGGCTCGACGATGCGGTAATAGATCACCGCATTGACGCGCACCGACACGTTGTCGCGCGAAATCACATCCTGTGTCGGCACGTCCTCGACGAAAGTGCGCAGGTCGACGCGCACCATCTGCTGGATGACCGGGATGATGATGATGAAACCCGGCCCCGCCACGCGGGTGAATCGTCCGAGCGTGAAGACGACGCCACGTTCGTATTCGCGCAGGATTCGAATTGCCGAACTCAGAAAGCCGACCAGCAATACGATCAGGAATACATAGAATGCGAGATTTCCCATCAGGCCTCTCCGTTCTGTTTGGCAGGATTGTGTGTTGGTCCCGCTTCAACAGTGAAACGGATGCCTGCCGAAAATAAAAGTGTCACCCCGGCGAAAGCCGGGGTCCATTGGTTCCCTCAGCAAGTGGGTTTGTGCGCGGCGTGGATGCCGAATTTTCCTGCCGGTGCCGTGGCAAGAGACGCGGCGAGTGGGCCCCGGCTTTCGCCGGGGTGACATTGAGTTGTTGGCAAAGGACGAAACATCTCGTTCCCTTCCGCCGCTCACCCATGCACCGCCGGGGCGTCGCTCAGCACAAGCGTCAATCCGTCGAGCTTCTCGATCCTGACCTTCTCGCCGGGCGCGAGCTGGTGTGGTCCGCGCGCGCGCCAGCGTTCGCTATGCACCCAGACATGGCCCTGGCCGTCCGCCCAGTCGATCACTTGCGCCTCCATGCCGGTCAGTTCCTCGCTGCCGGTTGCGACCGGCCTCGTCTGCGCGCGCCAGGCATAGCCGAGCAGCGCCGCCAGCGTCAGCACGCTCACCACCGCCGTTCCCGCGATCACGCTCCATGAAAGCTGGAACTCCGGCTGGTCGCTGTCGATCAGCATGGCGCCGCCAAGCACGAAGGCGATGACGCCGCCAAGTCCCAGCACACCGAATGTCGGCGTGAAGGCCTCGGTGACCATCAGCGCGAGGCCGAGCAGGATCAGCGCCAGACCCGCATAGTCGAGCGGCAACTGGTTGAGCGCATAAAGTCCGAGCAGCAGGCAGATCGCGCCGATGACGCCGGGGCCGATCGTGCCGGGGTTCGAGAACTCGAAGATCAATCCGTAAATGCCGATCAGCATCAGGATGAAGGCGACGTTCGGGTTGCTGAGGATCGCCAGCAGCTTCGTCATCGCGCCGGGCTCGATCTCGACAATGCCCGCGCCCTCGGTGTCGAGCACGCGCTTGCCCGCCGCGGTCGCGACCTCGCGGCCATGCATCAGGCGCAGCAACTCGCCCAGGTCGGCGGCGATGAATTCGACGACGCCTTCCTCCACCGCGGCCCGCGCCGAAAGGCTCGCGCCCTCGCGCACCGCCTTTTCGGCCCAGTCGGCGTTGCGGCCATGCATTTCGGCGAGGCTCCTGATATGCGCCACTGCGTCATTGGTCGCCTTGGCGGCCATCGCGTCCTCGTTGGAGGGTTGCGGGGTGCGCGCCGGCGCTTCCTCCGCCGCGCCGTCCTCTCCGCCCTCCTTTTTGGGCGCCGCGTCTTCCGGCGAGGGCAGGCCCGGCATCCCGCCGCCGATCGTCACCGGCGTCGCCGCGCCGATATTGGTGCCGGGCGCCATCGCGGCAATCGCGGTTGCATAGATGATGTAGGTGCCGGCGCTGGCCGCGTGCCCGCCGGCCGGGGCGACATAGCCCGCCACCGGCACCTGCGATTCCAGGATCGAGGAAATGATTTCGCGGGTCGAGGTGACAAGGCCGCCCGGCGTGTCGATCTTCAGGATCAGCACATCGGCGCGTCGCGTTTCGGCTTCTTCCACCGCATCCGCCACCTGCTTTGCCGTTGCCGGGCCGATGGCGCCCGCGATCACCGTCAGCATGGCCAGCGGCGGCGCCTTCGCCGTTTCGGCGGGTGGTTCCGGTGCGGCCGTCTCCTGGGCCGTGCCGGCCGCGCCGAACAGCGCGGCGCCCGAAACCGCCAATATGGCGTAGATCGTTTGACGCAGTCGAAGGGTCACGGGGGGCGTCCTCCTTCTTCGCGGGCTTCTTCGCGGGCCGTCATTTTTCTCGCTCCGGACAGTCTGCCAAACCGGGGCGGCCAAAGCCATGTTTTTGCGCCGGATCTTATGTCGCGCCGCGGTCCTTGCCGCATGGCGCAATCGCTCCACCTTCCTTGCGGAGCAAACTGACACGCCAACGGAGGAACATCCGATGTCCGAGCATGTCTACAAGGTCGTCGAAATCGTTGGCTCCTCGCCGAAAAGCATCGAAGACGCGATTTCGAGCGCTGTGGCCAAGGCCTCGCAGAGCCTGCGCGAGCTGCGCTGGTTCGAAGTCGTCGAAACGCGCGGCCATATCGAAAACGGCAAGGTCGGCCACTACCAGGTCAAGCTGAAGATCGCCTTCACGCTGGAGTGAGGGGTGAGGCGCGTCCGGCGGAACGCCGGCGAAAAGGTTCAGTGAACCTTTTCGAGCGCCGAACGCCCGGAGCGCAAGCGAAGGGCCGGGG